>JAWODU010000007.1:0-2569 GCA_046483125.1 Kiritimatiellia bacterium
CCAAGCAGGGCAGTCCATTCGTCAGGTCCTGGCTGGTTGAAGCGGCGTGGCTGGCAAAATCCCGCGATCCCGTATTGCTGAAGAAATACCGGGATGCTCTGTCCCGCACAAACAGCAGCAAAAAGGCGATTGTAGCCGTTGCCAGGAAACTTGCGGTGCGATTGCGCGCGCTGCTGATCAGCGGCGAAGAATATCAGATTGGTGTGGTGCAATAGAATCGATAACACGCAAAAATATTCATGTGACCGATGGCAATAGAATGTATTCCCGAAATGAGAAAGCGGTGCATGACGTTTGAAATTCTGTCCGTTGAAGGACGTTGATAGGTGTGTCAGCTCCGCAATATATATTCGAACAATACACGGTACCACGAGTACGAATAGCGGAATGGAAACATTTATATGGCCATCAAATCACTGACTGAAAGAAACATCACACAGAGGCCCTCGCACTGTCGGTGGGCGTAGAAGGAGTATCCGGCAAAAAGAAATCAAAACACACTACTGTCCACGCGTTTAGCTCTTCATGGTGCCCAAGATGCTGATAAGTAAGGGGTTGCGTAAAGAAATAGCTGTTTGCGACTTGAGTTTGCCTGTAAGCTCCGACCTTCCAAAACAGGAGGGAGGCCCGGATGTATACAGGACCAACGATATTCTCGCAGCTCATGCAGCACTTGCCGTGGCATCATTTCCACCGATGTGTGCGCCGCTACGGCGGCAACCAGAAAGTGAAGGACTTCAAGTGCTCCGATCACTTCCGCGTGATGTCGTTCGCTCAACTCACTTACCGCGAGAGCCTGCGCGACATCGAGGCATGCCTTCGGGCCGTGCGGCCGAAGCTCTACCATATGGGAATCCACACCACGGTGTCCCGAAGCAATCTGGCCAAGGCCAACAAGAGGCGGGACTGGCGCATCTACGCGGAGTTCGCTCAACACCTGATCATCGAAGCCCGCAGACTCTACGCGGACGAAGAACTTTCCGTCGACTTGGATGCGTCGGTTTACGCCTTGGATTCGACGACCATCGACCTGTGCCTTTCGCTGTTTCCCTGGGCACGCTTTCGAAGACACAAGGGCGCGGTCAAGATGCACACCTTGCTGAATCTTCGGGGCAGCATCCCCGAGTTTATTCTGATTTCCGACGGAAAAATGCACGATGTCAACGTCCTCGATTATCTCCTTCCCATGCCCGGCGCATACTATCTCATGGACCGCGGCTATCTCGATTTCCAGCGGCTCTTCGAGGTCAACACCTGCCAAGCGTTCTTTGTCACCAGAGCCAAAGACAACTTCAAGTTCAAACGTCGATACTCTCGCCCGGTCGACAGAAGCACTGGGCTGATCTGCGATCAGACCGTGATCCTCACAACCTTCTATCCGACCAAGGCGTATCCAGAGCCTCTACGCCGGATCAAGTTTCGCGACCCGGAAGACCCAAGTTCTCTCCTCGTGTTCCTGACCAACGATTTCACACTGCCGGCGATGACCATTACCAAGCTGTACAAAGCACGGTGGATGATCGAGCTGTTCTTCAAATGGATCAAACAGCACCTCCGCATCAAAGCCTTCCTCGGCACCACGCCGAATGCTGTGAAGACCCAGATATGGATCGCCATCTCAACGTACCTGCTCGTAGCCATTCTCAAGAAGCGCCTCCGCATCGAGATGCCGCTCTACACAATCCTACAGATCTTGAGCGTGTCTCTGTTCGAGAAAACCCCCATTTTACAGGCATTTCAGGGATTGGATCACGAAACTGAAATACCCCAAAGCCATAACCAGTTGATGTTGTTTGACTAACGCGTGGACAGTAGTGCTCGTGGTCGACAAAAACACGAAACACGAATCCGTTCCCCTGCGGCGCAGCCCTTTTAACGAGGGATGGTACCGGCATGCCGTGCCGGTGTCAAACAGAAACCTAACATAAATAGAATCCCGGGGCGATGACGACGCATCGGAACCCGAGCGGTGTCAATAACAGGTTTGTCGTTTTGTATCTCACTCCGCGATCGTCCGTCGCCAGAGCTTCAGGATCACCGCGACCTGGATTGCCGCCAGGGCCGCCAGGCCCGCGCCGAGGACCGGCCGGCCGTAGATAAAGCAGCCGGTCGAAAAGAGCGCGGCGTAGACGCCGACGGAACCGGAAAGCATGCAGATGATCCCCGCCGGGAGGTTCTGGGCGCGGTGGACCGGCGCGATCGGCTTGCCGTCGGCCGCCGCCCCGGCGAACACCCTCTTCCAGCCGGGGCCGCCGGGATTCGTCAGGCGGCAGAACTCCCGGAGGACCCGCGTGTCGGTCGGGCGGCTCAGGAGGGTGGCCGTCACCCAGGCGACGGTCGTGATCCCCACGCCCGCGACGATCTGCAGGCCGTCGGCAATGACGAGATGCGGGAACAGTTCCGGGTGTATGACCTTGAAGTAGACGGCGACGACGAAGGACACGACCATCGCCGTGATCTCGCTGACGGCGTTGATCCGCCACCAGAACCACCGCAGGATAAAGAGCAGGCCGGTGCCCGCCCCGATCTGCAGGAGAATCTGGAAGGCCTGCACCGCGTTGGTCAACAC
>JAWODU010000111.1:0-19783 GCA_046483125.1 Kiritimatiellia bacterium
CCGGCGGCGCTATCATCTTCCAGTGGCCGCCAGCGATGCGGGCTGTTGCGTCACGCATTTCGCTTCCGCAGGATTCGCAAATCGGATCGCAAGCTTGCCGCTTCTGCAAGGCCCCGCCCTCCGAGCGTGTATACATATACCCGAGGAGGGCGGAAACGAAGCAGAAGCGGTGAGATCGCGGTTCGATTTGCGAACGAAATGCGTGACGCGGGGGTACAGGGCACAAGCAAAACCCAGAGAACCCGTCCGCTCCCGCGCTCCGGCCGCATGACGCTGAGGAAGGAGTACAAAGCCGAACTCTCCTTTTAACTTTGCTTGAAACTCATGGCCCGTATTTCGTACCTTCTCTGCGAACCATGAACAAACTCAGCCGCCATATCCTTTCCCTGCTGATCCTTGCTGCCGGTTCGATCTCGCTCACCTCCTGCAGTAACAACCCGTACACTGCAGAAGAAGAATCGGGAACCACGTACTACTCCGCCTTTTCCACTCCGCCCCTTCAGCTTGACCCCGCCGAAGCGTACTGGTCCCACCAGGGCGCCATAATAGACCAGATATACGAGCCTCCGCTCAGCTACCACTACCTCAAGCGGCCGTACGAAGTCGTACCCCTGACCGCCGAGTCCGTACCACGGCCCGTGTATTACGACGGCAACAGAAACAGACTCGCCGCCGATGAAGCGTCGGCGGAATCGGTGAAGCGCGTGGAATACACGATTCGTATCAAACGCGGAATCAAGTATCAGGACCACCCCTGCTTCGCCGTCGGCTCAAACGGGGACTATATCTACCGGAACGTTGAACAAAGCGAAACAAGTTCCTGCCAAAGCATCCAGGATTTTCCGCAAAAGGGCACACGAGAACTGAAAGCCGCCGATTACGTTCTCCAGATCCGGCGCATGGCCGACCCCCGCGTTGAATGCCCCATATTCCCGACGCTGGAAAACTACATACTCGGGCTTACGGAACTGAGAAAAAGCATGGAAGACTACCTCTCCGAGGTCCGCCGAAGACGAAAGGAGAAAGCCGGGACCGCTTACAACCGAGAGCGAAACGAAAGGAAAAACCCCATTCGAATCGATTATCTTTCTCTCGAATGCCCCGGTGCGGAGGTAATAGACGACTACACTTACCGCATTACTCTCAAAAAGAAATACCCTCCGTTCCGTTACTGGTTATGCATGCATTTCTTCGCCCCGGTTCCTCCCGAAGCTCTCGATTTCTACGAACAGCCCGCTATGATCGACAGGCATTTTGTGCTCAGCCGCTGTCCCGTCGGCACCGGTCCTTATTACGTGAAAAAGTTTAAACCGAACGAAAACATCGTTCTTGAAAAAAACCCTAATTATCACCCCGACTTCTATCCGGCAACCGGGATGCCGGAAGATAAAGAAGCCGGTCTCCTGGCCGACGAGGGCAGGCGCCTGCCTTTTATTGACCGTCAGTACCTTCGCTACGAACAGGAGGTGATCCCGCGCTGGAACAAATTCACGCAAGGCTACTACGATGCTTCAGGTATCAGCGATGACGTTTTTGACAAGGTGATCCAGGTTGGCGACCAGGCCGGCAGTCACCTTTCGCCCGCCATGCGCAGAAAAGGCATCAGGCTCGTCAAGTACGTCGATACTTCTTTCTTCTACATGGCTTTCAACATGCTGGATGACGTGGTCGGAGGTTACACGGAGAAAAAGCGCAAACTCCGCCGGGCAATCTCCATAGCCGCGGACGCCAACGCGTTCTGCGATATCTTCATGAACGGACGCGGAGTGCAGGCCCAGGGCCCCGTCCCCCCGGGAATATTCGGGTACCTCGGCGAGAAACCGGGTACCAACCCGTTCACGGACCGCTGGGACCCGGTCATGGGACGTCACGTTAGAAAGGACATCGATACCGCGCGCAGGCTTCTGGCGGAAGCCGGATATCCCGGGGGCGTGGGACCCGACGGAAGGCCCCTTACCCTTTATTTCGACCACGCCAGGGTCGGAGACGCGGACTTCCCCACCCAGTTCAGGTGGTGGCGCAAGCGTTTTAACCTGCTGGGAATCAGACTTGAACAGAGGGGAACGGATTTGAGCCAGTTTCAGATCAAGCGCCGCGAAGGCCGGTGGCAAATGGTAATGAGCGGCTGGCTGGCCGATTATCCGGATCCGGAAAACTTCCTTTTTCTTTTCTACGGCCCCAACAGCAAGGTCAGAACCGGCGGCGTGAACCTCTACAACTATGAGAACCAGGAATATGACGAACTTTTTCTGCGGATGGTGTCCACGCCTAACGGCCCCGAAAGGCAGGCCATCATAAACGACATGGTCGGTATTCTCCAGCGTGACGCGCCGGCAATATGGCTGTATCATCCCGAGGATTACATCCTTTACCACAAGTGGTACCGCAACGCCAAGCCGCACCCCATGCTGTACAACACCATGAAGTACCGGAGGATAGAGCCGGACGTCCGGGCGGACTGCCGGAAGAAATGGAACTCTCCCGTCCTCTGGCCGGTCCTCGCCATTTTCGCCCTTATAACGGCAGGGATAATACCCGCGATTGTCAAGGCTTACCGCAGAGAAAGGGGATTGTAACGGTGACAGCGTACATTATCAGGCGCGTTCTTTACGGACTGCTTATCCTGGTTACGGTCAATATCCTGCTTTTCATGGTGTTCTTCCAGGTACACCCGCCGCGGGCAATGGCCGTGCGCCATCTCGGCGAGAAATACGCCACGGATGAAGCCGTAGAAAACTGGCTCTCGGAGAAAGGGTACGATCTTCCGGTTTTCTACAACGGGGACAAGGCGTTTCCCGAGTCGCTGACCCGGACACTTTTCTGGCAGAAAAGTATTTACCTTTTCGCACTGGACTTCGGCATATCCGACGCCACTGAAGATCCGATATCGGATGAAATACTTGAACGCATTCCTCCTTCTCTGTGCATTGCCGTCCCCAGTTTTGTGCTGGGCCTTTTCCTGGCCATAGTCATTTCCATGCTTGTCGCGTTCTACCGGGGCTCCTACCTGGACGGCGCCGCACTCGTGATATCAGTCTTTCTCATGTCCATACCAAGCATGATTTACGTGGTGATATTCCAGTATGTGTTCGGCAATGTTCTCCGCGTAACCCCCACGTCCGGATTTGCCAGGACCTTTCCCGACGTGCTCCGTTTTATCGCCCTGCCTGTCAGCGTGATCGTCATATCCGGAATCGGCGGAAGCGTCCGTTATTACCGAACAGTATTTATGGAAGAAGTCAACCGTGATTACATCCGTACCGCCCGGTCCAAAGGGCTTGGTGAAGGCAAAGTACTTTTCAAACACGCCCTGAGAAACGCGATCCTTCCGATACTCACCAGTGTGGTGGCACAGCTTCCGTTCCTGATCATGGGCTCCATGCTGGTCGAACGCTTCTTCGGAATTCCGGGCCTGGGCAATTATCTCATAGACGCTATCGGGCGGAACGACTTCGCGGTGATTCGCGCCATTGTCTTTCTCGGCACCGCCCTGTACATCGTCGCCCTGATCCTGGTCGATATAAGTTACTGTGTCGCCGATCCCCGCATCCGCGTCGGCGGAAAGGAGCACGGATCGTGACCCCGGAGAGTTTCGTCAGTGTCTTTTATTACTTCATGGCCGACAACGGTTCGCCGGGTGGTCTCGCCGCCCGGATATGGCATTGCTGGTACACCCAGGATATTCTGGTGCTCGGTCTGCTGTTCATTGTATTTCTCGGCTGGAAAAACATAGCGGGCAACGCCCAGTGGCGCCGGGCTTTCGCCGCCATGTTCCGCCGCCGCGGCGTGAGAATCAGCGCCGCGATTCTGAGCATGTACGCTCTCATCGGAGTAGCCGACAGTGTCGGTTACCATCCGTACCTGCGGGATGACGCGGGCGACGTGCGCAGAGACCCGGCTACCGGTACCGCCCTCATCGACGCCGGGGGGTTGAGTCTTTTCGATGTTCTGTTCACCGGTCTCCGCAATATCCAGGAAAAAACCTACAGCAAACCGTTCGGAACCCGTCTCCTGAACAAGGAACTCGTGTCACGCCCTGACGGCACACTCGCGCGGGAACGTCCCGGGCTCCGTTACCCCGGGCTCCACGTTCTCGGGACAAACAAGGTTGGAAACGACGTCCTGTACGTTTCACTCAAGAGCATTCGCACAGGTCTTATTATCGGTTTGTTTACCACGCTGGTTGTTATTCCGATTGCCATGCTTATGGGAATACTGGCGGGTTATTCCGGCGGATGGATTGACGATATTATACAGTTTACCTACACTGTTCTGGCGTCTATCCCTTCAATCCTTCTCATAGTCGCCTTCATGTCTCTTTTCGAAAAGCCCGGGCTTTTCCATCTCTGTTTTGTTCTGGGCATCATCTCGTGGACAGGTTTGTGCCGCGTCCTGCGCGGCGAAACCATGAAACTCCGCGAAACCGAATACGTCCAGGCGGCCCGGGCCATCGGCGTTTCCAGGCTCCGCATAATGTGGTCGCACCTCGCCCCGAACGTGACGCACCTGGCCCTGATAACCGCCGTGCTTGGTTTTTCCGGCAGGGTTCTGTCGGAGACGGTCCTTACCTATCTTGGCGTAGGCGTCGGGCCGGACACTTACTCGTGGGGCAGTATGATCAACCTGGCGCTGGGAGAGCTTTCACGGGATCCGGAAATCTGGTGGAACCTTGCCGCGGCCTTTGTCTTCATGCTGGGCCTGGTTCTGCCGGCTAACATATTCGGCGACGCGATGCGCGACGCTCTTGATCCGAGATTGAGGACAGAATGACGCAAAAACCGCCAGTACTTAAAATTGATGACCTTCGCACTTACTTCCGAACGGCCGGGGGAATTGCCAGGGCTGTCGACGGCGTCTCCTTCTCCATAGGCGAAAAGGAAACCTACGCTCTCGTAGGAGAATCCGGCTGTGGCAAATCCGTAACGGCCCTGTCGGTCATGGACCTCGTGCCGCCCCCGGCCGGCCGGATTGAGAGCGGAACAATTACCCTCAGCAACCGGACAATTTCCGGCCTGCCGCCGGTGGAAATGCGGAAGATCCGCGGCAACCGCGTTTCCATGATATTTCAGGAGCCCATGACCGCCCTGAACCCGGTGTTTACCATCGGCAACCAGATATCCGAGGCAGTACTTCTTCACAGGAACGCGGCGCTGAAAGAAGCCCGCGCGATAGCCGTTGACATGCTTGAAAGAGTCGGCATTCCCGATGCCGCATCAAGGTATTACGATTACCCCCACCAGATGTCCGGCGGAATGCGGCAGAGGGTAATGATTGCCATCGCCCTGGTCTGCCAGCCCGAGGTCCTCATCGCCGATGAACCCACCACGGCCCTCGACGTAACCATACAGTCACAGATCCTCGAACTGATCCGGAATCTAAAAGACGAATTCAGCACCGCGGTACTGCTCATTACCCATGACATGGGAGTGGTCAAGGAAAACGCCGACCGCGTCGGCGTAATGTACGCCGGCAGGATCGTCGAAGAAGCGTCCCGGGACCAGTTGTTCGCCTCGCCGCGCCATCCGTACACTCAACTCCTGCTCCGCTCCATGCCGGCCAGGGCCGAAAGAAACAAGCCGCTTGCCGCTATAAAAGGAATGGTGCCCAAAGCAACGGACTTTCCGCCCGGTTGCCGCTTCCACAACCGCTGTCCATACGCGTTTGACAGGTGCAGGAGAGAGGCGCCGCGCCGCCTTGACGCAAACACCGGGCACTACGCGGAATGTTTTCTGCTCGATGCCCCCCGTTCACAGCACTCCGCGCTCCGGCAGGAGCCGGCCGCCGCGGCGCCGACGCCCGGCCGCGGACAAAGAGAAACCAGGCTGGAGATTCGCGGGCTGAAGATGCATTTTCCCATCAGGAAGGGCCTCCTCAAGCGTACCGTTGCAACGGTAAAGGCGGTCGACGGGGTCACCATGCGGGTGGGCGCGGGTGAAACCGTCGCACTCGTGGGAGAATCCGGCTGTGGAAAGACAACCGCCGGTAAGTGCCTCATCAGACTGCTGGATCCCACGGCCGGTGCGATTCTGCTTGAAAACACCGACATTGCCGCGATACCGAAACGCAGGGTCAAGGATTACCGGCGCCGTATTCAGATGATCTTCCAGGATCCGTTCTCCAGCCTCAACCCGCGAATGATGATACGCAATATCATAACCGAAGGAATGACCGCCCACCGGATCGGGTCGTCTTTCGCCGGGAGGACGGAAAAAGCCGGGGACCTGATGGAACGTGTCGGTCTTGACAAGACGGCGCTCGACAGATATCCGCACGAATTCTCCGGCGGACAGCGCCAGCGCATAGGGCTGGCAAGGGCCCTCGCGTTGAACCCGGACCTGATAGTCTGCGATGAAGCCACCAGTTCGCTCGACGTCTCGATCCAGGCACAGATACTTAACCTGCTCAAACGGCTTCAGTCCGAATTCAATGTCTCATATCTTTTCATCACGCACGACCTCAGCGTGGTCAAGTATCTCGCGGACCGCGTATACGTCATGTACCTGGGCAGAATCGTGGAAGAAGGGACCAACGATGAAATATTCAGCGATCCACAGCACCCGTATACCCGCGCTCTCCTGTCGGCGGTGCCGCATGTTGACGAAGCTACCGGCCGCCGCAGAATCGTGCTGGGAGGCGACGTACCGTCGCCCGTTTCGCCGCCGGCGGGATGCCATTTCCACCCCCGCTGTCCGGAAGCCGACGCCCCCTGCCGCGAGAATTATCCACAGCCTGCCCGCCTGGCTTCCACGCATTTATGCCGATGCCTGCACAGGGTCGGCATTGCCGCGGCGCGAAGTCTCTATTAATCCGGCCGATAAATAGCGGCTTTCTGGTCATCGTTGTCGCGATCATCGTCCCGATCACTGTCCATTTCTTATGCTTGTCGTGATCGTTGTACCGATCATCGTCGGATCGATCGAGACAAGGATCGGGACGATGATGTCGACGAGGATCGGGACAAAGCTCGAGACAAGGATGGTATTGCCATACCCGGTACTGTTTAATGGCCGGAGTAATAAGGGCCCACGCAAAAATAACTTCACATTTTGGCCGCCGATGCATCGCGCAGAAGAGAACTTTCAGGTGCCGGAGCTACTCCGGCATGGGATCTGAATCAGCCGGAGGGGCTTCTATCTCTCCCCGCTCCTGCGGGACCGAAGCTCCTTCGCCGGCGCCCTGCAGATCATCCGGAACGCCCCACGAACCTTCGGCCGGCTCACCGGCACCGCGTGTCACGGGCTGGGCCGGCACGGTTTGAGCAGGCGTGCTGTCAAGCACCGAACGCGGCGCGGAACGCACACTCCCTATCAGGGCAAGAAGCGTGGTATTTGCAAGAAACACAATTGCCAGGATTACTGTCGCCCTGGTAAGCACATTGCTTGCGCCCGAACCGAAAAGCGACTCTCCCATCCCCACTCCAAAAGCGAGTCCGCCGATCCCCTGGCCTTTGGACTTCTGTATCAGTATTGCCCCCACAAGGAGAATGCATGACAGTATTTCCACAAAAAGCAGAATATATCTGAATATGTTAACCATTCCTGTCTCTCTTTCGAGCGTTCCGCTTTTCCGCGGTTTGCGGCAAAACTCAAACGCCTTTGTGCACTATTTCACAGAATGAACGCGCGTCAAGAGACGCCCCGCCAACCAGCGCCCCGTCAATGTCCGCCTGCCCGAGAAGGTCCGCGGCGTTGCCCGGCTTCACACTGCCGCCGTACTGGATTCGTATCGAAGCGGCGGTGTCGGAGTCCGAGATTTCTTCGAGAGTTTTTCTCACAAACGCGTGCGCTTCCTGGGCCTGGTCAGGTGTAGCCGTCCGCCCGGTTCCTATTGCCCATATCGGTTCGTAGGCCACAATCACGGTCTTGAGTTTGCCGCCCAGACCGGCGAGGCTGTTCCTGACCTGTCCGCCGACGATTTCACTCATCCTGCCGGCCTCTCTCTGCTCAAGGGTTTCCCCCACGCAGACAATCGGCACAAGATTGCATTCCAGCGCCGCCTTGACTTTCCGGTTCACAATTTCATCCGTTTCGCCGAAATAGCCGCGCCGTTCGCTGTGGCCGAGAATTACATAATGACAGTAAAGGTCCCTGAGCATATTCGCGGATATTTCACCCGTGTAGGCGCCGTCGCTTTCCCAGTGCATATTCTGGGCGCCAAGCTTGATATAGGTGTCCGATATCTCGTCGCTCACTACCTTAAGCGAGGTAAAGGGCGGACACAGAACCACGTCGGCATCGCTGTTCTCGGCCAGGTCAAGCTTTATATCGCCTGCCAGGCTTTCGGCCTCGGCTACCGACTTGTTCATTTTCCAGTTTCCGGCAATAATTTTTTTCCTGTATTTCCTGGCCATAGTTCGCCTCTTTGCTGGAGCGGCACGTACCCTGCCGCCTATTTGTCACTCAACGCCGCTACCCCCGGCAATTCTTTTCCTTCGAGAAATTCCAGGCTTGCCCCGCCGCCCGTACTGATATGTGTCATGGAATCGGCCAGTCCGGCCTGGTTTACCGCGCTGGCCGTGTCCCCCCCGCCGATAATGCTCGTACACTTGCTGTTTTCCGCGATAGCCTTCCCCGTTTCCGTCGTACCCGCGGCGAAGGGCTCGACTTCAAAGCATCCCATCGGACCGTTCCAGACCACCGTGCGGGCCTTCGATATCTCTTTTCCGTAAAGCTTCACCGTCTCCGGTCCTATGTCAACACCGATCCAACCCTCTTCTATTTCCTTTTCACCGACTACTTTGTGTTCGGAGTCCTTGTCCAGGGACCTCGCTGTCACATGATCGACCGGCAGAAAAAAGCGGATTCCGGACTTCTCGATTTTGTCCAGGGTTTCCCTCGCGAGGTCGACTTTCTCCTCCTCTACCAGCGAGGAACCAACCGGAAGGCCCTTGGCCAGGTAAAAAGTATACGCCATGGCCCCGCCGATCATAAGGGTATCCACCTTATCGGCAAGGCTCATCAGCACGTCGATTTTACCGGTAATTTTCGCTCCGCCGATAATCGCCGCGAAAGGCCGTTCGGGATTCGCCACGGCATTGCCCAAATACTCGATTTCCTTTTCAAGAAGGAACCCCGCGACACGCTCCTCGAAAAGACCTGTAACCACCGCCATTGAAGCGTGTGCCCTGTGAGCCGTGCCGAAAGCGTCGTTAACGTACACGTCACCCAGCTTTGCGAGCTCTTTCGCGAACGCTTTCTGTTTCTCTTTCATTTCCTTTTTAGCCGCGGCTTTTTCGTCATCTCCCGCGTCCCTGGAAATGTCAGGTTTACCCTCTTCCTCCGGGTGAAAACGCAGATTCTCCAGGAGCAGGATCGCCCCGCCGGAAAGGCCCTCTACGGCCTTTTCGGCCTCGGCTCCGATGCAGTCGGGAACAAACGCGACCTCGATGCCCAGCAATTCAGCCAGTCTGCGGCTTACGGGCTTCAGGCTCATGTCGGCGCTTGCCTTCCCCTTGGGCCTGCCCAGGTGGCTCATCAGAACGATTGATTTCGCCCCCTGTTCCCTGATATGCCGTATCGAAGGCAAGGCCGCCTTGATACGCGTATCGTCAGCCACATTGCCGTTCTGCAGGGGCACGTTGAAGTCAACGCGCATCAAGACGCGCCTGTCCTTGAAGTCAACATCTCTGATTGTCTTCTTATTCACCCTCTCCTGCTCCCTTACTCCCACACTCCATACTCCCATACTTCTACAACGCCGCCATCTTTTCAAACAGATCCACACAGCGGCACGAATAGCCGTACTCGTTGTCGTACCACGAAATCAGCTTCACCATCTTTTGGCCTATCTTCATGGTGCTCTGAGCGTCAAAGATACTGCTGTGCGAATCGCCTATCACGTCCGTGCTCACGATCGGGTCTTCTGTGTACGCCAGTATTCCCTTCATCGGGCCTTCCGCGGCCGCTTTGACGGCCTCGTTTATCTGATCCTCGGAAACGTCCTTTTTCAGCGTTACCACCAGGTCCACAAGCGAACCGGTAACCGTGGGCACACGCACGGCTATGCCGTTCATTTTGCCGTCCAGTTCCGGAATCACCAGCCCTATTGCCTTGGCGGCGCCGGTGGTCGTCGGAATGATATTCGCCGCGGCCGAGCGCGCTCTGCGCTTGTCCTTCGGATGAGGACCGTCGAGCAGGAGCTGATCGCCTGTGTAACTGTGAATCGTGGTCATAAGCCCTTCTTCTATGCCCGCGGTTTCGTTAACAACCTTTGCCATCGGGGCCAGGCAGTTTGTAGTACACGAAGCGTTCGACACTATTTTCACGTCTGAAGTCAGGTCCTTGTCGTTTACTCCCAGCACTACGGTCGCGTCCACGTCCTCGGGGGATTTCGACGGCACGCTCAACAGCACTCTCCCGGCGCCGGCCTGCAGATGTTTCTCGATCTTGTCCCGCGTCCTGAAGATGCCGGTGCTTTCCAGCACAACGTCCACTCCGAGATCTCCCCAGGGCAGGTTCGCGGGGTCTTTTTCCGAAAGGACCTTTATCTCTTTGCCGTCAATTGCCAGGGAATCGTCTTTGACCTCCACACTCCCCGGAAATTTGCCATGGGTCGAATCGTACTTGAGAAGATGGCCGAGCATATCGGCGCTCGTGATATCGTTTACCGCCGCTACTTCAACATTCCCGTTGCCCTGCAGTGCGCGAAAAACCACTCTGCCTATTCTTCCGAAACCGTTAATACCTATTTTTACCGCCATTTCCGTTCCTCCTTTTTGACTTACATTACAATCCGCCGACACACTTTACGCCCCGGCCTACCGGGTCTAAACGCATAACACTACACATCACGCCTCGCCTCGTCAATATGCCAGGCGAAAAAAAACGCATTATCGCCTGCCCCCCTGAATCTCCCGTTCGCGCGTCGGCCGCCCATTACAATATTGACGTTACGGGAAGCGGAGCCGAAAATGCTTCATTTGCCGTTTCCCTGCCCTGAGAGCTGAAAAATGAAACTGATAGACAGATATCTTCTCCGCGAATACCTCCGGCCTCTTTTCTTCTGTTTTTCTCTTTTCATTATGATGCACGTCATCCTGGATCTATTCGATAACCTGCCCGATTTTCTTGAAGCCGATATTCCCCTGGGTACGGCGGCGCTCTACTACCTGGCGGTCCTGGGCCCCATACTTGAATACATCGCTCCCGCCTCTCTCCTGCTTGCCGCCCTGTATACCCTCTGGCATCTCACGCGCAACAGCGAACTTACCGCCATGCGCGCGGTCGGTTTCAGCATATACAGGATCATGGCCCCGTTTCTGCTGGTGGGCCTGATTGCCAGCATAGCAGTGACAACTTTGAAGGAAACCATCGCGCCCTCAGCCGCGATGTGGGCCACGGCTCTGAAAAAGGGAGATTTCAAGAGCGTTGACGAGTCCGTTTACAGGGGCAGGGCCTACTATCACAATTCCACGCGGCGGGTAACCTGGGAAATAGAGGATTTCGACGTAAGAAATCCCGCCCGCGCCGAGGGTGTTCTGATCAGGAAAGAACGCCCCGACGGAACCAGGACTCTTGAAATAGAAGTACGGAAAGCAAGATGGATGGACGGGGAATGGTGGTTTTTCGACGGGCGGATACAGGAATATACCGCCGACGGACTCGGCGTAACCAACACCGTCGGCCTGGGCCTTCTTGGCACCCTCATGCAGGAACTGCAGACGGAACCGTCCGAAATAGTCGCGGAAGTCAAGGAATGGCATTTCCTCACCACTCTTGAAATGGCCCGTTATCTTGAACAGAGACCCGGTCTCCCGCCGAAAAGCCGGGCGGGCAGGCGGTTCGACCTCCACAGACGCCTCGCAATGCCCTGGGCGTGCCTGATAGTAACCCTTTTCGGTATTCCAGCGGGCGCCAAAAGCGGCCGGCAGAGCGCTCTCGGAGGGATTATTTCGGCCCTGGCGTTTTTTTTCGCTTTTTACGCACTGCATCAG
The DNA here is from genome assembly GCA_046483125.1 of Kiritimatiellia bacterium. Taxonomy (GTDB): domain Bacteria; phylum Verrucomicrobiota; class Kiritimatiellia; order UBA8416; family JAWODU01; genus JAWODU01. Next base: position 11,933 of record JAWODU010000111.1, read on the forward strand.
ACAGGACTCTTTCTGGGCAAGGCACAGATCATGGCCCCCGTACTCGCCGCCTGGCTTTCCAACATCGTCTTTCTCACCGCGGGCACCATCATGCTGATCAGAATCGAATAAACCGCGAATCACGCAGATCCACGCGAATGTTTTCATTACATATTTCTATCAGCGCCGATTCGCGTGATTCGCGGTTTCTATCAGCGCCGATTCGCGTGATTCGCGGTTTCCATTAGCGCCGATTCGCGTGATTCGCGGTTTGAAGATCTCCTTTACGACCTTTTAGCTTGCCTTCCGCGGGCAATTCGCGTAGGTATTACTTCCGACCGGGCGCCCGCGGCCCGGGGAAAGGAAAACACCATGTCTATACTTAAAGATCTTCTTGAAAAGGCCGTCGAACTCGGCGCCTCGGACGTTCATATCAAACCTAATCACGAACCGTTCTTCCGGGTAAACGGCGAACTGCAGGAAAGCGGTTTTGAAAAACTCACTCCGGAATACATGTTTGAAATCGCCGCCGATATTCTCCCGCCCTATCTCAAGAAGCATTTCGACGCCGAGCACGAATCGGACTTCTCTCATATGGAAGAGGGCGTCGGGCGCTTCCGGGTCAACCTTTTCCAGTCCCAGGGAGTGCCGACCGTGGCAATGCGATTCGTAAAGACGGAAATACCCACTTTCAAGGATCTTCGCCTGCCGGAAAAACTCCAGGACCTGGCCCACATAGCCCGGGGCATTATTCTTCTTTCCGGTACTACCGGATCGGGTAAATCCACCACCCTTGCGGCGATTATCGGGGAAATCAACCGGACCCAGCGGCGAAGAATAATTACCGTGGAAGATCCCATAGAATACATCTTCGACGACGTCGAATCCGTCATAACACAGCGCGAGGTAGGTCTTGACACCCTCAATTTTCAGAACGCTTTGAAGCACCTGATGCGCCAGGACCCGGACGTAATACTCATAGGTGAAATGCGCGACAGGACCAGCATACGGACATCCCTGCTTGCCGCCGAAACCGGGCACCTCGTATTGTCTACATTGCACTCCGGCACGGCCGACCTCGCGGTACCCAGAATGCTGGACGTCTTTCCGGCCGACGAACAGCCGCAGATACGGATGGGGATAGCCGGCAACCTGAAAGCGGTAGTGTGCCAGCGTCTCATACCCGACACCCAGGGCCAGGCCGTCCCGGCGGTGGAAATCATGATAAACACTTCGACTGTGCAGAAACTTCTTCAGAAAAATCAGATCGAAAAGCTCAGTGCCGCCGTGGAAACCGGCGGAGATGACGGAATGCAGACCTTCAACCAGTCCATATACGACCTGATAAAGTCAGGCACTATCACCGAGAGCGAAGGCATGCTGTACGCTACGAACCCGGAAGCGCTCAGAATGAATCTCCAGGGCATTTTCCTCGACGAGGGCAAACGAATCCTTTCAACATGAGATTCGTCTGGACCGCGCAAATGATATCCACCGGGCGCCGGACATCCGTGTCATCCGCGGCAGGCAATCGAGATTAAACCCGAATGAAACACTTCCGTTATCTTTTAGAGTATTGCCTTGCCCGCCTTCTGATCCTGCTGATTGATATACTGCCGCTGAAGGCGGCGTCCGGAGCCGCCGAAAAACTGGCCGGCTTCTGTTTCATCGTCCTCGCCTCCCGCAGAAGAATTGCCGTAAACAACCTCCTTATGAGCCGGGTCGCCTCAGGAAAGGAGGAGGCCGTCAAAATCGCGCGCGGCTCTTTCCGTCATCTGGCCGTCCTGCTCGTCGAAACACTCAAATGCGGCAAAGTTCTTAATCAGGATTCCTGGCGCGACCACGTCAAACTGGAGATCCCTCAGGAAACAATGGACATTCTTGAAGATAATTCGCGAAGCCTGATAATAGCTTCCGGACACGTGGGATCATGGGAAAACGGCGTGCGCCTGCTGTCGTTTTTCAAACCCGTTACCGGAATAATCCGACGTCTCAACAATCCGTATGTAAACCGGATCATGGAAAAAAGGCGGCCGGACAAAAGGTTCCGGGCGGTTGCCAAGCACGATATCAGCCCCTCAAGTCTGCTGTCCGCCCTGCGAAGCGGCAACATCCTGGCGATCATGATAGATCAGCACGCACGGACCCACGGGGAAATGATAGACTATTTCGGAACAAAGGCTTCGACTCCCGTGGCCCCGGCCCTTCTTCACGTCAAAACGGGAGTCCCACTCTGCTTTGCGTACTGCCTGAGAACCGGGCCGGGCAAATACACGGTCAACATCGGACCTCCTCTCTCCGTCTCCGGCGAATCGAGCAGGAAAGAACAGATCAGGGAACTTCTTGAAAAACTCACGTCCCGGCTTGAATCCGCGATCCGGCGCGCGCCGGAGCAGTACCTGTGGTCTCACCGCCGGTGGCGCGAGCCTTACTGCGCTCCCCCTCCCGAAAAGGTAGAGTCAAAAGTTCTATGAAAACGGATGTAGGACGAGTTGGGACACTTAATCGCTTTCTTAACCGCCACCCTTTGTCGTATACGCTTAAATGACTCTGTTGCAACGGCTGGCACATGACGAGTAAGCAGGTCGGTTAAGGGTGTGCGTCCGCCGCGGCGGCAAGGGTGGCGGTTAAGAAAGCGATTAAGTGTATTGAAACCGGGGGAGACAGCCAGGATGTGGCCAACCCCCTGCAACAGAGCGAATTGGACAGAAAAGTGTGCTGTCAGCTTTGACAGAACTCCAGAAAACTGAAGGAGCCGCTCGATGACTGAACCGTACGTGTTCCTCTTTGAAACCGCCGGATTGCTCTTACGGTTGAATTTTTATGACACGCAAGTCCTTCCCTGCGCCGCAGCTCGTTCCCTTTCCGGAACGGCTTCCGCGAGGACTCGGCAGCCCGATTTCACTCTCGACATCCAGCCTCCGCCCCGTGTGCTTTCCGCACATACAGCAAACCCGTGCCGCGCTCAGCCCGTCGAGGAATACAACGGCTCCGCGGACCCCTCGGCCGGGCGGGGCTGTGTCTCGCTTCACGCTTCCGAACCGCTGGATGCGCTGGCAAACTTTCTGCGCTGGATGCTCGGACGCCTGATCCCCGCCCGCGGCGGGTTTATACTCCACGCCGCCTGCCTCGCCCGCGGTTCAGGCGCCATGCTTTTCGCCGGAAAATCCGGGGCCGGGAAAACAACGGTCTGTAATCTTTCCGGCAATTGGCAGACCGTGAATGACGATCAAACCGTAATTCGCCGAACGGACCGCGGAATTTTCGCCTGGGGAATGCCCGACGGCGCTTCTCTCCGCCAGGCCATGCTGGAGCCGCCATCCGGGGGCACCGGGGCGGAACCCGGGGCCAATCCGAAGCCGCAGTACACAATCAGGGCTGTTTTCACCCTGGTAAAGGACAGGAAAAACCGCCTGTTCCCGCTCTCCAGGTCACGCGCCGTGGCGTCCCTGCTGACAGTGCGCGCCGATGAAGCCGGAGCGGAAGCTCTTGAACGCACTCTTGTCCTTCTATGCGATTTCCTCGATAATACCCCGTGTTACGAACTGCATTTCAGAAAGGACGCCTCCTTCCGGCAGTGCATCGAAAAAGAAACGGGAGTCTTGCCGTAATGAGTATCGGCCCCGACAGTGTTGTCTCCCGCTCCGGACACGCGGTTTATCGCGTCGTGGATTCCGAAGCCGTTATCGTTGAACCTTCAAAAGCCCTCGTGAACGTCGCCAATCCCGCAGGGTCACGCGTGTGGGAGCTTGCAGACGGGTCCCGGACAGCCGCGGAAATAGCCGCAGTTATTGCCGGGGAATACGAGGTAGAAAACGAACAGGCCCTGAAAGACACGCTTGAGTTTCTCGACGACCTGGGAAATAAACATCTCGTCACGTTCGAGGCACCCGATGAAAACGCGCGTACCTGAGTCTGCCGCTCCTCCAACAGGCTACAGCCGTATTCTTCAAAAGGCTTTTGACGATAAGATCCCTCTTACCGCCCACTGGGAGCTGACGTACAGGTGCAACCTTTCGTGCTCCCATTGCTATGCCGACAGGTGTGGTTCGGTCGCCGAGCTCAGCACGGGACAGATAATAGAAGGCCTGCGCCAACTTGCCGCCATGCGCTGTCTTTTTCTTACTTTTACCGGCGGCGAAATCTTTCTGCGATCCGATATCCTGGATATTCTTCGCGAAGCAAAACAACTGGGCTTTGCCGTGAAACTGTTCACCAACGGAACTCTCATGGACGAACGCCTGGCGGACGCAGTCGCCGAAATCGAACCGGTGGGCGTGGAAATGACCCTGCACTCCATGGACCCCGCCGTTCACGATACGATTACACACGTTCCCGGCTCGCACGCCGCGGTAATTCGGGCGCTCCGCCTGTGCCGGGAAAGGCATATCAATATCACGGTCAAGACGCTTCTGCTGAAAAGCAACCGGGGAGCATTTGAAGGAGTCCGGAAATTCACGGAGAGCGAGGGAGCCCGGTTCGTGTTCGATTTTGTCCTCGTGCCGACGGACACGGGACGGGATACCATGAAACCGTACGGTCTGGCTGAAGAAGAAATCACGGAGTTCATTTTCAGTCAATCCGGAGGCCGTTCCGCCGCACCGAAAACTCCCGACGCGTCCGATCCCGTGTGCGGCGCAGGGTCCAACACACTGTGTATAACCCCCGGCGGCGACGTTTTGCCATGCCTGGCGGTTCGCAGACCCGTGGGAAATATAACAAAACACCCCCTGGCTGAAATCTGGCGTTCTCCCATGCTTGACCCGTACCGCAATATGCGGTATATTGATATACCGGAGTGCAGAAACTGCGAATATGTCGTATACTGCGCCAGGTGTCCGGGTGTGGCGCTGGCGGAGTGCGGCAGTGTTACGGGTAAATCCCCGTCGGCGTGTGTGGCCGCGCGGGCGGCGGCCCGCGCCGCTGAAAGGACCGGCAAAAAGCAAAGCGTTGTGTCATGAAGAATGGGAAAAACAGAAAACCTTACGACAAGCCGCGCATAGTGCATCGCGAAAAAGTGGAGGTAGTCGCCGCCACGTGCGATTCCGCCTGGATACCCAATCGGACCTGTATGCTTGACGGCCAGTCGGGCTGTCAGAAAACGCGGTTCTGATATGCGTCCGTCCTGCCGTGGTTGCTCCCCGACCGGGCCGCGGCGGCAGGAAAAACACAACTACTGAACGCGGATTACACCCATTGCGTTGAAACTGCCATGCGCTCTTCCCTAACTTCCACCGTTTCCCTTGATGTTCTCGCGCGCGAACTTTCTTCCGGCAGAAGTATTCGCGTGTGCGCCGGTTCGGCGAGCATGTCGCCCTCTGTCCAAACGGGCGATGTGCTGACCGTAGAACCCGTGGACAGGGCCGCCCTGCGTCGCGGGGATATTGTCATCATCGGCGAAAAACATCAATGGCTCGCTCATCGACTGCTCACCCTGAGACAAACGCCCGCCGGAACGCGGGCGGTCACCGCCGGAGACGCCGCGAACCGGGTAGACAACTCCGTCAACGCAGACCGCCTGATCGGGAAAGTCACACAGGTCCGGCGCCATGATTCGCCAGAGCCAATGAAACCCGCCCGCCTGCCGTGCGGAGTGGACCAGGCATTGCTCCTGGCATCCTTTCCGCACGCTGAACCCCTGGAATCACCTTGGGACATTTCTTTCGGAGTGCCATGGAACAGTTTCCGCGAAAAAGCGCTCAGCAACGGACTCGCGGAATTAATCTACTATTTCAACTCCGACATACTGAAAGCTGACGCAGTTTCTGGCGGAAGCCTGATCTCGTCCGAAGCAAAGGCAATTGAAAACCGGTATTTCGGCACGTTGTCGAGAAATATACTGTTTCTCGACAGGGCCCGTCATATCGGCAGAGTATTAAAAGGGATAGATTTTGTCCTGCTCAAGGGCGCTTACCTGGCCGAACATATTTACGACAGCCCAGCACTGAGGCCTTTTTCCGATATCGACATTCTCGTGCGGCCTGAGAAAGTGAAAGCAACACACCGCAAACTTACAGAAGCTGGATATTCACCTCCCGGCAATCCTCCCGAACCGTCAAAAGAATCTGACCTCCTTAAAAGCACTGCCTATCGAGCCGCAGGGCCGGGGCCCGCCCTGCATGTACACTGGGACCTGGCAAATTCAATCCTGCCCAAGTACACCGCCGGCAGAATAGACGTCGATGAATTCTGGCAGTCTGCGGTCCCTACGGCTCATCCCTGGCTCGCGCCCGACACGGAACACCTGATCATCCATCTTTGCGAACATGCTCTCCGGCATTCGTATGACCGGCTCATACTGCTTCGCGATATCGCGGAAGTAATATTGAAACCTGGCGGCAGAATAACCTGGAACCGGCTTTCGAGGCTTGCACAACGATACCGTCTGGACAGGGCAGTCTATTACGCTCTCGACCTGCTGTCGGCCCGCACGGGGATAGCGGTGCCCGGAGAAGTTCTGGACGCCCTGCGCCCGGCCCCTGTCAGCGGACCGGAGCGCCTCTTCGCGAAGGCCCTTCGCGATGGTGTGCGTTATCCGGAATTGTGCAACCTGCTTTACTTCGACACGGCCGGTTCCGCGGGAGAAAAATGGAGCTTTGTAAAGAAAGTGCTTTTCCCGCCGAAATCTCTGCTTGCCCGGGCGTACGGAGTCAAGCCGGCAGAAATCAGCGCGGCCGTTTACACAAGACGTATTGCGAGAGGGCTGTACCACGCTTTAACGGCTCTCCGGCTGATAAAGCACGGGGCTCACTGAAGCGAAGAAAGCCATTCCACTACGGTCGCCGCGGCGGGACCCTCCGGCGACATTTCCAGAAATTTCCTGTAATGGTATTTGGCTCTGTCTGCGTTTTTCAGGTCATCCTCGTATAGAATGCCGAGGTTGTAATGGACTCCCGCGTCTCTTGGATTATACGCCAGTGCTTTCAAATATTCGCGAAGCGCCGCCTCATAGCGGCCCTGGCGCGTGTATATCCATCCCATATTGTAATGCATGTCCGCCTGTTCCAGCCGCATTGCCGCGGACATACCTGCATACTTCTTTTCAAGTTCCTCGATATCAAGGCCCGCGTCGGCGAATTCCTTCTTATTCTCGCTGATCTCACCCGGAACAGAGACGTTCAAGTCTTCATTGGGCGGTTCCGGAGCGGTCCGGGCAAGTTCAGCCCGCCGGCTTCTGACGTCCGCCGGAGGGTCTTCCTTTACCAGCAGGTCACTCAGGGACAGATCCCCCGCCATACAATTGCCCGGAGCCACTGCCAGCATTGCCAAAGCCGCTATGGGCACAGCGCAGGTGAAATTGAGGCAAATATCGCGTCCAAGGTGTTTCGGGCTCAACTTCATGGCCGTAAATCTACCCGTTTTTTGCTCTTTCGGGCAAGTACAAAGACACACAACCTTTTGTGCTTGAGGGGATTAAGATACGGGATGAAAGCAACCACAGATTACCGATGTTCGCCGAAGGTCGGAACTGAGGGCAGATGACGGAGGACGGAGGACGGAAGGGGAGATTAAGATTGGGATTAAGATTGGGATTAAGATGGGGAAGAAGGGACACTTAGTCCCCGCACCTACTCGTTTACGCTTACTCGACCCGCTTTGCCCGTAGTTGTTGAGAAGGAATCGGTCAAGTTTGGCGGTTAAGACCGTCATGTTGTTGTCGAACATTTTCTTTCGGGGCAGACCCCGAGTGTCGCTGCCGAGCAGCGTTTTTCTCGCGTGTAAGAGCTGACTTTATCATGTCAAACGACGGGCAGAATGAGGATCATACCTGGGACCCTATCTGGCAGGTAAAAACAATTATATGTGCTCTTTTTTCACTCTTAATTACCCCTTCTGCAATAATAGAAGACTCATAATTCAGTTCATCTAGAA
>JAWODU010000083.1:0-3909 GCA_046483125.1 Kiritimatiellia bacterium
GCGAATACAGGCGAGGTCTGTGCCGAAACGGTTGCCACCGAGGACTGGACCGGCGCTTCATCCGACAAAAGCCCTTACCGGCCGCTCTTTGCCTGTGAGAAGCCGCATAAACTCTTGAACCGGATCGTTCAGCGGTGGAAAAGTCACTTGTGAGGATCATTGTTTTAAAAGGTCGCTTATTTTAGGGCTAGCCTTGAGGAGTTGCCCGAAGCCATGGGATATATGAGAGGAACGGAGGATTGTTGATGAACAGAGTCGGCATTGGCGTAATAGGCTGTGGAGCGATGGGGCTTGCTATAGTGCGCAAGCTCCTGGCCTGTGACGACCGTCTCGAAGTAAAGGCCGTTTTCGACCCGGATCCGAGGTCCGTGCGCAAGGCGCGTGAGGAACTGGGAAGCGGCGCGAAGGTATGTTCGAGTTACGGGGAAGTTATCGACGCGCGCGAGGTTGAGTGGGTGATGATCGCTTCCTGGAACAGCCGGCACTGCGAGCAGGCGGTGGCGGCTTTTGACGCGGGCAAAAACGTTTTCTGCCAGAAACCGCTGGCGATCAACATCGAACAGTGCCTTCTCATGTTGCGGGCTTGGAAGCGAAGCGGGAAAATGTTCAATATCGGGTTTACACTGCGTTATTCCCCCCATTACCGCAAAATCAAACAGGTCGTCTCTGAGGGCGGAATAGGTCGGATAATCAGCATGGATTTCAACGAGACGCTGGATTTCAATCACGGGGGCTACATCATGGGCGACTGGCGGAGGTTGAGAAAAAACTCGGGAACGCAACTGCTGGAGAAGTGCTGTCACGACATAGACCTGGCAAACTGGATTGTCGATTCGCGGGCGCGGCGGGTGGCGTCTTTCGGGGGGCTGGATTTCTTCGTGCCGGAAAACGCCGGCTATATTGAAAAACTCAGCAGGGAATCGGACGGAAAGAAAGCCTATTCCACGTGGGGCGGACTGGTGGCGCTGAACCCGTTTTTGTCCGACAAGGACATAGTGGACAACCAGGTGGCCATTATTGAATACGAAAACAACGCCAGGGCGGCGTTTCACACCAACTGCAACGCCGGGATTCCGGAACGCAGGATGTACATACTGGGCACGGAGGGGGCGATCCGTGCGAACGTTCTGACGGGAAGCATTCAGTTGAAGCGAATCGGGTTTGATACCCGCGAAGAAGACATTTCGACAGAAGCCAGGGGAGGTCACGGAGGAGGAGACGACGTACTGGTAAAGGAGCTTGCCGAAAGCATGCTGAACGGGACCCCGCCTTCGGTCGGGCTTATGGAAGGGCTGGATTCCGCCCTGACCTGTTTTGCCGTCGATGAGGCCATGGACAGCGGAACAGTCACGGACGTAAGACCCTGCTGGAAAAAAATCGACGGGGAATGACGTTTTTATTAATCGACGCGGCAGTGCGCCGCCTGTTACAATAATCGGGTTAAAGACGGAATTTGGCCGGAAACAGCACACAAGAACAGGAGGTAGAAACGTGAAAAGCGGGAGCCGGGTATGCTGGAAGAGATTGGCGGTCGCGGCCGTGTCGGTTCTGATGATTATGGGCATCGGGGCGGGATGTGAGGACAGTTTCGACGATGAATCGGACGTGAAGATAACCAACAACGACAATCACGACTACACGGTGAAACTTCACAAGATGGACGACGACTCGGTTGTGGCCGAAATGCGCATAGACGAAAACGAGTCCGCGGATTTCGACGACGTGGCAGAGGGCGATTACTACCTTACGAATACGCGTATCGGCGTGGAGGAGATAACCTCCAGGTCGCGTACATTCACGGTTGAGGACGAGGAAGACGTTGAGTTTACAATCAACGACGACGGAGACATCATATAGGGCCTCGACGGTGAAAATCCTTTTCCTGTGCACGCCCAACCGCTGAAAAGCGCGTGCTCGTTGCTTCATTGTTCTCTTGCACCCCCGGGAATGCCGTACGGCAGTTGGGCCGGCGGGGCGCGTTTGTGGTTGATGACACACAGTCTGAACGATATTTTCTCACTATGACACCGGACCGGATATACAACGTAAATATTGTTTCGGAGACACTGCTCCCGACTCCGCGGGATATAAAGAATCTCGCTCCCGCCGGGCCTGAAGTACAGCGGAACGTCTATGAGTTCAGGGAACGGATAAGGCGGATTCTGGACCGTAAAGACAGGCGCCTGCTGGGCGTTGTCGGCCCCTGCTCCATTCACAACATCGACTCCGCCCTGGAATACGCGCGCAGGCTCAAATCGCTCTCCGACGAGGTAAAGGAAGATATTTTCATCGTCATGAGGGTATACTTTGAGAAGCCGCGGACCTCCGTCGGCTGGAAGGGCTTTATCAACGACCCTTATCTTGACGATTCATTCCGCATTGATGAAGGCCTCCGGATGGCGCGGGAGTTCCTGGTTCAACTCGCGGAGACGGGTCTTCCCGCCGGCACCGAGGCGGTCGACCCTATCACGCCGCAGTACATCGGCGATTTGATATCCTGGACGGCGATAGGCGCCCGGACCACTGAATCTCAGACACATCGAGAAATGGCCAGCGGTCTTTCCACGCCGGTCGGATTCAAGAACGCTACCAGCGGCAACATGGATATCGCCGTTAACGCGCTCAAGTCTTCGGCCAACAGCCACCATTTCCTCGGTATAACCCAGGACGGGGCTAGCGCGGTATTTCACACAAAGGGCAATCGGTACGGGCACGTGATACTGAGGGGCGGGACGGAACCGAACCACGACGCCGAGAGCGTGAGCGCGTGCGCGGAGGCTGTTTCCGCGGCCGGTTTCCCGGCGAATATCGTGATAGACTGCAGTCACGGCAATTCCGGAGGCGATCCCGCGCGCCAGCCTGCGGTCCTGGATTCGTGCATTAAACAGGTTGTGAGCGGGAACGACGCGATAAGGGGATTCATGATCGAGAGCAATCTTGAAGAAGGTAGACAGGTATTTTCCGATGATTCATCGAAACTCGATCCGGGCGTTTCCATAACGGATCCATGCGTTGACTGGCCGACTACGGTCAAAATGCTGAAAAACGCCGCGGAAAAACTGTCGGCTTATCGCGGCAGTTAACCGGACATGAACTCGAATAAATTCTGGACACCGTCATTGATCTCGGCGGCGATTTTCGCGGCGCTGTACATGTGTTCTGCGGCGGTGGCGGCCGTGGTTACCGGCAACGGCGAATTCCTTTTCTACATTGCCAGCATGGCCGTGATAATCGCCGGCATAGGCTGGGCGCACGCCGGAATACATTTCAGCGGTCTTGCCGTCTGGTGCCTCGCTCTCTGGGGACTCATGCACATGGCGGGCGGCCTGGTGCCGGTTCCGGAATCGTGGAATATTGACGGACACATCCGGGTTCTCTACAGCTGGTGGCTGGTGCCCGGATTTTTAAAATACGACAACGTGGTGCACGTTTTCGGTTTCGGCGCAACGACCCTGGCATGCTGGCAGGGAATAAGGGCTGTTGCCGGCCCGCGGAGGGTAAGGCCCACTTTCGGCGTTCTTCTGCTCGCGGCCGCGGCGGCGCAGGGATTCGGGGCAATTAACGAAATCATCGAATTCGCCGCGACTCTTTCTCTGCCGGAGACAAACGTGGGCGGATACGTAAATACCGGCTGGGACCTGGTATCGAATCTTTCCGGTTCCGTGATTGCCGCGGTACTGATACGCGTTTTCAGCAAAGCGGAACGGAACGGTACTGTCAAAAGTTCTATGGTAAGCGCCGATTAAAACCGGCAACGAACAACGAGTGAAAGTCTTGTACAATGAAAGGAGTAGCGACCCACATTGACCCCGAGTCATGCGCAGGCCGCCGCGAGGGGGCAGGCGAAGCGTTGACAGGGGCGCAAGTAGGCTAGGTATTGAGCCACGAAATATTTGAAGCTTCGGGGTG
>JAWODU010000091.1:0-12266 GCA_046483125.1 Kiritimatiellia bacterium
GTCTTCGACTTCTTTCCCGGACAGGGCTTTTTCGAGGGCGTCCGCGAACGCGGTGTAAATGTTGGCGAATCCCTCTATGAAACCCTCGGGATGGCCCGGGGGGAGACGCGTGTTGTCCGTCGATGCTTTTACGACGGGCTCCGTGCCGGTCCGGAAAACCTGCGTGGGCTTGCCGGCCCGTTTCATGATGAGCGTGTTCGGTTCTTCCTGGCGCCAGATCAGAGAACCGGTTTCTCCGTACACGCGGATATTCAAACCGTTCTCTTCGCCCACGGCAATCTGGGTTGCCCAGAGAATCCCGCGAGCTCCGTTATCGAAGCGAAGCAGAACACTGCCGTCGTCGTCAAGCGGGCGCCCCTTGATAAACGTGGTCAGATCGGCGTTGATTTGCCTGATCTCAAGCCCCGTGATGTATTCGGCAAGATTTTCGCAGTGGCTTCCGATATCGCCCATACAGCACGTACCGCCCGCCCTGCGGGGGTCGGTTCTCCACATGGCCTGTTTATTGCCCTGTGTTTCCTGCCGCGTTGCGAGCCAGCCCTGCGGGTATTCCACGACTACACGGCGTATTTTGCCGATCTTGCCCGTTCTTGCCAGATGCCTCGCCTGTTTCACCATGGGATAGCCCGTGTAATTGTGGGTAAGGCAGAAGAGTTTGCCCGAGCGCTTGACCTTGCGCTGGAGATTGGCCGCTTCGTCGAGTGAGCGTGTCATGGGCTTGTCGCAGACAACGTGAAATCCCGCGTCCAGCGCGGCCATTGATACCGGGTAGTGCATGTTGTTGGGCGTAACGATTGAAACGAAGTCCATCCGCTGATCCTCGGGAAGCCTGGGCTCCTTGCGGAACATTTCCCTGTATGTTCCGTAAACGCGGTCCGGGGGCAATAAAAGTTCCTTGCCGCTTTCGTAGGATTTCTTCCTGGTACTGCTGAATGCTCCGCATACAAGTTCTATCCTGCCGTCGAGCCGGGCCGCCATGCGGTGAACACCGCCGATAAAAGAACTGCGGCCGCCGCCGACCATTCCCATCCTGAGTTTCCTGTTCATTGGTCCTCCGTTTCCGTTTCTTTACGCTAGAAGGTGCTTTCAAAAAGGACTGTGCAGTCAGCCTCCGCGGGAGGCGCTCTGCGCAGGTAAAGTGCGACGCATTGCTTTTACTTATCCGTCGCAAAAACACGTCACTTTACCCGGCGGCGTCTCGAGTATGCAAGAGAATAATTTTTATGGGCTTGCATGACCGCTTTATTAGGGGCAAGAATGAGGACTGCGGAATAATCAGGTAAACCTGAACCATGACTGAATTATCGTTAGACACCTACAGGCAACAGAGACTGGAAAACATGCGCAGACTCGAAGAAGCGGGTTACCCGCCCTACGGCGCGTGTTTTGACAGAAGCGGGAGGCTCGCCGAAATCAAATCCGATCTCAAGGACGGCGAGAAAGCGAGGGCCGCGGGCCGCCTTGTAAGCATCCGGAAAATGGGCAAGAGCATTTTCGCTCACATTCAGGACGGGTCCGGCAGACTTCAGGTATACGCAAGAAATGAAGAGATGGGGCCGGATTCGTTCAAAGCTTTCAAGCTTCTGGATATCGGCGACCAGGTGGGGGTCAAGGGAACAATCTTTACCACGCGGACAGGCGAACTCACCGTCAAGATTGCCTCATGGACCCTGCTTGCCAAAAGCCTGAGACCGCTTCCCGAGAAGTGGCACGGACTTAAGGACGTCGAAGCGCGGTACAGGAGGCGGTATCTTGATCTAATCGCCAATCCGGAGGTCCGGGAACTTTTCGATAAACGCTGTCGAATGCTGGAAAGGGTGCGGCAAAGGCTCTCAGAGAAGGGGTTTTGCGAGGTGGAAACTCCAATGCTGCAGGCCAGACCCGGCGGGGCGGCGGCCCGGCCTTTCGTGACACGTTGTGAGTCCCTCGGTTCCGATATGTATCTGAGAATAGCGCCGGAACTTTATCTTAAGAAACTGCTGGTGGGGGGCTTTGACAAGGTATACGAACTTAACAGGAATTTCCGCAACGAGGGTCTGTCGCGCACTCATAATCCCGAATTCACGATGCTGGAGATTTATGAGGCCTATTCCGATCTCGACGGAATGAAAGAGCTTGTTGTGGACCTTGTTACGGACCTCGCGAAGTCGGTATTCGGCACACTTGAGCCCGGAGAAGGAGAATTGAGGGTGGATCTCAGGCCTCCGTGGCGGGAGGTAGAATACCGGGACCTGATAAAGGAAAAGATGGGTGAAGACTGGTTTGATCTGGGGCCGGATGAAATGAGGCAGAAAGCCGAAGGCATGGGGCTGGAAACGGCCCCTGAATGGGGAGAGACGGAGCTTACTCACGAAATTTACGAAAAGACGATTGAGAAAACCCTTGTTAATCCCACATTTGTCATGGGTCTGCCCTCCGGTCTTGTGCCTCTGGCCCGAACAAGAGCGGGGGAGCCGGATGTGGCCGACGTATTCGAGCTGGAAATAGGAGGACAGGAAATAGCTCCGGCCTATACCGAGCTTAACGATCCGGTTGAGCAGAGGCGGCGTTTTGAAGCGCAGGGAGGCGAAATAGACGGGGACTTCATGACGGCCCTGGAGTACGGGATGCCGCCGGCGGGAGGCATGGGAATCGGAATCGACAGGCTGATAATGGTGCTTTCCGGATCCCAGGTTATCCGCGACGTTATACTCTTTCCTCAGTTAAGGCCCGAAGAGGAAGATTAGGTACGTCTGTCCAATGATGCCCTTTTCGCTTTTTCTTTCGCTGAAATACCTCAAGCCGAAACGGTCTTTTATTTCGGTCGTCACGGGCATTTCCATAGCCGGCGTCTTTCTCGGTGTTGCCATACTGGTGATAGTACTGTCCGTAATGACGGGTTTTTCGGAGATGTGGCGGGAAAAGATACTGAGCTTCAAGCCGCATCTCACGGTGGAAAGCGCTTTTGGTTCGATCAGGAACGAGGAAGGGATATGCCGCAGAATCGAGGCTGTTGACGGTATCACCGGGGCGGCCCCGGCCCTGGAGACGATTGCCCTGATCCGCAACGACGAGCGCGTCGCCGCTCCGTTCGTAGTGGGCATTGATCCCGACAGGGCGGGGAATGTGAGCCGTGTTCCTTACCACATAACGGCAGGGAGTTTCAGTCTGGAAACGGACGAAGCCGTGCTGGGCTGTGATCTGGCCGAACGCATGAATCTGGAAACCGGCGATACGTTTCTTGTTTATTCCGCGCGGAACGTTACGGCGAACGACGAATTCCACCTGCCTGAAGAGTTGACAGTGGCCGGCATATTTGATCTGGGCATGCATAACTTCGACGCCGGTTTTGTCCTGGTGCCTCTGGCTAAGGCCCGCGACATGGTGGGCATTGAAAGCGGGGCGGGAAAGATTTACGTTATGACTGAAGACGCCTTTCAGTTCGCGGCCTTCAGGTCCCGCCTGGTGAACGTACTTCCCGCTGAATACTATGTAAGCACGTGGAAGGACATCGACCAGCTTCTTTTCAAGGCGGTCAGCCATGAAAAGACAATGATGTTCATCCTTCTGGTGTTCATTACGATAGTGGCCATATTCTGCGTTACAAACACTCTTATCGTGATCACCGTTCAAAAGACACATGAAATAGGGCTTCTCAAGGCCCTGGGTTTCAGGAGAAGCAGAATAATCGCGGCGTTTGTTCTGCATGGATTGATACAGTGTGTTATCGGTATTCTGCTCGGTATAGGCGCGGGAGTGCTGATCGGCGAAAACCTCGGCTCGATTACGGAATGGCTCGGCAGTATGAACATTCAGACTTTCCCCAAGGAAATTTACGGCCTTGACGAAATCCCATGGGTCTTTTCGGCAAAGGACGTTTTGACCGTAAGCATTACCGTGCTGGCGGCGTGCGTGGCCGCGAGCATTATGCCGGCTTTGAGGGCAGGCCGATTGAGTCCGGCGGAAGCGTTGAGGCAGGAGTAGTAATCCTGAATTGTGACCATGATTGAAGCAAAGAACATATACAAAGCTTTCACGATACGCAGGCAGAAGCTGGACGTGCTCAGGGGCGCGGATTTGAGCGTGGAAAAGGGAAGCAGTCTTGCGGTTGTGGGCAAGAGCGGCGCGGGAAAAAGCACGCTGTTGCACATTCTCGGAATATTGGATCCGCCCAACAGCGGCTCTGTACTGGTCGACGGCCGGGAGGTGTACCGTCTT
Organism: Kiritimatiellia bacterium; assembly: GCA_046483125.1. Taxonomy (GTDB): domain Bacteria; phylum Verrucomicrobiota; class Kiritimatiellia; order UBA8416; family JAWODU01; genus JAWODU01. The sequence goes on from JAWODU010000091.1 coordinate 4,198, forward strand.
TCCCAGTCCAGGCAGGCGCGAATCAGGGCCGGGCAGATCGGTTTCATTTTTCAGTCATACCATCTTCTTCCGGAAATGGACGTTATGGAAAACGTGATGCTTCCGGCAATGGCAGTGCCCGCCCGTGCGGCCGGGAGACGTGCGGCGCGAAAACGTGCCGTGGAAGTGCTCGACAGAATGGGCCTTGCAGACAGGTCCGGGCATACGCCCATGCAGTTATCCGGCGGCGAACAGCAGAGGGCGGCGATAGCGCGGGCGCTGATGAACAACCCGTCGGTGATTCTGGCCGACGAGCCTACCGGAAACCTTGACCGTCAGACCGGGGACCAGGTTCTCGATCACCTGTTTGTTTCAACGAAGGAAGACGGCTTGACCCTTCTTCTTGTTACGCACGACGAAACAATAGCCGCCAGATGCAACCGGACGCTTCTCCTGGAAAACGGGAAACTGGTGGAAAGATAGTTACGCTGTTTTCGGTCCGAAGAGCAGGCGCATGAGATCGCCGTTTGTCATTTCACCAAGATCTCCTTTGCGGCATGAAGTTTCGTCAAGGCATCTTACGGAATCGGGTTTATTGCCCGGAACCCGTACCGCTACGGGTACAGGTTCGCGTGTGTGTTTGCCCGTCGCCAGGGGCACGGGATGATCGGGCAGAACGGCGGCGCGGAGGTCCCGTCCCGCCGAAGACAGGACGCGGGCAACTATACGCGAGTCGAAGTCCTCAATTGCCTTGAGCTTTGCCTCGAGATTCTGTTCGTGTGAAACTTCATCGATAGCTTCCAGGTGAAGATAGACGAAATCGTATTTTTCCAGCGCCTTCAGGGCGGCGTCGGCCTTACCCTCGTAATCGGTGTCCACGTAACCCGTAGCTCCGGGAACGCGGATCACATCCATTCCCAGACAGCGTCCCAGACCGTTAATAACATCGACCGCGGAAATTACCGCGCCCTTTATGCCGTATTTTTCATGCAACTGCCGCAACGCTCCGATTTTGCCGCCGCTCCACGGCCACACGCCGTTGACCGGCGGCCGACCGGCGGCTTTGAGCTTTTTGTTGATGCCGGCGCCTTCCAGAACACCTGTGGCTTCCGTCATGATTTTGCAGAGAAATTCCGCGGTGCGCTCACCGGCGGCGGAAAAAGCCCGGGGAAGGAAATCCTCCATGCGGTCCCCCTGGTGGTCATCGGGTTTTTCGGTTTTGACTTCGTGCGAATATTCCGTCCCGGAGAGAACCAGAATACTGCGGTAACTGACACCGGCGTAAAACCTGACATATTCGCTTCCGAAAGCTGAATTCAGTGTCGAAATCAGCTCTTCAGCGTCCGGACGTTTAACGTGTCCCCCCGAATAATCCCTGAGTATGCCGTCTTCCATGGTTGTCAGATTGAGCCTGAAGGCAACTGAATCCGAGGAAAGTTCGATGTTTCTGGCGGCAGCCTCCAGCGGACCGCGCCCGCAGTATTCCGCGGGCAGGTCACAGCCGAGTACGGACATGTTGGCCACTTCACTGCTTGTCGGCAGTCCTTCGGGAAGAGTCCGAAGACGGCCGTTGAGGCCGTCGGCGGCAATGGAGTCCATCGCCGGGGTTGTCGCGGCGGACAGGGGGGTCCTGCCGCCGAGTTGCTCGATCGGTTCATCGGCCATGCCGTCGCCGAGGAAAATTATTGTCTTGGGCACAGTCATTCTGGAAATGAGTGTGCCAGAGCGGTGCATGGGTGTCAATGACCCGTCGGGCAACGGTTCAAGGTTACAGAGTTACAGGTGTCACGTCCGGGATAGATCCCGACCCCCTGTTTCCTTTCCGGATCGAACCGCAATCTTTTCCTTTATCAACATCCTGCATTTGCTTATGGTACAGGCGGTCTGCTTTGGGACATGGAGGATGGCATGAAAATTCTTTCCGGAATACAACCGTCGGGCAAACTTCATCTCGGCAATTACTTCGGCATGATGAAGCCGGCGCTGGAACTCCAGGAGAAGGGCCAGGCATTCCTGTTTATTGCCGATTATCACGCGCTCACAACCGTGGAAAATCCGGATGCACTCAGAAAAGCGGTCGACGACGTGGCGCTGGATTTTCTGGCCTGCGGGCTCGATCCGGAAAAGACCGTTTTCTTCCGGCAGAGCGATGTTCCTGAAGTAACGGAGCTGAGCTGGCTGTTGTCGGTGATAACCCCGGTGGGCCTCCTGGAGCGTTGCCACTCCTACAAGGATAAGCTGGCCAGGGGTATTGCCCCCATGCATGCTCTTTTCGCTTATCCGGTACTGATGGCTGCCGACATACTGGCTTACAAGTCGGACGTCGTGCCCGTGGGGAAAGACCAGAAACAGCACGTGGAAGTAACCCGCGACATCGCCATGAAATTCAACAACAGATACGGCGAGGTGTTTACCGTGCCGGAACCGTCTATCCTCGAGTCCGTTGCCGTGGTGCCGGGCGTGGACGGACAGAAGATGTCCAAATCGTACAATAACCATATAGAGATTTTCGGCGACGAAAAAGAGACCCGCGGGCGCGTAATGCGCATTGTCACAGACAGCAAGCCGCTGGAAGCGCCGAAGGATCCGGATTCCTGTAACGTGTTCGCGCTGTATCGTCTTTTCGCTTCGCCCGGCGATGCCGCGAGAATGGCGGAGCGGTACAGGGCCGGCGGCTTTGGATACGGCGAAGCCAAGAAAGCGCTTTTCCGGGAAATGTGGAATTATTTCGAGCCGTTCAGAAAGCGGCGCAGGGAACTTGAAAGAAACATGTCCGAAGTGGAAGCGATACTTCGCGGAGGATCCGAGCGGGCGAAGGCTGAGGCCGGGGTGACGTTGAACAATGCCAGAAAAGCAGTCGGCCTGCGGGTAAAGTAAAAGCGGGATGCGGTATGGCCCTTAAGGAAGAATACAAAATCGAGCTGGAGGTTTTCGAGGGCCCCCTGGATCTGCTTCTGTATCTGATAAAGAAAGAAGAAGTGGACATCCATAATATTCCCATACAGAAGATCACGACACAGTACATGGAGTATCTGAACCTGATGAGAATGCTGGACCTCAATATAGCCGGCGAATTCATTGTTATGGCCGCAACACTCATGATGATTAAAAGCCGAATGCTTCTGCCTGTGGAAGACAGGCCGGAGATGGAGGAAGAGGAAGAGGACCCGAGGTGGGACCTGGTGCGTCAGCTCGTTGAGTATAAAAAGTTCAAAGACGCCGCTCTGGACCTGCAGAATAGAGAGATCCGGCAGGAAGACGTATTTTCTTCTACCGGGGAGAGCGCGCCTCCCGAACCCGACGATCCGGGGCTTGCGCTCAGGGATGTCAGCCTCTTCGATCTGATCAGCGCCTTTAACGACGCTCTCAAAAGGGCCCGCCCCGAGGAAATCGGGGAGATCAGCGCCGACAGGTTTTCCGTTTCGGATCAGATAGACGTGATTCTTCACGCAGTCAGAGAAAGCGTCAGGGTGGCGTTTTCGGCCCTTTTCCCGCCTGAAGCGCATCGACACGAGATTATCTGTACTTTTCTGGGGCTCCTGGAATTGATCCGTCTCAAACAGATAGCGGCATCCCAGGACTCGGTATTCAGCGAAATCATGATAGAGGAAGGAAAAAGGGCGGGATAAAGGCGTGTTCGTTGTGCTTTGTTCTTTGTTAGTATGGCGGACAGGAAACGGGATTGCCAATTACCAATGAATAATAACCAGAATACTCCGGAGCTAAGGGAAGTGGCAGGCGCGATGATTCTGGCGGTCAACAGACCGCTTGGCCTGAAGGAGATACAGAAGTGCCTGGCGGAAGTGGCGGGCGAGGACGCCACTACTGCCGCGTTCGCAAAGACAGCAGAAAAAGACATAGAACGCGCCATCGACGAACTGGCGCGCGAGATGGATACCTCCGCGTGTGGAATGGAAATCCGCAAAGTGGCCGGGGGTTACAAAATCCAGACAAAAGCGAACTGCGGAAAATGGCTCAGGTATCTCGTCGGGGCCGGCCGTCGGCAGAGACTTTCCCTCCCGGCCCTTGAGACCCTTTCGGTTATAGCGTACCGACAACCGGTATCACGCGCTGAAATCGAGGAAGTGCGGGGAGTGAACGTGGATCACGTAATAAAGACGCTGATGGAAATGCAGTTGATCCGAATTGCCGGCCGCAGTGAGTTGCCGGGCCGGCCTTTTATTTACGGCACCACCCAGGCCTTTCTGGAACATTTCGGGCTTACGGACCTGAGTGAATTGAAAAACATGCATCCTTCACTGGCGGAACGAATCCGCGAGGAGCCTCCGCCTGCGCCAACTCCTTCCGGCGAAGAGAGAGAAACTGAAGAAGAAAACGGGAACATTGCGGAAGACTCTCCGGAACCCCGAAAGGACGGTGAACGGAAAGACGCTTCCGATTCGGCGGGTAATGATGAAAGTTGAAGACCTGAGAACCGATATAGACGGCATTGATGAAAAGCTTGTTGAGCTTCTGAACGAAAGAGCGCGGAAAGCCCTCAGTATAGGAGAACGGAAGAGGCAAGAAGGAGCGCCTGTGCAGGACGTGAGGCGGGAAAAGGAAGTGCTCGCCCGGATCAGGGAGATGAACAACGGCCCCCTCAGTGCGGAAGCCATTGAGCGGATTTACAGGGAAATACTGACCGTGTGCTGTGAGATACAGGAAGAGGACGGGGGACGGATGACGGACGACGGAGGACAGAGTGGGAGATAAAGATTACGATTAAGATTGGGATTAAGATTGGGAGGACGATATATCCCAACGCGATACCAGTAACCCTGTAACCTGTAACTTGTAACCGTAACCTTATGACTTCGTTCTCAGAACTTGCCAATCCGTGGATCAAACAGGTTGGCGTGTACGAGCCGGGAAAGCCCGTCGAGGAAGTCGCGCGTGAACTGGGTTTTTCCGGTGCGGACGAGATCACCAAGCTTGCTTCCAATGAGAATGCACTTGGCCCTTCCCGGGCGGCAATCGAAACAATTAAAAGAGCTGCGGCAACGGTGCATCGTTATCCGGACGGCGGCGCCTTTTATTTCAAACGGGCCCTCGCGGAAAAGCTGGGCGTAGGACCCGGTCAACTGCTTGCGGGTAACGGCAGTAACGAGTTGCTTGAGCTTATCGGGCATGTGTTTCTTGGCGAGGGCCGGAGCATTGTGATGGCCGAGCAGGCTTTCGTGGTGTACAGGCTGGTGGCGCAGGCACTGAGAACGGAAGTCATCGGGGTGCCGATGAAAAAATATACCCATGACCTCGAGGCAATGCTCAGTGCAATACGTCCGGATACGAGGGTGGTTTTCATAGCCAACCCCAATAATCCTACGGGCACAATGCTCGGAGAGAATGAAATCGCCCGTTTTATGGAAAATGTGCCGGAACATGTTGTGGTCTGCCTTGACGAGGCCTACATCGATCTTGTGGATCCCCCTGTTCGGCCCGATACTCTCGCTTACGTGAGGGAAAACGGCCGCAAGGTCATTATTCTGCGTACCTTTTCAAAAACCCACGGCCTTGCCGGACTGCGGATCGGGTGGGGGGCGGCTTCCGAGGAGTGCATCGAACTGCTGAACAGGGTTCGCCAGCCGTTTAACGTTAATTCTCTGGCGCTGGCGGCTGCGACGGCGGCTCTGGAAGACGAGGATCACGTACGGAAAACGAGACATATGATACGCGAGGGCCTGGAATATTTTGAAAAGTCTTTTCAGAAGATGGGCCTTGAATTTGTGCCTTCGGTTGTCAATTTCATGCTGGTCAGGGTCGGGCACGGCCGGGATGTATTTGAAAGACTTATGCGTTCGGGTATTATAGTACGCCCCATGGACGGTTACGGTTTGCCCGAACACATAAGGGTCACCGTCGGCACTCCCGGGGAAAACAGACGTTTTGTAAAAGAGCTGGAGAAAGCGCTTCGCGGATGAAAAAACTGGCAATACTGGGGCTGGGCCTCATGGGCGGGTCACTGGCAATGGCAGTGAAGCGGCGGGAAATTGCCGGGGAAGTGTGGGGCTACGCAAGACGGTGCGAGACAAGAGATAAAGCGACGGCGGAGGGTATCGTGGACCGGGCGTGCGAGACGGCGCCGGAGGCGGCCGCGGGCGCGGAAATGATCGTTTTATGCGTTCCGGTGCTCGCCGCCGCAAACGTTTTACGCGACTGCCTGGGGGACATCGCTAAAGACTGCGTGGTGACCGATGTGGGAAGCACCAAGAGAGCCACGGTTTCCGAACTGACCGCACTGGTGGAGGAAAGCGAGGCCGTTTTTGTAGGCAGTCATCCGCTTGCGGGTTTTGAACGCAGTGGACTTGAGGCGGCAAAGGCTGACCTGTACGAGGGGGCAGTTGTGGCGGTGACGCCCGGAGACGGCATGCGGGGAAACAGGGGAGGGTCGGTCGACAGGGTATGCGGCTTCTGGGAATCGCTCGGCTCCAATGTTGCCATTGTCACACCGGAAGCGCATGATCAAATGCTCGCGCGGACAAGTCATCTTCCTCATTTAACCGCGGCACTGCTTGTTAAAGCCGCATGCGGCACGGACGTTGACGCCATAATGCCTTTCTGCGGCGGCGGCATCAGAGACACTACGAGAATCGCCGCCGGATCGGAAAACGTGTGGCATGATATTGTGAAAACCAACGCCGATTGCCTGAGCCGCGAACTCGAACGGTATGCGAACGCCGTAGCGGATTTGCGGGATATGATAGCCAGGGAAGACTTCGAGGGAGTGCGCGCGTTTCACAGGCAAGTGTCACGCGGGCGTAACGTTTCTTGCCCGCCTGGACAACGTAAGCGTTACCTGTTGCCAGCATCGTATCCTGGGCAACGACGTCACCGTCGACTTTGACACTGCCGTTTTTCAGCATGTCTTTGGCCTGGGCGCTGTTCTTGGTCAGACCAGAGCGATTAAGAACGGCGGAAATAGGGGCTTGCTCACCACCACCAAAATCCACTTCTACTTCAGGCAGGTCGGCTGGCAGTTCACCCTCCGCCAACTGGTTGCCCGCAGATTTATGTGCGTTAGCCGCCGCCTCATCACCGTGGTAACGAGCAATCAGCTCACGTGCCAGCTCCATCTTGATATCACGCGGATTACCACCCTGTTCGGCGCTCTGTCTGAGAGCATCGATTTCTTCATTGGATTTTAAGGAGAGAAGATCAAAATAGCGCCACATCAAACTATCGGGCATCGACACCAGTTTATTGAACATGGCACCCGGTGCTTCATCGACGCCCACATAGTTATCCAACGACTTGGACATTTTCTGTACGCCATCCAGCCCCTCGAGCAACGGCATGGTGATGACTACCTGCGGCTCCTGACCAAAATGCTTTTGTATTTCCCGCCCCATCAGCAGATTGAACTTCTGATCAGTCCCCCCGAGTTCGACATCAGCTTCCAGAGCCACAGAGTCATACCCTTGAACAAGCGGATAAAGAAACTCGTGAATGGCAATTGACTGATTGGCCCGGTAGCGCTTCTCAAAATCGTCGCGTTCAAGCATGCGTGCCACCGTACTTTGCGCCGCCAGCTCAATCATCTTGGCGGCAGTTAGCTCACCAAACCACTCGGCATTAAAGCGTACTTCGGTTTTCTCGGGGTCAAGAATCTTGAAAACCTGCTCCTTGTAGGTTTCAGCATTGGTCTTTACATCTGCTTCGGTCAGTGGCTTGCGGGTGACATTCTTACCCGTGGGGTCACCAATACGTCCGGTGAAATCACCAATCAGAAAAATAACCGTATGGCCGAGATCCTGAAACTGACGCATCTTGGTCAGTAAGACGCTGTGCCCCAAGTGCAGATCAGGCGCGGTGGGGTCAAATCCGGCTTTGATACGCAGTTTGCGTCCAGAAGCAAGCTTTTGTTTAAGCTCATCTTCTACCAGAATTTCATGCGTACCGCGCGACAACAATGCCAGCGCCTGATCCACCTCACTCATTGCCTCTTCTCTCCGTTAGACTCGAATCGCCCATGCAGGACGCTAAACTGATCAATAATGGATAATGTTATCATGATCATTCTACGGGGTTGAGCTTTTGCAAACGGATAACCCGGCAATTTACCGGCAACGGGCATCAACATTGTTTCGTAGCGT
>JAWODU010000008.1:0-3408 GCA_046483125.1 Kiritimatiellia bacterium
CGAGGCTTTCCTGGCGGTGCGTTTTGCGAACGGCAAGTGGCTTACGCTGTGCAAATCCTCCCTGGACATGGTGCCGACCATGGAAATCCATTTCCTGTCCGGCACCATGTCCAGGGAGGATTTGCACAGCGTAAGCCACTTGCCGTTCGCAAAACGCACCGCCAGGAAAGCCTCGTCTTCTACGGTGTCCTCCCCCCATACGGAGTCCGCCGCCCAGAAGCCTTCCTTGGCACAGCCCGTAACCTCCTCGATGTTTTCATCGATTATCTGCAGGGCGTATTCCAGGACGTGAACACCCCAGTCGTAAAGAGCGCCGCCGGATATCGACCTGCTGGACCGCCACCACTCGCGGGGCCTGGAGTACGCGCCGATGTTGATTTCAATCTTGTACACTTCTCCCACAGTCTTTTTGTTCTTCACGCGGTCAACGGCCTCGAGAATACAGCCGTCCCAGTGCCGGTTATGATAGGTCGACACCATAAGGCCCTGCTTGCGCGCCTCGCCTATCATTGCGTCGCATTCGGAGGTCTTTATCGCGAACGGCTTTTCACAGACAACATGCCTTCCGGCTCGCAGACACTGGAGCGCCAGTTTCGCGTGTGTGTTGTGAGGCGTCAGTATGCCTATAAGGTTTGCTTCCGACTTCTTCAGCATTGTGCCCACGGTTCTGTAAGTCTCTATGCCCGGAAACTCCTCTTCGGCCTTCTTCAGAAGTTCCGGATCTTTCTCCACCACGGCCGTGGGGACCATCCCCGCGGCGCGCATCTGCTCAAGGTGGGATTTCCCCATCCTGAACGCCTGACTGTACCCGATTACGGCGCCCTTGATTTCGGAGGCGCCCTCATACGTTTTCATTTCGCCTTCCTTTCCTGCCTTATCCTGAAAAATACTCCGGTTTTATTTTCTGCCGGGCCGCCCACGTGATACCCCTTTTGACGATTTCCAGGGCCTCGGGCACCTGGAAGTCCGAAGCAACATGCCCCAGGGAACAGTAAAAAACCCTCCCCTTCCCGTATCTCCGCTTCCAGGCCACCGGCATTTCGACGCCCTTTATCCATGTAACCCCCTCGTGGCGCCCGCTGAATTTTGTAATCGCCAGGACTTCGTTGCCCGGATCCGTGTGCATGTAGTACTGCTCGGACTTCATCCTGAAATCCCTGAGGCCGCGGGTTATCGGATCTTCACGGTTTGTTATATTGACCGTGTAACCCACGATATTGCCGGGATGGGCCACCCATTGCCCTCCGGTCATAAACTGGTACTGGGTATCGTTCCTGAAGGAATCGCACATACCTCCGTGCCAGCCGGCAAGCCCCACACCGCTCATGATCGCCTCACGGATGCCCGCACTCTGCTCGCCGGACAGCGACCCGCCCGTCCAGATCGGTATAATAACGGAATAACCCTTGAGCCGCGCCGCCTCGGTATACACGTCCAGGGTTTCCGACACCGTCACATTGTACCCGCGCGATTCAAGCCACGGGGCGAATATCGCCGCGCATTCTCCCGGTTCGTGTCCCTGCCATCCGCCCCATACAATCAGCGCCGATTTTCCCTGTTTTCTTGATCTCGCGCTTTGCTTCGCTTTCATGTTCCCATCCTGTCTACTACGGTGCTCGCCCGTTCGAAAAAGTATTTCAACGTGTCGTGTTCCACGTCCGGCGGAATCGAGTGGTCGGAATGAACAATGTAACCCCCTCCCGATTCCAGCACCGGTTTTATCTTGCGGTCGATTTCCTCGTCTATCGCCTTTCTGTCGTTACCGGCAATAATTCTTATGTCTATGTTTCCGCAGAACGCTATCCGGTCGCCGAACGAGCGGGCAATGCGCGGCATATCCATTCCTGCCTTGACCTCCATGGCCTGGAGGCAGTCCATGCCCGCCTCCACCAGGCCGGGCACAAGCGGTTCCACGAATCCGCAGGAATGCACCACCACTTTACAGCCGACCGAATGAGCGTAATCGAAAAGCTTTTTGTGGCCGGGCTGTACTATCTCCCGGTACATATCGGGGGACATGAAAGGCTTCTCCTTGAAACCCATGTCTTCAAAATACCAGATAGCGTCCGGGACCCCGCATTCCGAGAACAGAACTTCCTGGTGGGCTATAGTCATGTCCGCGTAAGTCATCACCATGTCCTTCACCCAGTCCGGATCAAGGGCCATCCCCATCAGCATGTACTCGTGGCCGCACATCGGGTGCATCTGTTCGAAAGGAGCAACGCCGTGCCACAGAAACGCTCTCTGTTCCTCCGCGGCCTTGTGCTTGTCGTCCCGGTAGGCCTCAAAGGGAATGCGCCTCCGGTCAATCTCCGCCAGGTGTGGTTTTATAACTTCTTCCCACCCTTCCCGGTCCTTCACGGTAAAATCCACGTGTTCCGGAGTGCCGGATTTACCTTTCCACGTCCGCAGTCTGGCTCCGTTGCCGTCCAGCTTCAGTATTGTCTCTTCCGTTTCCTCGATTATCTCCGGTTCGAAATCGAGATTGGCGGTGCTGTTGATCCAGCCGCTGGACCGCCAGCTCATGTCAAAGTCCTTTATCCAGTCTTCGCCTTCGACAGCCAGACCCTGCTGAACGTATTTTCTCTGGGTATCCGGCCACAGACCGTCTCCCCAGGGCAGGCGGTCCACCGGCTTGCGGTCAAGCGAGTTGAGAAATCTTTCTCTGTGTGTCATTTTGTATCTCCGTCTACCTGCTCCATTCGGGTAATTAGCTGGATACACTACGGCCCTGTCCTGCACGGATCAAGCGAATTGCCAAAAAAACGCAGGCTTTCGCCCCCTGCCGCCTTGCGCGGCAGGAGCGGGAGATTTGGACAAAACCGCAGGATTTTCCCCAAACCTCCTTCACCCGCGACACCCGCCTTCGTTTGTCAGCCGACGGACTACGGCGGTCACGCAAGGTCGCGGGGGTCTGAACAATTACTGCGATAGGCCCATTTCCCCCTCCCCTGCAAAAACCCCTTTTTCGGGGTTGACTTAATTCCCGAAATAGGGTATCGTTTTCGACATAAAGCTAGGGGTGGTAGCGGCCCTCCGGGCAGTTCCCGCGGAGGGGCCCCTGGGAGATGCCTGTTTATGGACACTTTGCGCCAACATCAGAACATTCCGAACCGCCGCCGGGCATGGGCCGTATCGATTGCCTTTATGCTCCTGGCCGTAACCGCGGCCCGCGCCAACAGCACCAACACCATCCCCTACACCAACTCATTCGAATACTACGTCACCGGCACCAACCTCGTCGGCAGTGACGGCTGGTACGGCAGTCCCGAGGAAACGGAAAACGCGCTCATAGTTACCAGCGCGTCAGATACCGCGGCCATTATAGATTACCAGCTCTCAGCAGGTATTCCCCTGTCCACGAATGACTATACCCACGAAAAGTTCTTCAAGCTGGACAGTCCCTTG
>JAWODU010000108.1:0-3716 GCA_046483125.1 Kiritimatiellia bacterium
CACGCATTTGCAGAGCGTGATGGCCGCCGGAAGACGTGATGTTAGGGGGCTAGGCGGCAAGGTGCAGGGACCGGGGGCGAGAGGATGGACCGGGAGGGCACGCGTGGGGGGAGTACGCGCGATGGAAGTCACCAGCGGCGGGCGCCCGCCGTCTCCGCTTTCATGTGTAACTAAACCGGGCCCGTGCAAAGCGCGTGAAGTTCTATTTCACGCCGGACCGAACCTTCGTAACCGTTTAGCCATATGAGATCGCATGCTGGCTTGGTGATTACAAACCCTGTAGCCGTTCGCGGGTGCCGCTACACGGCCTGGACACGCAAGGCCCCCATTGGATGCCACGGGCTTGTCCCGTGGTGGTTCACGCTCGCCGCTACAAACCGGTCAGACACACCACTCCTCGTCGCGGGTAGCGTGGAACGTAACGGACCACGGGACAAGCCCGTGGCATTTGCACCTTGAAAAGCCTTTCCTGAATATGTGCAACGGACGTGCGAACGTCCGCAGACATTAGTCTTTTGCTCGTGAACGGTTACCAAACCCTTTATGACGTGGTCCGTTTAACCGCCAGGCCAGAGTCCGCTCGGGTAGACGTCAAGGCGACAAGAACTACGGTAGCGGACGGCGGCCTGCGAGCTCTACCGCGCCGGTTTCAAACCCGCGCGGGCTGGAATCGCCTTACGTTACTCCGTTAACCTTACGTCACTCCGTTAAAGTGTTACGAATCTTCTAATCTCGCACACAACGCACTGAAAACCCACTTGATTTGAAACAGTTGATGTACGAGAACAATTTTCCGCTATTGCAGTACAGGTACCGATAGTAGGCATAGGAGTCGTTCAATTCGTTGGCGCTCCACCAGTATCCATAGATGCCATTGTACTGGAAAGCACCCCTGTCGGTTCGCATGCCACCCGCCAGGCCTGTAAAACCGCTTTCGTTCGTACCGTTGCCGCGCGAGCCCCATCCCTGGGTCGATTTCAACTCGCTACCCGCTCTCCTCCTTCCGCCGTGGCTGTCGGCCAAATCGGCCCACTCATCCTTGCCGGGAATATGCCAGCCCGCGGGCGCCAGGCCCCTGGGGTCAGTCACCGCGTACCAGTTGTACAGCCTCCCGTACTGTTTTCCGTTGTCTCGATCGTTTTCGTAATAGCACCACGCGGGGCGTCTCTTCCTGCCGGACTCTTCCCACTGCTCTTTAGTCTGGGCGTGAGGCACAGGGTCGCCGTTTCGAAAATGATTTACATCGAGATTCTCGACCATCCACCGGTGGTCTCCGATTTTCACCGCTTCGAGGGCTTCGCCGCCGTGCGTTCTCGCTTCTCCGTCAGAGGTTGCTTCCGTACCGCATCCCGGTTCAGAAGCTTTGTTGACCAGCATCTGCAACCGGGCTTTCGCCGAAGGTTTTCCGGCCAGAACGTCGGCCTCCGTGAACACGGCCATGAGTATTTCCCGAGGTGTGCCCGGATAGCGCCCGTGGTCGTAAACGACATAGATCTTACCGTCAGGTGCCTGTGTCCCATCAGGATAGGAAAGATGGTACCGCCGATCGAGCATCAGCCCGTCACTCCAGGTGGCTCCGTCGTCCGTTGAAATGTAAGCGGTCAAGAGCTCACGGTGGGTCCTTTGGTCGATGGGCCCGTGCTTGACCAGGAGCAGATTGCCCGATTGAAGCGTGCGAATGAAGAACCGCGATACGGTGTGCTTGATCGAAGCGGGCTGAATGGGGCTCCAGGTCCTGCCGCCGTCGTGCGACGTGCTCTCACCCATCCCGTACCGAATACGAGCCAGCATCCACAGGCTTCCATCTGTTCGTTCAACGATCATCGGTTCTGATAAACTGTGATGATATCTCGGATCGGGCAGACTGACGGTACCGCGCCGTGTCAATGTCTTTCCTTGATCATCGGTTGTCATCACCACGGCATTCGACGGCGGCTCTGGTTGCGAATCCCACGTATACTCGCTCAAGTCCTTCTTGACGTTGACCGGAAACAGCCAGTCGCCGTTGGAGAGAACCGTGGGCTTGTTCAGCATGACCCCCTCACACAACCGGCGGGGTTCCGACCAGACAGGATCGGCCTCGTCGGGGGTTTGAGTAACCATGGCCCACACGCCGCAATGCTTCCAGGGACTGTACGCCTGGCACCAGAAAAACCACAGACGTCCCAGGGGATCGAGCCACAAGCACGGATCGCACATGCGAACCCGGCTGTCGGGCATATCGACCACGACCTTGAGATCCGACCAGGTCCGGCCGTCATCCCCACTGGTAATGAGAAGTGCGTAATTGCTCGACGCACCTTCTCCGGTGGCCCCACTGAAGCGGCTCACCCACAGCCGGCCGCCCGGCGCCCGCTCGATGCCCGGGATCCCCTGAAACATGCGGCGGCTGCTCGAATACAGCGATTCGGGCGGATTGATGAATACTTCGGGCCTCTGGAGCGATTGCTCGCGCAGGTCAGCGGGTTCTCGCGAAAAGGACGGCGCCGTGATGAACAGAACCGACGCCCAAGCTAATGCGATGAGTTCACACCGAGGGAACATAGGCCTTCTCCGTTGTTTGATTCTTTCTGTTCGTATCCCATTAATCAGTCTTTCGAAGTGCTTGCTTCTACCTTCGCTCCGCCAGGTGGCTGCCGGGCCGTGTCGCCACATCCAACAGTCCGTGAGACGTAAAAGTGGATTTTCGACAAGTAAAACAGCGACTGCCCAGTGTAGATTGAAACCGTATCTGACAGAACATGCAATCAGGGGGTTACTTCTGTCCCATGCAGACGACGGCGCCATCTCTGGTGGATATGACTAACTGTCTGTTCGCGGCGATCAGCCCGTCGAACGCCGGGCCGAATTCCAACCGGTACTTCGCCAGTTCCTCGCCTTTTTGAGCGCAAAAAGCCTTCAGCACACCTCCCCTACGACCCTCGAGGGCGGCCAGGGGATCATCGGCAGGGACAACGTCCGGCGTACCGGCAACGAACAGCGTATCGCCCGCCAGTACCATGGCCTCCACTCGCACATCGATCCACGAGGTCCAGAGTGCCGGCCGAGCGCGGGAGAACCCGGGGCCCTTGTCATGTGCCGCATCCGCGAACATATTCACCTCCGGCCGTTGGCTGGGCGGATACTCGATCTCCCACTTGATGGGTTTCGGTTCGCCTTCCCCGCGATAGAAGAGCGGTTCGTTCTCGTTGTCATCGGCGAACAGCAGGTAGCCAGTGCCCGGGAATTGCATGGGGCTGTGCAAGTTGCGAGTCGTGTAGTGCTTGACCGCGTACGTGTGCTGATCGTCAAAGGCCAACATCTGCCCGCTCTTGGGTGCCTGCACGGCATAATGATACCCTGGCCATACGTGGGAATACATCCACCAGGTGCGGTTCCAAAAGGTGTCGTTCAGGAGGCCACCGGTCGCCACCAGCCGCATGCCGGGCATCTTCCTGATTGAAGCATACGCTTGAGTGTACTGCAGTTGCTACTGACCATCAACGATCGCCCCAGTATATTTTCTGTTTCCGCCAAGTATCCTGGATCGAAAGAATCGCATGTGCGACTATGCGCACGAGCATGAACTGGCGCGCTGCTAGTTCCTCTCCGACAGCACGGCGTGGGCGCCGCGGGCGGACGAAGGCTCTGAATGGCCCGTGGCGGCCTGACGCGGGCTGGGCATGAAGGTGCCTTCCGTCTCGGGACGGAGTCCCAAGCTACCCGAACGCCGGGAA
>JAWODU010000088.1:0-23425 GCA_046483125.1 Kiritimatiellia bacterium
GCACAACCTGCACGAGCGTATGAAGCGCCTGACGGAACGATGGCTGCCACAACCCAGGATCTGCCACCCTTATCCGGAGGAGCGACTGTGCGTTATTTACTCAAGGTAGGAGCCCAGTGCGGGAATACCGCTCGCTGGGATCTGTGCGGGGGGTGCCGGGTTAACGGGCATTCCTACCGCGACAAAACGGATGAAGGACGAGTTGGGACACTTAACCGCTACCCTTTGTTGTATACGCTTAAACGACTCTCTTGCAACGGCTGGTACGTGAGGAGCAAGCAGGTCGGTTAAGGGTGTGCGTCCGCAGCGGCGGAAAGGGTGGCGGTTAAGAAGGCGTTTAAGTGTATTGAGAAACCGGGGGAAAGAGCCAGGATGCGACCAACCCCCTGCAAGAGAGCCAATTAGACAGAAAAGTGTGCTGTCAGCTTTGACAGAACTGGAAGAACTAACAAAGGAGAAAGACCATGCTTGAGACTATCGTGCAAGGCAGACTTATGATGATCCCCCTGATGATCTGCAGTGTCATGGCGCTTGCCGTAATGATCGACCGCGCCATAGCGTTTCATCGCAACGCCGCGGCCGTGGATACCCGCGCGCTTCGCGCCCAGCTTATGAAACTCCTGCGCGAAGGAAAACTGAAGGACGCCGGACTCCTGTGCGTCAACACGCCCGGGCCGGTGTCCGCGGTGCTTCTGGCCGGACTGCAGTCGTTCGTAAACCTGGAAAAGAGAAATCCGGAATACCTGAGAATGACAGTGGGCGGGGCGATGGACGACCACACTCTCCACAGCATGGGCGCCGTGGAAAAGAGGCTCTGGATTCTCACCACGGTCGGAAACGCCGCTCCTCTCTTCGGCATGGCCGGAACCGTGCTTGGCATGATAAAATCCTTCGAGAAGCTGGCGCAGATGGCGGACACCTCGCAGGTGGCCGTGGGCATTTCCGAGGCCCTTATCACGACCGGGGCCGGACTCCTGATAGCTTTGTTCGCGGTCATACCGTTCAACATATTTTCGTCAATGGCCGAGGACATTGAGCTGGAAATAGAAGAAGCGTCTTCCGAAATGCTCAACTTCCTGGCCAGCCGGGCGGAGCAGGAAGGCAACTGAGGAGCGTTCTCATGCGGGACAGGAATAAAGCCGGAAGAAAGAAAAAAGGCCCCCCGGAAATGCCCGTTAATTCCTTCGCGGACATCGCCTTTCTCCTGATCATTTTTTTCGTGCTCGCCACCAAAATCATACAGAACACGGGTGTGGTGGCGGAAATACCTTCCGGAGAAAAAAGCGAGAAACAATCGGAGGAAGGCAAAGCCCTCCAGATCAACGACGAAAAGCTTATCTTCAACGATAAAGAAACCACATTACCGGCATTGCGGAAAAAACTGGCGGGGATGAACCTCGACAAAAAAAAGAACGTTAACGCCAAAACGGTGACCATAGAGGCATCCGGCCGGGTTGATTACCAGACCTACTTTGAGGCCATGACCGCGATAAGTTCCGCGGGCGGAGTAATCGCGATAGTCAAGGAATCGAAGGGCGAAAGCAAATGAGCAGACGGTCAAAGAAAAACAGACGCGGCACCATGATTCCCGTAGCCAGCATGGGGGACATAGCGTTCCTGCTCATAATCTTTTTTGTTCTGTGCAGTAGATTTCAGGAAGTTCAGGTCCAACAGGCTTCGTCCATTGACGTCGAGGACATTGAAACCAGGCCTAAGATCATCGTGGACGTGGACGCGGACGGAAACGTCTATTTCCAGGGGATGCTGACCAGCCCCGGCGCCGTGGAGTACCAGATAAGGGCCATGCTTGAAAACGCGGCCGACGAATCATCCAAACTGGTCCTCTTCCGCTGTGACCGTTCGGTGGACAAGAAAGACTTTGAGCCGGTAATCGAAGCTATCGCCAAGGGAGGAGGCATCCTCGCGGCGGTAGGCGACAGGGAAAAAGAAGGAGAATAGCCATGCTGGATAACGAACAGGAAAAAGAAGAAATAAAACAATATGCGCCGCAGAAGCTGATGGGCAGTTTTTCAAAGAACAGGATAATATTCTGTACCGTTCTGGCCTTGATTTTTCACGCGGTCGTAATAGGGGGCACTTCGGTTGATTACATATATTACAACTGGATCAACCCCACGGCCGGCGAGGCAAGGGAAAGACGGCTGAGGGAAGAACGGGAAGGACAGGATCGCGAGAAACAGGAAGCGCTGGAAAAGACACAGGAAGAAGCCGCCGCGGAAGAAACTGAAAAAGAAGAGACGCAAACCGATGAAACCGTCTCTACCCACGACGAGCTGATGGAAAAACACAGGGACGCGCCCGTCGTAAAAAGGGTTACCGAAAAAGCTTCCGAAGAAGAAACCCCCGAAATGCCGGACGATCTTAACCTCTCCATAGATGACACCGGCTTCTGAAAACCGAATGGTCAAGGACCTTAAACCTCTGGTATCAGGCGCGTGGAGCAGGATACGGGCCGAGCTCGCTTTCGAGCGCGTAATTCCCTCGGTTCTCTGCCTTCCTCTCGGCGTTGCGGGCGCTTTCCTGGCGCGAACGGCAGTACTGCTCTGCGCGATCCACTATCCGGATTTCCTCGCGCACTATCCGGAATTTCAGAAACTCTATTCTCCCGACGCCGTGCCCATGCCGCTTTTTCAGCTGGCGATCTTTACCGGCTGGTGCGCCGCCATGTTTACGGGGATCTCCCTGGCCGGACTGAAAAGAAGCGCGCTGACGCTGGAACTCCTGAGGAAAGGTTATGCGATTTTCTATTGTTTTGCCGCGGTTTACACACTGGCAGTCCTGAGCGTAACCGGCTCCATAGAGTCCGCCGAGTCCATCGATCTGGGGGACCAGCGCGCCATGACGGTTTTCTACTGGCGCTGGAACTGGCTTTGGCCCATGGGCCTTGCGGTCCTGTCGACCGCCTTCCTGCACGTGACAAGCTCGCGCAGGCGCGTGATAAATCTGTACACGCATTCCTCCGAAACGGAGCCGGCCCGGGGCGACAGGATCCTGGAAAATATCAGAACCCACGGCAGGGACCCTCTTTACAGAAAAAGCACCATAGCGAGCAGTTGGATACACATAGCCGCCATTGTCCTGCCCATACTGTTCAGCAGAATAGGCTGTATTAAGCCTTACCGCGCGCCCTTCGGAGGCGGCAAACCGCGGGTGCAGATGGTTCGCGTGGTACAGAAGGAGAAAAAGAAAAAGAAGAAACAATACATTCTCCGCAGGGACTCGGCCATAATCTTCCATCCCCCCGACCTCGACGATTCCAAGGTTTTCAAAGAAGTCGAGGAAGCCACGATGATGCGGTACCAGGCTCAGGCCAGCGCCGTACACGGCAAACTCGGCGACGGCGAAGCCGCCACACCGGGCTGGCAGCATGGTTTCAAAGACGGCGTAGTGAGGTTTATAAGGCTGGAATACAGGGGCGAGGCCTGGGATGACGGGATGGATTCGGTTTCACGGGCGGACATGAACTTCCTTGACCGCTTCAGGGAACTCAGCGGCGGGATGAGAACAGCAAGAAAATCGGAAAGCCACCCTATAAGGCTGTTGAAAAAATACCCCAAGGACCAGTCGCCGCCGTTTGTTTACATGACAGGATCGGGCCATATCAGGGTCTCTCGTCAGGACATTGAAATACTCCGTGAATTCCTGATAAAGCACGGCAGTATGCTGATAGCCGACTGCGGAAGCCGCAGGTGGCACCGCAGTTTCCGGCATTTCGCCAGCAGGCTTTTCCCCGGCAGCCCCCTTCGCATTATAGCAGACGACGATCCGATTTTCCAGATGCCGTTTCAGTTTCCCAACGGCGCGCCTCCGCTCTGGCACCACGGCGGTAAGCAGGCCATGGGGATAAAGCACAAGGGGAGGTGGGTGGTCTTTTACCATCCCGGGGATCTGAACGACGCCTGGAAAACCGGGCACTCCGGCATAGACCCCCAGCTGGCACAGGGCGCTTTTGAAATGGGCGTGAACCTTGTGTACTATTCATTCATTCATTATTACGAAGAGACCGCAAAATACAGGAAATAAAATGTTCTTTTTCAGGCTGTACGAGTATTTTGGAATTATCGGGATCCTTTCCATTCCGGCATGGATCGGCGCTGTTTACATGATCGTTCGATTCGCCCACAGCGGGCTCGACCGGACGCGCCGTTACTGGACGGCCCTCGTCGTGGTCCTGCTCGGAGCAGTCCTGGCCAGGGTGAATTCCGCGAACGTCAGCGCCATCCGGCTGGACCAGTCCGCCGATCTCGAACTCGCCGGTGAAAGAGGCGAGCAGTACAGGGCATGGCTCAAAAAGCAGAAGGAACTGGAGGAAACGGGAGGAGCCGTGACTGCCGACGCGGACGATATTGCCGCAGCCAGCAGGGCCAGGGTCACCTCCGGAGAAGAAGATGAGGATGAGGAATACACAACGGGAAAAGAAAAGACCGTTGCCCTGACAAATCTCGATCAGAGAGCGGAGAGCCCCGGGGTTCCGGCTTACAGACTCCGCGGCAAACAGGAGCGGGAAACCGGAAAGAAACGCGGCGACAAAGCGCTGAATAAGGCGGCCGAGGCCGAAGAAAAAGGCAAATCGACCGCAAAGACACTTCCATCAAAGATGTTCTATGAAGCCAACAGGTACGATAAATTCAATCTTCTTTTTTCCAACATCGCTTTCTGGATAGTCGTGCTCGGCATCGCGAGCGACTATCTCAGCCGCTTTAACAAGACATTTGATTTCTATTTCCCCATACCTCTGGGCGGCAGGCTTCTCGACTCCTGCTGTCCCGGGGCATCAACCGTCAAAGTGGACAAGGCAACGCCGGATGCCGTTGGCGGATACCTGCGGTCGGCCGTTCTAAAGGGTGAAACTTTTCTTTATTTCGGACCCGGGGACTTGTGGAAGGAAAAAGCAATTCAGCGTGTTCCCCTGGTAAGAAAGACCGGACCATGGCCCATGACCGTCGTATGGCCGCTTAAGAAGATTGTCTGTAATAGCGGAAACAACCCCTTTCCGGAAAGCTTCGACGCATTCGAGTGCCTGTGGTTCCGGCGTTACTGCATGGCAGTAACGGACCCCGCGCTTGCCGCGGACTGGCTGGCGTCCCTCGCCGATTTCCTGGATGACCGCCGTCTTACTCTCGCGACGGCGAGATATACCGTCAACGTTGTATGGAATTTCGAAACCCCGCCGCCGTCCAAGGCCCTGGAGCGGCTGATGTATCTCTGCGGTGAGACTCAATTCAGGATTGTTGTCATCGGAAACAGCGGGCTTTCTGCGGAAGCCGAAAGCGGATTTGAACAGACCCGCGATGAAATGCCCGTTTACGATCCGCCGTCTCTCGCCGGCATCCGGAATGCCCTTGTCTCCGGAAGTAAACGGCTGAGAACAATCAGGGACCGGTAGCCACTTTTGAGCTTGCAAATTCCGTAAATACCTTTTCGCGGACCGTCCAGCTAGAACTTCAGCACGATATACCTGGACGCTTCGCCGTCGGTGACTCTTAAAAGAACAGTCCTGCTCTTCTCGCTCTTTGAAACGGCTTTGATAAATTCATCCGCCGTGCTGACCGGAACCCGGTTCACGTCGGTGATGAGACTGCCGGGGCGGATTCCCGCGCTCCAGGACGCGCTGTCCTGTTTCACCTGCGTAACCAGTACTCCGGAGCCGATCTCATAACCGTATTTTTCCGCCGTTTCGGGTTCCAGTTCGGCAACTTCCAGGCCGAGTTGTTCAGCCATTTCCGGCGACGAGGAAGCGGCCGTGCCTTCTTCGGGCAATGTCCCTATTGTTGCCTCTATTTTCTTCTTCCCGTCTTCCCGGAACACCGTCAGCTTTATTACTTCTCCCGGTGGAGTGCTCGCAATGTTGTTCCGGAATTGAGCAACTCCCCCTGTCTTTTTGCCGTTGAGCTCAAGAATAATATCGCCTTCCTTCAGGCGCGCTTTTTCCGCCGGTGAATCCTCCATCACGCCGCCTATCAGGACACCGTCCGTTTCGTCTATTCCGAAGGATTCGGCCAGCTCCGGCGTCAATTCCTGTATGTAGATCCCCAGATAACCGCGTGTCACTTTTCCCGTCTTGACAAGCTGGTCCTTTATGGGAACGGCCATATTTATCGGGATCGCGAAACCTATACCCATGTACCCGCCGCTTCTGCTCATGATGGCGGTGTTTATTCCGACAACTTTCCCGTGGATGTCGATCAAAGGACCCCCGGAGTTTCCAGGATTGATCGCCGCGTCGGTCTGTATGAAATTTTCGTAATCCGCGATTCTCATGCCCGCGCGTCCCTTGGCGCTTACAATCCCGGCGGTGACTGTTTCGGTCAACCCGAAAGGATTGCCCACGGCCACGACCCAGTCGCCCACCTCCAATGCTGAAGAATCGCCGATCTCGAGACACGGAAGGTCCTCGGCGTCTATTTTTATTACCGCGACTTCCGACTTTTCGTCCGAACCTATCCTCTCCGCCTCGAACTGCCGCCCGTCGTGCAGGGTTACGGTAATCTTGTCGGCGTCGCCTACCACGTGGTGGTTGGTAAGAATATAACCGTCCCTGCTGATTATGAAACCCGATCCCTGGCCGCGCTGTTTATACTCGCGCGGCCGGCGGCCGGGCGCCCTCCGGCGGGGCTGATTGCGGAATTCGGGAAAAAATCGTTCAAAGAAATCGTCCCCGAAGAAGTCCCCAAAGGGGTCATTCTGCCTGAATAAACGTCCCCCGCCCAATTCGATGGTCTTCTCCACGTCGATAAATACCACCGCCGGTATGGCCTTCCTGGCTATCCGCGTAAACGCGGAAGAAGTTTTCTTAAGCGTCTCGATGCTTTCATTTGCAGGAACCGCGGCACCTGCCGCGAATACCGAAATAAACAGGACCACGCATACCGCACCTGTACCAAACAGCAATTTCCGTCTCATTTTCGTTTCCTCCAGTTATCTTTCGTGCTGTCAAAGCTGACAGCGCACCTTTCTGTCTAATTCGCTCTCTTGCAGGGGGTTGGTCGCATCCTGGCTCTTTCCCCCGTTTCAATACACTTAAACGCCTTCTTAACCGCCAGCCTTTCCGCCGCTGCGGACGCACACCCTTAACCGACCTGCTTGCTCGTCACGTACCAGCCGTTGCAAGAGAGTCGTTTAAGCGTATACAACAAAGGGTAGCGGTTAAGTGTCCCAACTCGTCCTTCATCCGTTTTCATGTAACTTTTGATACTACCTGTCTTTTCCGGCGTTATACACCATTTTGAACCCTCGACGGCTGCAAGGCTAGGCTTGGTAGCCGCGCAGGTCAAGTTTAAAGATTGCTTAGTGGGCGTCTTTTCAGTTTAGTTAACCCGCAATGTCGAGTTCCGACTTTCAGAGGGAGATTCTGGCAAGCGGCGCGTACCGCACGCCGGCGGACATGAAGCGGCGATTACCGGACCGTGTTCTGGGAGGCACGGATATCTGGTATTATTTAAACGTGATTGACTGTTTTGTCCGCGGATACTTCTGCGCCCTGCGCGGGCGCATGAACCGCCGCACGTGGGCGCAATACTCCCGCAGGATGATAGAAACAGCCGAAAAATGCGGAGGCAGAATCGATGTGTCCGGCGCTCGCCATCTGGCGGAAGCGCCCTCGCCGCCGGTAATTGCGGCAAATCACATGAGCATGCTGGAAACGGTGATCCTTCCGGCCTGTGTACTTCCGTTCCGGGAGATGGCCGTAATTGTCAAGGAAACTCTCCTGAACTACCCGTTTCTGGGTCCGATTCTCAAACAACTGGAGCATATAGCAGTGTCCAGAAAATCGGCAGTGAAAGACCTGAGAACGGTCTTAACAAAAGGTCCGCAAGCCTTGAGGAGCGGCTGCAGCGTACTCGTTTTTCCCCAGGCTACACGTTCCGTGGAATTCGATCCCTCCCGGTTCAACACGCTGGCGGTAAAGCTGGCAGGACGCGCGAACGCGCCGATTATCCCAGCCGCCTTGAAAACGGATTTCCTTGGTATGGGCCGCATAATACGGGATTTCGGACCCGTACACCGGAAAAAGACGATACACGTCAAGTTCGGCGCTTCCATTCCACCATCGACTCCGGCTCCCGAAGCTCAATCGGCTATTGTTGAATTCATAACCCGCAACCTCAAATCATGGGGAGGCGCGGTACGCGAAAGGACGGTTAAAAATGATTCCGGATCTTCAATCCAGCCTGCTGTGTGACGATGTGCGGCAGGAGAAAAACGGCAAATTCATCCTGATAGGTCTGTTCGACGCCATAGGCGTCAGGTCGTTTCCCGCCGTGTTTTCCAGAATCTGCATGGTAAACCGCTGGTGCTGCGGCGAGGGAACCTTTAAACAGCACACCAGAATATTGAAGCCCGATTCTTCTTCCCTTCTCGTAAAAGGCGGTGATGTACCCTTGAGGCTTCAGGACGCCGAGGCCACGGCCACTACCGTCGAATTTTTTCTCAACGTCAGTTTCGAAACTCAGGGCACTTACTGGGTGGAAATACTGCTTAACGGCGATTTGAAAATCAGGTACCCTATGAAGGCAAACATCGTGCAGAAGAAGAACAATTGAAAGCCTCTATACGCAACACATGGGTTGAACTGGATTTTAACATACTCGAGTCCAATCTCCGGGCCATTAAAAGCGCCCTCACCCCCGGCACGGAGATAATGCTTGTCGTCAAGTCCGAAGCCTACGGACATGGCCTCGCCGATGTCACGCGCTGTGCCCTTTCCGAGGGCGTCAGCTGGTTTGTTACGGCCCACCTATTTGAGGCCGAAGCGGTCCGAGCCGTCGCGCCGGACTCGCGCATACTGGTGATGGGTGTTATGGACCCCGGCGAAGTAGAAAAGTGTCTTGACCAGCGCGTCACGCCGGTGATTGTGTCCGAAGCCCACGCCATGGCACTGGCGGGAGCGGCCGCCGCAGGCGGGAAAACGCTCAACTGCCACGCCAAGGTCGACACCGGAATGGGCCGGCTTGGTTTTCCCTGGAATCAGGCGGTTTCATCTCTCCGGAAACTGGCCGCCGAAAATAATCTTCACATGGAAGGGCTGTGTACTCATTTTGCTTCGTCGGACTCGCCGGACCGTGAATTCGCGGATACTCAGGCCGAAAGGTTCCGGAAAGTCTGCACGGAATGTGCGGAGTCCGGATTGTCGTTTTCCATTAAACACATCTCCAACAGCGGCGGAATAGTGCGCGAAGCCGGATGGGACATGGATGGAGTACGGCCCGGCATTCTCGCCTACGGATACGCGCCCGCCGGGCACGTGTCCGTAGGAAACGCCTCGCGGAAAATCAGTACCCGTCCTCTCTTGCAATGGAAATCCCGTATAGTCCAGTCAAGAGATCTTCCCGAAGGTTTTCCCGTCAGCTACGGCAGTACTTACATGACTCCCCGCCCCAGCCGCATCGCCGTGGTCGACGCGGGTTACGCCGACGGATATCCCCGCGCCCTGAGCAACAAAGCGTACGTTCTGGCCGGCGGGCGCAGGTGCCCGGTAGTCGGCAGAGTTACCATGAATCTTTTCATGATAGACACGGGTATGGACCACAATGTCCGGCAAGGCGATGAAGTTGTACTGATGGGCGCTTCGGGAAACGAGGAAGTGTGGGCCGACGAAATAGCCGACTGGTGCGACACAATCCCGTACGAAATACTGACCGGCATACGCGCGCCGAGAATAACCGTCGCCGGGGCGGAGAAACTCCCGGATTGAGCCCGGCATGAAACTACTCACAGCGACAAGGAACGCTCACAAACTTCGGGAAATACGCTCGATTTTCTCCGGTGCGGGCGTTGAACTGCTGGGAATGGACCATGTTCCGGATCTGCCGGAGGTCGACGAAGACAAAACCACTTTCAGGGGCAACGCGGCGAAAAAAGCAGTTACACTCGCCCGTGCTTCCGGGCTGACGGCTCTCGCCGACGATTCCGGCCTTGAGGTGGACGCCCTTTCCGGGGCGCCCGGAGTAAGGTCCGCAAGGTACGCCGGCGAACCGCCCGACTACGAGGCCAACAACCGGAAGCTTCTCCGTGAAACAGCCGGGGCGGAAAATCGCCGCGCGCGGTTCAAATGCGCGCTGGCGCTCGCTTCCCCCGACGGCACATGCCGCGTTCTCGAGGGTAAATGCGAAGGGGTAATCACCGAAACGCCCCGCGGGGAAAACGGTTTCGGTTACGATCCGCTTTTCATACCTGAAGGATACAGCCGCACTTTCGCAGAGATGGAGCCGCAAGAAAAAAACTCTATTTCACACCGCGCGGCTGCCCTGAAGCTGGCCCGGGAAAAGTGGGCAGAACTGCTTGGAAAATAGTCCTTTTCCCGTCTTGCTTGCCCACGCGCCACAAGTATTTCATGTCTGTATGTCTTCGCGCGGGTTATTCAGCGTGTCTGCCGCGGGGACGCGGAAGCAGACACGATGAATTCCTCGCAGACGGCCGTCGGGCGACGGACGCCGAGAATGAGCGCGGAGACATACAGGCATGAAATACCCGATACAATGCAGGTCACTTCCCGGCGGCTATTTCGGGAAGATCGAGTCCCTCTCCGCTGAAGATGATTTTCAGCGGAGTGGTCTGCAGTTTGCGGAAAGCGGAAGAGTCCTTGTCGAACTCGTAATTCCACACGGCTGTCCGTCCTATGTCCCGATGGGCGTTGGTGCGCAGTATTTTCCCCGGTGCATTAACCTTTATCCGCGCTTCAAAGCCCCTCAGCAACGGTGCCGCTTCCCCCGCCCCGTGTTTTCCGGCAGGATCCTCCCGCCCCTCCCCGGCTCTTACCGCCGCCTTCCGGAAGAAAACGTAATCACCGCCCCCGTTCTTTGAAATAGAAAACCCGTACTCCCTGAACAGGTCGGTGCCCGCCGCCTTTTCCAGATCCTTGAACAGGAGTTTTATCTTTAACGTTCTTTCCCCGCGCTCGCTTTCCACGAAAACCTCTTCGGCGATAATTCCGTCTTCTTCGTACGGCCTGAGCATCTCTTCTATCTTTCCGGCGTCCGCGCCCGTCAACAGCCTTATCAGGCGTATTGCAGGAAGTTCGGTCTCTCCGGGCCCGTCCGAGACCCTGAGCATTTCCCGGCGGAGTTTCAGCATCCCGTCCAGAGCCGCTGTCGTGCGGTCGGGAAAAGTACAGTTGACCTCAAGCGAACCCGAGCCGTCGCCGCGAACGGTCAAACAATGTTCCATTTCCATACAGCTGCAGAAACAAAACGAGAGAAGCAGGACGGGTATCAGGAAGCGGTGTCGGGGAAAGTTCCCTGTTCTTTGTTCTTTGTTCTTTGTTGCGGAGGGAGCGGAGAGTGGCTGGTGCGTAAGGCAAGTCATTGTTCAACCTCCGTGTTGCCGCCGAAGCCGTTTGAACGGGTCGTGGAAGTCTCGTTGGTGAACTTGAATATTATTTCTCCGTCTTTCACCATGCCCATCTCTCTGGCGGTATGCTCGACATAGCCGGGGTCGGATACGAATTTGCGTTCCTTGCCCCTTAACCGTTTTGTTTTCAGGGCCAGTTCCCGATTTTCAGCGCTCAACTTCGCCCTCTCCTGCTCCAAGGTATCGAGTCTTCGACAGGTCGGCAGGAAAATAAACGCCACGGCCACCACGCATACTATTCCCAGAACACTCCAGGCTGTTCTGTAAACGGTTACCCAGTAATTCATAGGCTACAGGTGTCCGAAAAATCTCATTGCGTCCCGTATACGGCTTCCGGCCCGAGCATATCTTCAATTCGAAGAAGCTGGTTATACTTGCAGATACGATCCGTCCGCGAAAGGGAACCGGTTTTGATCTGGCCGGCGTTAACGGCGACGGCCAGATCCGCAATCGTTGTATCCTCTGTTTCCCCGGAACGATGGCTGATAACCGAAGTATATCCCGCCCTGGATGCCATCCCGATGGCCTCAAGGGTCTCTGTAAGAGTGCCTATTTGATTGACCTTGATCAGGATGGAATTGGCGACACCTTTCTTTATGCCCCTGGCGAGGAACTTCGTGTTGGTAACAAAAAGGTCGTCGCCGACAAGCTGTATTTTGTCTCCCAGTTTATCGGTGATTGTTTTCCATCCCTGCCAGTCGTTTTCGGCCATACCGTCTTCTATACTCACAATCGGATACTTCGCAGTCCAGTCCGCGTAAAAATCGACCATCTGAGCGGCTGTACGCGCGGATCTGTCGCTCTTTTTGAACACGTATTTTTTCCTGTTCGCGTCATAGAATTCACTTGCCGCGGGGTCCAGAGCCAGAAAGATGTCCTTTCCGGGTTTATAGCCCGCTTTACGAATAGCTTTCATCAATACTTCAAGGGCCTGATCATTGTTTTTCAGACGGGGCGCAAAGCCGCCTTCGTCTCCCACGGCAGTGTCCAGCTTCATTCCCTTCAATACCGACTTCAGGGCATGGAACACTTCGGCTCCCGCGCGAAGAGCCTCGGAAAAGCAGGAAGCTCCCCTGGGAACAATCATAAATTCCTGCACGTCAACCGGCGCGTCGGAATGCGCCCCGCCGTTGAGAACGTTCATCATCGGTACCGGCAGAACCCTGGCATTAGCTCCGCCCACGTACCGGAAAAGAGGCAGGCCCGTGTGTTCGGCGGCGGCTTTCGCGGCGGCCAGCGAAACTGAAAGTATGGCGTTTGCGCCGAGTTTTTTCTTGTTGGGTGTTCCATCCAGTTCAATAAGCATCCTGTCGAGGCCGGCCTGGTCGAGCGCGTCACAGCCTATAATTTCAGAACGGATTGTTTCATTCACGTTCTTTACGGCTTTACGGACACTCTTGCCCTGATAACGGCTTTTCACTCCATCACGCAGTTCAACCGCCTCGTTTTCACCGGTGGAAGCGCCGGAAGGCACAGCCGCTCTGCCGACAGTGCCGTCAGCAAGGTGGACCTCGGCTTCAACCGTGGGGTTGCCGCGTGAATCCAGTATTTCTCTTGCGTAAACGTCTACTATGGTTGACATGTTTTTTCCTTTCTGATTTTTCAGGCAAGCCATTTACCCCACGGAGAATCGCCCACTTTACTTTGATATTCAACCCTTAAATCGGCATACGGCGCCCGTTTTTACGCAATTTTCGCCGGCTTTGCAGCGAAATCGTCCAATTGGGGCCTTGACGAAGAGGGGGCAAAGGAAATACATTGCAGCCTGCCCGGTACAAGTTAACTCAGCAAGAGTGGGCTCAGCCCGCTCTTTTATTTGGTACGGAAACAATATGGCCGGTGTGAGGTAGTGAAAAATGAACACCGAATTACAGAGCATTCTTGCTTATATCGAGCGCGAGCGCGGTATCGACCGCGAGGTGCTCATTCAGGCCGTTGAGTACGCTCTCCAGTCGGCTTCCCGTAAAGTAGCCGGTCTTTCGGAGGACGCCAGGATCGTGGTGGATCGCGAGACGCTTGAGATCAGGGCTTTTGCCAGTCTGACCGTTGTTGAAAAATCCCGGCCCGCCCGCAGCGAAATTTCCCTTTCAAAGGCAAGACAGGTCAAGCCGGACGCCGGCCCCGGTGATGTTGTCGAAGCCGAAGTAACGCCGCGCAACTTCGGCCGAATTGCCGCTCAGACAGCGAAGCAGGCCATACTCCAGAAAATCAAGCAGGCCGAAAAAGATATAGTCTTCGAAGAATACAAGGACAGGGGCGGTGAATTGGTCAGCGGCGCCGTGCGGCAGTTTGTACGCAATGATATTATAGTGGACCTCGGCAGGGCGGAAGCAGTTATCCCGTCGAGGGAACGTGTTCCCACGGAGGAATACCAGATAGGGGACAGGATCAGGGCACTTATACTCAGAGTGGAACCCGGCCTTTCGGGCCCGGGCATAATACTGTCCCGGAGCAGCGCCGACTTCGTTCGCGTCCTTTTTAAGCTTGAAGTGGCCGAAATATCGGACAAAGTCGTTGAGATAAAGGGAATAGCCAGGGAACCCGGTTACAGGACAAAAATCGCCGTCATTTCGCATGACGAAAAAGTTGACCCGGTCGGAGCATGCGTCGGCATGCGAGGCATACGCGTGAAAAACATAGTCCGGGAACTCTCCGGTGAAAAAATCGATATTGTGCGCTGGAGTGATGATATTAAAACCTGTGCGGCCAATGCACTTTCACCGGCAAAGCTGGCAAAAGTCACCGTTGACGAAGAAAATAAGGTGATCCACATAATCGCCGACCAGGAGCAACTGTCCCTGGCTATCGGCAAACGCGGGCAGAACGTGAGGCTGACGTCCAAACTGCTGGACTGGAAAATAGAGGTCGAGCGTGAGGAATCGGGGATAAGCTTCGAAGAAAAGGTCGCTCGGGCCGTGGGTGATCTGGCAGACGTGGACGGCATAAGCCGCGAAAACGCGGAAGCCCTGGTTAAAGCCGGTTTTCTTACAATCGAAGGAATCCTGGCCGCTGAACCTGAAGTTCTCGAAGAAATGGCGGGACTCGACAGCGAGACGGCTTCAGCCGTACATGAAGCGGCCGCGGCGACCCAGACTGAAAAAGAAGGCGCTTGAGAAGTCCAATGAGAGTTCACGAACTAGCCAGAGAACTTGACGTGCCCAGCAAAGAACTGCTTGGCAAACTCAGGGAACTTGGTGTTTCCGTCAAAAGTCACATGAGTGCGGTTGACGACGAAACCGCCGCCCTCATCCGCGAGGAACACGCACGGCCGCCCGCGGACGCGGACACAGGCAGGGAACCCCGAAAAGAAGAGACCCCATCGGCCGTTCCCGAACCGCCGCCCGCCTTACCCGCGCAGGAAAAGGCCCCGGAGAAAGAAGAACCCTCTTCCATCGAAGCCGGTACCGGCGGAGAACCCGTAATCCGTATCCGGGGTTCTGTAGTGGTAAAAGAACTGGCGGAGAAACTGGGATTGAGACCCAACCAGGTAATCGCCGAACTCATGAGCCTGAACGTTCTGGCTTCCATTAACCAGCGTGTCGATATCAACACGGCCACTGCGATAGCCGAAAAGCACGGGTTCAAACTGGAACATGAAAAGAGGGCCGCCGCTCAGCGGTTCCCGAAAAAAACCGAAGAACACGAAGAAGATGAAGAGGACCGGCCCGAGTACATCCAGCCGCGCCCGCCCGTGGTAACTCTTCTCGGTCACGTTGATCACGGTAAAACTTCTCTGCTGGACAGGATAAGGCATACGGCGGTGGTGGACGACGAATTCGGCGGAATAACCCAGCATATCGGGGCTTCAACGGTAAACGCGGGCGGACGCAGTATCACCTTCCTGGATACGCCCGGCCATGCAGCCTTTACAGCCATGCGCGCGCGAGGCGCTCACCTTACGGATATCGCCGTAATAGTGATAGCGGCGGACGACGGAGTAATGCCGCAGACTGAAGAAGCGATCAAACACGCTCAGGCCGCCGGAGTAACCCTTGTGATTGCCGTAAACAAAACCGATCTGCCCGGAGCCGACGTCGAGAGAGTAAAACAGCAGTTACAGCAGATGGGGCTTACCCCAGAAGACTGGGGAGGCGAAATCATATGCTGTGAGGTCAGCGCCGCCACGGGCAAGGGCATAGATCACCTTCTGGAAATGATTCTGCTTCAGTCGGAAATGATGGAACTGAAAGCCGATCCCGGCCGGCGGGCAAAAGGTTTTGTTATAGAAGCAAGGCTCGAGCCCGGCATGGGCCCTACGGCAAATCTGCTTGTCACCAGCGGAACGCTCAAGATCACCGACGCCATCGTGTGCGGGCGTTACTGGGGCAGGGTCCGCGCCCTGATGAATGATCACGGAACGAAAATAAAAAGCGCGCCGCCGTCCACACCGGTAAAATGCCTGGGGCTTTCGGGCGCTCCCGAAGCCGGAACCGCTTTCAGGGTACGCACCGACGAGAAATCCGCCCGTGCCGCCGCGGCAAGAGAAGAAGAAGCCGCCGCAGATACGGAAGCAGTGTCGGAAAAGAAAACTTCTCTCGAATCACTCTTCGAACAGCTTGAGGAACAGCAGAAAGCGGAACTCAGGATAATATTGAAGGCGGATACAAGGGGGTCGGCCGAGGCCGTAGGGCACTCTCTTAACGAAATCAAAAGCTCCAAGGTTTCGCTGAAAATCATGCTCTCGGGCACGGGCAACGTTACCGTTAACGACGTAATGCTCGCCAGCGCTTCCGATGCCGTCATTCTCGGTTTCCACGTTTCGAATGAACCCGGCGTGGCCTCCAGGGCCAAACACGAGGGCGTGGAAATAAGACTCCACAACGTTATCTACGAAATGGTAGACGAAGTACGCGAGGCCATGACGGGACTGCTGGCCCCGAAAACCACCGAGAAAAGCGTCGGCAAAGCCGAAGTAAAACAGGCTTTCGGAGTGGGTAAAAACAGCAAGGCCGCAGGCTGTCTTGTCGTATCGGGTACCGTTCGTCCGGCCCACAGGGTGCGTGTGAAACGGGGCGAGGAGACACTCGCGGAGACCTCGATTCAGTCGCTTAAGCGGTTTCAGAACTTCGCCTCGGAAGTCAAAGAAACGCAGGAATGCGGCGTGAGATTAAACAACTTTGATGATTTCAAGGAAGGTGACGTTCTCGAGTTTTACGAACTCGAGGAGGTCAAGCAGACCCTGTAGCGTTCTGCGCCGGCTCACGTCACCTCCCCTTTCCATACCTTTACGCATAAGGATTCCGCCATGGGCACAAAACGAATGACCCGTGTGAACGAATTGCTTCGCCGGGAAATAGCCTGTTCTCTCTATCATGTCATGACGGGACACAGCGTTGACTTGTCCGCTGTCACCGTCACCAGGACGGAAACCGCCAGCGACCTGCGGAACGCGCGTGTTTTCGTGTCTGTAACGGGTAATGAAGAAGCACGAAAAAACATAATTTCAGAACTGCAGAAGGTCCGCCCCGAAATCCAGAGCTGGATAAATTCCAAATTACGGCTGAAGTACACTCCCCGCCTTACCTTCAAACTCGATGCCTCCATACGCAAGGGCGACGCTATACTGGAGCTTCTCAGGAATATTGACCTTGAAGAAGACAAAGACGATGAATGATAAAAAACCGGCTCCTCCCCGCCCGACCGATCCGTGGGACGGTATACTCCCTGTGGATAAACCCGCCGGGCTGACCTCTCATGACGTAGTCCACCGCATACGCAGGAAGTTCGGATTCCGCAAGGTGGGACACGGCGGGACACTGGATCCCTCCGCCACCGGACTGCTCGTAATTCTCGTGGGAAGAGGCACGAAACTCTCCTCAAGGTTTCTCTCATCGGACAAAGCTTACCGGGGCACAATGAAACTCGGCGTTTCCACCGCCACACATGACGCCGAAGGAGAAATAGTCGGCGAAAAGGACTGTTCCCGCGTGACATCCGCTCTCATGACGAAGGCTATGGAGGAATTCCAGGGCGACGTTTTCCAGACACCTCCAATGATTTCAGCTATAAAAGTTGACGGCGTGCCTTTGTACAAACGCGCCCGGCGGGGCGAAACTGTTGAACGCCGTCCCAGGCTCATTCACGTATACGAGTTCACCCTTACTGATTTTCACCTGCCGCGGGCCGGGTTTTTTCTTAGATGCACGAAAGGGACTTATGTCAGGACCCTGTGCGCAGACGTGGGCGAGCGACTGGGATGCGGGGCCTTCCTGGAGCGCCTCGAGAGGACGGCCTGCGGTGACCTGAAACTCGACGATGCCATTGGACTGGATCAAATCCTCGCCATGCCTCTGGACGAGGTAATCGCCAATATTACCCCGGCGGCATTTTTTAACCCATGAAAACGGTAAAAGACATTTCTTCCGTCGCAGGACGGCGGCCGATTATGCTGGCCGTGGGGTTTTTCGACGGAATTCACAGAGGGCATAAGAAAGTAATCGGGCAGGCGATACAATCGGCGCGCCAGGCCGGCGGAGAAGCATGGGTTTTTACTTTTGACAGGCACCCTCTGTCGATTCTGGCCCCGGACTCCGCCCCGGTCCTTCTCACCTCCGGAGAACACAAACTGTCACTGCTGGAGCGTATGGGAGTGGACGGATGCGTGGTACTGCCTTTTACAACGGAAGCAGCCTCGCTCAGCCCCGCGGCTTTTGCCGCGCGTCTTCTTGACTGCGCTCCGCCGCTGAAAAGAATATTTGCGGGGCGGAACTGGAAATTCGGCAGAAACTCAGCCGGCACTGTATACCTTCTCAAACGGGCCGCGGAAAAGGTTGACGTGCAGGTTACAGCCGTCGTTCCCGTCCGCAGAAGAAAAAAATTCATTTCCAGCAGTCGAATACGCTGTCACGTCGGAGGAGGGAACCTGAAGGAAGCGGAAATAATGCTGGGACGGCCGTACGGGCTGATGGGTAAAGTCGTGCGCGGCGACTCCAGGGGCTTTGACCTCGGCTTCCCAACAGCGAATCTTGACACAAAAGGGGAGCTTCTGCCGCCCGACGGGGTCTACGCGGTAAGCGCTTTAGCGGGCAGAAGGGCTGCCCACGGCGTACTGAACGTCGGCGTCCGGCCCACTTTCGGGGACGAAGGGCGCGGGCGGACCGTTGAAGTCCACTTGATCAATCACGGAAAAAACCTTTACGGGAAAACAATTGAAATCCTGTTCGCCGCAAGAATACGCAACGAACGGGCTTTCTCTTCAAAAAACCTTCTTAAATCTCAAATATCCCGGGACATCGGTAAAGCAGCCGGTATTCTTCGCCGGAAAAAACCTCACGAAAAGTTCCAAGAATGGCTTTACACGAACATCCCGCGTCTAATATAGTCCCACGTGAAAAGAGAAAGAAACAGAAACAAGAAAGGAAAAGCTTCCCGCAAGCGGACAGGGAAACGATGAGCCAGATAGACAAATCAGCTCTGACGAAGGAATTCAGGCTTCACGAGAACGACACGGGGTCCTCCGATGTTCAGATAGCTCTGTTGACGGAAAAAATCGATAAACTGACCGGGCATCTGAAATCACATAAGAAGGATCACAGTTCCCGCTACGGCCTCATCAAAATGGTCAGTGCGCGGCGGCATTTGCTGGATTATCTGAAGCGGCGTGACGGAGACCGTTACCGGAAACTGATCACGAAGCTGAAAATCCGCCACTGAATACCTCCGGTTTGTTCACACCAGATTAATCCGCGCCCCTTATTGGCCTGTCCGGCCTGCGGTCCGGAAGCGAAGAAAAATGAAAAATGCTAAATCAGCTATCGCCCATCTTGACGGCAAGGATATCGTAATCGAAACCGGCGTTCTGGGTCCCCAGGCCGCCGGCGCATGTACTGTTCGCATAGGCGACACCATATTGTTTTCAGCGGTCACCGGTACCGATAAACCCAGGGAGGGCATAGACTTTTTCCCTCTTCAAGTTGAATACAGGGAAAAATTCTACGCCGCCGGAAGATTCCCGGGCGGATTTTTCAAACGCGAGGCCCGGCCCGCTGAAAAGGAAGTTCTTACGGCAAGAGTTACGGACCGCCCCATACGCCCCCTTTTCCCGGACGGCTACAGAAACGAAGTGCAGATCAACAATATGCTGCTTTCGGCCGACCGCGAAAATGATTCGGACGTATTGAGCGTGGTGGCTTCAAGTTGTTCACTGACCCTTTCGGAAATACCTTTTATGGGGCCTATAGCGGGGGTGCGGGTCGGCAGGATCAAGGGAAACTTTGTAATCAATCCCACGCACAGTGAATTGGAGGAAAGCGATCTGGATCTGATATACTGCTCTACCAGAGACCTCCCCTTAATGATAGAGGGCAGTGCGAAGGAGATCAGCGAAAAGGACCTGGTCGCCGCCATGAAGTTCGCTCACCCCAACTGCGTGGCCTTGATCGACGCCCAGCTTGAACTGCGGCGTATGATGTCCCTTCCGGACAAGACGGTCGAACCCTCCGTTACCGAAGACCCCTATCTCACCGAGGCGCGTGAAATTGCCGGAGAGGACCTGAGGAACGCCCTGCTGGTTAAAAACAACAAAGAGCGCAAAACAAGGACCGACGGGATAATGGCTTCGATCGAGGAGAAACTGCTGGAAAAACATCCTGATTTCTCTTCCGATAACATGCGGCCGATTTTTGAGAAACTGGAGACCGAAATCGTCAGGAAGTACGCTCTTGAAGAAGGCAAACGGATCGACGGAAGAACTTTCGACGAAATACGCCCGCTGGATGCGGAAGTGGGAATCATGCCCAGAACACACGGTTCAGCCGTGTTCAGCAGGGGCGATACGCAGGCCTGCGGCACAGTCACTCTCGGAACCAAGTCAGACAGCCAGTCCATAGACGCGGTCACCGGCGGAGTCGGAGAAAAACGGTTCATGCTTCACTACAATTTCCCTCCCTACAGCGTCGGCGAAGTCGGCCGCCTCGGGTCCACCGGACGGCGCGAAATCGGGCACGGCGCCCTCGCCGAAAGGTGCCTTGCTCAGGTTCTGCCGGAGGATTATCCATACACCCTCAGGCTCGTATCGGACATAATGAGTTCCAACGGATCATCCTCCATGGCCAGCGTGTGCGTCGGCAGTCTCGCGCTTATGGACGCAGGCGTGCCCATTACCAAGCCTGTGGCGGGTGTTTCAATCGGGTTGTTTTCCAACGCTGAAAAATCCCTGCTCGCCGTCGATATTCTCGGACAAGAGGACCACTGCGGCGACATGGATTTCAAGGCGGCCGGAACCGTCGACGGTATAACGGGTTTCCAGGTGGATCTCAAAATCCACGGCCTGAAATGGGATCTGGTCGAAGGAGCGTTTGAAAAGGCCCGCGAGGCGCGGCTTAAAATTCTCGATTTCATGGGTGAAGTAATAAAAGCGCCCCGGTCGGAACTGTCGGAATACGCCCCGAGGATCCACGAAATCGTTATACCGCACGATAAGATAGGCGAACTCATAGGCCCGGGCGGTAAAAACATTCGCAGGATAACCGAACTTTCCGGCGCGCAGATAGACATAAGCGACGACGGAACGGTTTCAATATTCGCCGAGGATAAGGAATCCATGGATATGGCGGCCCGCGAGGTCAACATGATCACCGCAGAGCCGGAAGTGGGCATGCTCTACGACGGCAAGGTCGCGGGCATCAAGGAATTCGGCGCGTTTGTGGAAATTCTTCCCGGGAAAGACGGTCTGGTTCATATAAGCGAACTGGCGGATTTCCGCGTTAAGAACGTGGAAGACGTATGCAGTATCGGAGACCAGATGTGGGTTAAATGTATCGGAATTGACGAACGCGGGAGAGTCAGGCTCAGCCGGAAACAGGCCATGAAGGAAAAAGACGCCTGAGACTGCGTTGTTTCCCGCGTTTTTCCGCGTTCGAAATGTTGCGGATAAAGCAGTTTTTTACACTCGCGCTTCTTACGGCTCTTGAAGTCATACGACGGCCGATCTGCCTGTTGCTGACGACCGCGTGCGTTGTGCTGAGCGTGCTGACGCCTCTCCTGCTTATGCACCAGTTCGGTGAAGAAGGCAAACTGGCGCGCGACAGCGCTCTCGCTTTTCATTTTGTGATCGGCCTGTTCGTGGCCGGTCACGCCGCTTCCTCAGTTCTCAGCCGGGAAGTCAACTCCGGGACTGCTTCCGCCGTGCTGAGTAAACCCGTCAGACGTGAATTGTTCTTTCTGGCCAAGTTTGCCGGCATTACGCTCGTTGTGATCGCTTTTTCTTTCTGCGCAACGCTTACAACACTGATGAGCGAACGGATTGCCCGGAAATTCTATTTTACCGACCGCTTTGCCGGATACGTGACCGACTGGAAGACGGCGATTTTCGCGCTCTCGGCTCCCGTTCTGGCTTACGCCGTCGCGGCTGTCGTCAACTACAGAAAAAAGCGTCCTTTTCAATCAAACGCGTTCTGGATGGCGGCGGCTTTCCTGGGGGCGGCTTTCATCGCCTGCGGATTCTTTAACCGAATGGGCAGTTTCGACCCTTTTGATTTCCGTATGAACTGGCAACTGATTCCGGCCAGCGCTCTTATTACCATGGCGCTGGTCGTCCTCAGCGCGATAGCATTAACCCTGTCCATCAGGTTCAACGCCGTGCCCGCCCTTACCCTTACCCTGTGTGTCCTCGCGGCCGGACTAGTATCCGATTTCCTGCTTGGCCGGAAAGCCGCCGACTCCGCGGTAATAGCCCTTATATACGGCGTCATCCCCGACTGGCAGCACTTCTGGGTTCCTGATACTCTCAGTCGCGGCGGCGCGGTGCCTCTTTCATATCTGGTTACGGCCGGTACTTACGCCCTTGCCTGTTCCGCCGCAGTACTGTGCCTGGGCACGGCTCTGTTCCGGCACAGGGAAACAAACTGAATCGGAGAAACGCTTTTTATGACAGAACCGCAAGACATAAACACGGCGCCGCAAGCCGGAGCTGACGGCAGGGTTCCGGGAGAGCCGGGCTCCCCGGCGATCCGGACTGAATCGTTGAAAAAGGTTTTCAGGGACTTCTGGCGCCGGCCGAAGGTACGCGCAGTTGACGGCATCGACATGGAGGTGCGCTCCGGCGAAATCTTCGGCCTTCTCGGGCCCAACGGTTCAGGCAAAAGCACCTTTATAAAACTCCTGCTGGGGCTTCTTTTCCCCACCGCGGGAACGATAAGGGTCCTGGGCCGGCCGCCTCGCTCCGTGGCCGTCAAAAGCCGCATCGGCTACCTTCCGGAGGAGTCGCACCTTTACGGATACCTTAACGCCGGGGAAACGCTGGATTTTTACGGACGCCTGTTCGGTCTGGAAAAACGGAAACGGCATGAACGCGTGGAGGAACTCCTGGATATGGCCGGCCTGCGCCATGCCGCAGCCAGGCCGGTGGGAGAATATTCAAAAGGAATGGCCAGGAGAATCGGATTCGCGCAGGCCCTTATCAACAATCCGGACCTGGTTATTCTGGATGAGCCGACTTCCGGCCTGGACCCCATCGGATGCAGGCAGGTCAAGGACCTGATGCTGACTCTCGCCCGGAGAGGCAAGACCATTCTCATGTGTTCTCATCTTCTCGCCGACGTCGAAGACGTGTGCGATCGTATAGCCATACTTTACAACGGGAGGATACTCGCCCAGGGCCCCGTCAATGAATTACTCCGCAAAGAAGAAAAGCTTACCCTTACTACCGGAACCCTCCCGCCCGAAATAATGAAAAAGGTTGTGGCGCTCATCAGGGAAAAGACCGGACAGGAAGCTTCCGTGGAACATCCGAAAATGAATCTTGAACAGTTCTTCCTCCAAGTGGTTGAAGAAGCCCGCAAACTCGCGTCCGCTCCCTCGGGCGCTTCACGGTCCACCGGAATACCCGGGTTTCTGGCAAATGACTAAACCCGGGGTAGTGTCAAAAAATTCTATGGTAAGCGCCGATTAAAACCGGCAACGAACAACGAGTGAAAGTCTTGTACAATGAAAGGAGTAGCGACCCACATTGACCCCGAGTCATGCGCAGGCCGCCGCGAGGGGGCAGGCGAAGCGTTGACAGGGGCGCAAGTAGGCTAGGTATTGAGCCACGAAATATTTGAAGCTTCGGGGTGCC
>JAWODU010000099.1:0-57733 GCA_046483125.1 Kiritimatiellia bacterium
CAAGGCTCATGAGATCAAAGAAAAAAGATGCATTACGCTTAAGCAGGCATATCAAAAACATCCTGAACGGTTCGTCAGAGGCGTGCCTGAACCGCCTGCAATACCAGAGGCCGCATGGATCAATAAACCGTTGGAGAAAGTCGCTTGAAATCGTCTAAGAAAAATGTCTCATTTTCGTTGACAAATTCCGAGCCCGCCTCCATTTGAACGTCTGGTCGGTGATCTCTCCGGGGCATGTTCACGCCGAATCAATATCCAACATCGGCTCGTTTACCAAGTACTGGACGATATCAAGACCGTGAAAATCATCCGCATGTGGACGCACTACGAATAGGATTGGCGAACCAAGCGCTGCTGCGTACGGATTACAGCCGCCGCAGAGCTTGATCGTTCGCAAGAAAGAGATATTGAACTCCACCCGTGTCCTCGGTACTATTCGGAACGAGGTGATTATACATGAAACGATTCTTCACGTTAGAGTACTGGCAGGACGATAACTGGTTTGTAGGAAAGATCCGGGAAGTCCCCGGTGTCTTCAGTCAAGGGGAAACTCTGGCAGAACTCAAAGAGAATATTGCCGACGCCTACCGGATGATGCTCGAAACTGAGGCCGAGCCGACGCACGCCGATGCTCAGACTATCGAACTCGGGGTTGAAGTGTGAAGCGAGGCAACTTCATCCGTTCCCTGGTCACACGCGGGTGCCACCTGCACCGGCATGGCAAACGTCATGATATCTATGCCAACCCGCCAGCCGGGCGCAGGGCGCCTGTTCCGCGTCATCCTGAAATCAGGGAAAGTCTTGTACGGCTTATCGAAAAGCAACTGGGATTATGAATTTGCGAACCAGGCCTTGCACGGCGCCTGAGTGTTCCGCGCGCGGAACACTCAGCGCGTGAACGCAATCGTTAGATCAATAAAGGAGAAAAGAATGAAATTGCCTGAGTATGTAACTGTTGATGAAGTAAAACGAGTCTGCAACGAAATTGGCTTGCGTGACTGGTCCAAGATCACGGATCCAACTGTTTCAGGAGAAGAAGCATCCGCGATTCTCAATATTGTGAACACCCAAGTAATGAATATACCCCTTGAGGCTTTCCGAAAAGGTTTAGAAGTTGAGCTTGAACACGGGACAAGATTCGGGGATGCAAATGTAACGAACAACCACCCCATCCTGACAGGCAAGATCGTTATCGCACATCTCAAAGAGACAATGGACTATTATGAAAGAATCGATGTTGCTGAAATGGAGGGCGATTTATTGAAAGCTATTCTATCTCGAAATATCGAGAAAATAAAACCACAGTATACAAAACTCATCGAAGCCCGGAATTTACTGAATCAATCGGTTGCTGAACAATTGAAGAAACGCATCTAACATTCGCCTGCTCAAACGACCGCCCGTACCTCGCGGCCTGTGAGTCGGAGCGTTCTGCAAGAGACGAAGAAAACATGACCGACTCAACCGCATACATGGTCGAATGTAAACAACCGGATGGACACAACCCATCGGGCGTCCTTCGCAAACTCCCGTCCCCCATCTCCCGCAACATGCGCGAGATCTACAACTACTCCGTGAAACCAGAGGGGGTTTACTTATAAGAAGGGAGAGATGCCACATGGCCAATGCACTTTCCAGACGGGTCAGGATCAGACGCATCATCCAATGGTTTCTTCTGCCCGTCTTGTTGCTTACCATTGGATTGGGATGGAAATATCCGCTTCTCGGCTTCAGCGTGCCCGTTATTATGATTATGGGACTCATTGGCAGTTTCTTTCGTGGACGGTATGTTTGTGGCAACCTGTGTCCAAGAGGCAGCTTCCTTGACCGAATAGTGAGCCGGGTAAGCAGGGGATCGCCCATCCCCAATGCGTTCAGGAGCATGACCTTGAGGTGGGTGCTCCTCGTGGGTATGATGGGCTTCATGGTGTATCGGATTACGATTAATCCAACGGATGTATATCACTGGGGCAGAACGTTCTGGATAATGTGCGTTATAACTACGGGAACAGGTTTGATTTTCGGACTGCCAATCCACCAACGAAGCTGGTGCGCATTCTGCCCCATCGGTACAGTGCAGAGCGCTGTTGGGGGCAAGAAGAAGCCTTTGCAAATCAACAAGGACTTGTGTGTTGAGTGCCGAAGATGTGAGAAAGCCTGCCCAATGAATCTTGCGATTGTTGTCCACAAAGATTCAGGGTTTATGACCGACCCGGATTGCCTGAAATGCTCGGAGTGCATTGCAGCCTGCCCGAATAATGCACTGTCATGGCCCCGAGGAGGACAAGAAGATACCCAAACGGATGGACAGGTATTTTCAGAATCCGCGCCTTGCGCGTCTTCTGAAAAAGCGTCATACTGATCGTCGGGTCACACTGATCGTAAACAGGAGGTGCTAACATATGACTGATTGATAGTGTTATACTGAACCGATTGAAATGAATCGTAAACAGGAGAAACTGCTATGTTGGATAAGATTATCAATGACGTAAAAGAAGCTGTTGTCAGTGCGGTGAAAGGCGCAGACGACATTGTCACAGCATTGCGTACTGCTGTAAAGAATCAGATAACAGGGGTGCTCAAAGACTCTGGTGATGTTGGTGCTTCTGCCGAAGAGGCTATCGCTTCAGTCGCCAAAGGTGCCGTAACTGGCGCATCAGGTCTTCTGGATTCGACGGCCGAGGCAGTCAAGAACACAGTCCGCGCTGTCATTATCGGGAGCTCCGAGATAGGTGCGGACGTTTTTACCGCCGTTCGTAAAGGTGCGCATGGTGCTGTGAAAGGTGCAGCCGAAGTCGGTGGTGACATTGGACGGACAAGTGTAGCGGCAGTTGAAGGAGCTATTGCCGCGGCGGGCAAGGTGGGAATCGATACGTCAAAGGCTGTCAGCTCTGCTGTAACGGGAGTCATTCGCGCTGCCGACAATATCGGAAGCGACGCCGGTTCAGCCGCGAGAAAGGCTTTGCTGAACGCTGTATCTCTACCAAGAGATCTTGTCGAGAAAGCAATAAACGGCAATACTGAAGAGTAAAGCTCGATATATCTTCTGTCCTACAAAGCGTCCGAGACGGCTCCGGTGAGGCCGTGGACGGCCTCACCGGAGCGCCTCGACGCTGACGTTCTTGTGCATGACAGGAACCGTGACCATGGAAACTGATTGCGCATTCCCGGGCGGGAACATTGTGGTTAAACAAGCCGGACGCAGGCGAAGGCTTACAGCCGCGCGTCAAGGCGACTACGCCGCCCCGTACTAAGCTCCTTAATGTTAGATCCGCAGAAACCGCAATGCTCGAAAGAAAAAGCACAGTCCTGGCAGTCGTGGACGTTCAGGGAAAACTGGCCGAGTCCATGCATGACAAAGAGTCCCTTTTCAACAACCTGAGAAAACTCATACAGGGTATTCACGTCCTCGGAGTGCCGGTTCTGTGGACCGAACAGAATCCCGAAGGGCTCGGGCCCACTGTCCCTGACATTGCCGAACTCCTGGCAGACCTCAACCCGATACCGAAAACGAGTTTCAGCAGTTGGCGCAACGGACAATTCG
Source organism: Kiritimatiellia bacterium (assembly GCA_046483125.1). Lineage (GTDB taxonomy): Bacteria > Verrucomicrobiota > Kiritimatiellia > UBA8416 > JAWODU01 > JAWODU01. The sequence continues at coordinate 3,545 of JAWODU010000099.1, forward strand.
CGCGGGCTCTGGGTGACCTGAAGCGTTCCAACGTGCTTCTTGCCGGAATAGAAACCCATATCTGCATATACCAGACGGCCGTCGATCTCCTCCGGGAGGGTTACACGGTCGAGACTGTTGCAGACGCCGTTTCCTCCAGAACGCCCCGCAACAGGGAAATCGGCCTGCTGAAAATCAGGGACGCGGGTATTGCCCTCACCAGCGTTGAAACGGCTCTTTTTGAACTGCTCGGGACGGCGAAAACAAGTGAATTCAAAGATATCCTCAGAATTGTGAAGTAATATCATGCTATCCAACTCCGGCTGTTACGGCGGAGAGAAAATGCCTCCAGCTTCGCCGCTTTTGCCGCAAAACGTGATTCCCGCTTGATTTATCCCGCCTCTCTGCCCCACATTGACGTTACATGCGAAATAACCAGTACCGGATTTTCAAGGACCGCAACTATGGAATATAAACTCGATTTTGAAGAGATCGTTCCCCGCCTAGAAGCATTCTGGCGGGGCGAGTTTCTCGACCGCCCCTGCATGGATATATGCGCCCCGGCGGATAAACAACGCGACATTCCCGTGCCCAAAGACCTGCAACAGCAGTGGACCGACATCGGTTTCGTGATCGCCGCTCAAGAAGCGCGGATGGAATCGACGTATTTCGCGGGAGAAGCCGTTCCCTTTTTCCGGCCCAATCTGGGTCCCGACCTTTTTTCAGCCCTCATGGGAAGCGAGCTCGAATACGCCGAGACAACATCATGGATCAGGCCTGGTCTCGACTGGAACAACCCGCTGCCGTTTGAAATACATGAAGACTGTTTTGAATGGCGCTGGCACATGGAAATTTACGATCGCCTCAAGGAACGGGCGCCGGGAAGGTATCTTGTAACAGTCCCCGACTGCCACAGCGGCGGAGATGCTCTAATGTCAATGCGCGGCGGCTCAAATCTCTGCCTGGATATTTACGACTACCCCGAAGAAATAAAGGCCGCTGTGAAACAAATGGAAAAGGTTCTTTACCGCTTCAATGAAGCTTTCCGCAAAAGAGTCGAAGAGATGGGACAGAACGGCCATGTTACCTCATGGCTCAGGGCGTGGTCGCCGGTTTACTCCACTCCTGTTCAACTTGACTTGCTCGCGCTTATATCGCCTCAGATGTTTCGCGACTTCTTTCTGGACGAAGTGAAGCTTCAGTGCAGTATACCCGATAATGCGATCTTTCACCTGGACGGGCCGGATGCCGTAAAACACCTGGATATCATATGTGAATTACCGATTAACGCCGTCCAGTGGGTTCCCGGCGCCGGCAACGGCCCCATGACAAAATGGCTGGACCTTCTCAAGGAAATTCAGGCCCGCGGAAAAGGTCTCTATATAGGCTGTAGCAGAGACGAACTGGAAATAATCCTCAAGGAGCTTTCGTCGAACGGCCTTTATATCTGTACGGGAGCGGAAAGTGCCCGCCAGGCCGATGAACTGCTCAGGCTTGGAGTGCGCCTTGCGCATAAGTAACATTTTAAATGACTAAACGTTATCTCATTACGGGCGGGGCCGGGTTTCTGGGGATAAATCTCATCCGGCATTTACTCGCCAGAGGCGAAGAAGTGACGTCTCTCGACATAGCGGACTTCACCTACCCCGACGTGCGGGACAGGATCCGTCCTGTTCAAGGCGATATCCGCCGCCCGTACGATGTGCGCACGGCGCTGGATGATGTGGACGTGGTGGTACACGCCGCCGCCGCCCTGCCTTTGTACAAGCCGCCGGATATTTTCTCCACGGACGTCGAAGGCACACGCACTGTGCTCGAGGAATCGAAACGGGCCGGCGTATCGAGGGTTGTGCACGTATCTTCCACTGCCGTTTACGGTATTCCCGACCATCACCCGCTCCTGGAAACGGATAAACTGGAAGGTGTCGGCCCCTACGGCGAGGCCAAGGTGGCGGCCGAAGATGTATGCACGGAATACAGGTCACTCGGACTCTCAGTGCCGATCCTGCGCCCGAAATCCTTCATAGGACCGGAGCGCCTGGGCGTGTTCTCCATGTTGTACGAATGGGCCAGTGAAGGACATAATTTCCCGATCCTGGGCCGGGGCGATAATCCGTACCAATACCTCGATGTTGAGGACCTGTGCGAGGCTATCTGGATTTGCGCTACGGGCGAAGACTCGCGGGTCAACGACACATTTAACATAGGCGCGGAGAAATTCGGGACACCGCGAACTGATTTCCAGCGAGTGCTGGACGAAGCCGGGTTCGGCAAACACGTAGTCTCCATTCCGGAAAAACCGGCTATTCTGGCCCTGCGCCTGCTAGAAGCACTGCGTCTCTCGCCGTTGTATAAATGGATTTACGAAACGATCGGCAAGGAATCGTACGTTTCCATAGAGAAGGCCCGAAAACAACTCGGCTTCACCCCACGCTATTCCAACGCCGACGCCCTGACACGGAATTACAGATGGTACCTGGACCACAAAGACGCGATTAAACGCGCCTCGGGGCTGACTCATTCGGTGCCGTGGGCCCAGGGCGCTCTGCGTCTCTTGAAGATATTCTTCTGAAAAAGGACCCTGTAGCCGCTGGAAGCGCGGCATGCAATTTAGCGGAAAACAATGAACAAAAGAGAAAACCTTCTCAGGGCCGTAAGGTTCGAGACACCGGAATATATTCCGATAACCTGCAGTATCAGCGATGCCTGCTGGGAAGAATACCCGCAGAGCGCCCTTCAGGACCTCATGGCGGAACACCCTATGCTGTTTCCCGGGTTCAGGAAAACGGAAAAAGAAATCATTCCGGACTACCTGCCGCGGCAGAGAGCCGACAAGCCCTCTACGGACAGCTGGGGGTGCGTCTGGAAAACCAGCCATAACGGAATCACCGGAACCGTCGTCGACAACCCACTCGCGGACTGGAACAAGTTCGACCAATACCGCCCCCCCAGCCCGGCTGAACACGACGGATGGGGGCCTATCGACTGGAAGCAGATAAGAAAAGAGATGTCCGCCGCCCGCCGCCAGTCGCGGCTGGCCCAGGCTTCCCTGCGCCACGGACACACTTTCATGACACTCATGTATTTAAGGGGCTATGAAAATCTCGTGTTTGACATGCACGATAGAAATCCCCGCCTCCCTGAACTGGTGAACATGGTAAAAGAATTCAACCTGGGGCTTGTCCATCGTTACGTCGAGGCCGGCGCAGAATGGATGGCTTATCCCGAGGATCTGGGCATGCAGACAGGGCCCATGCTCAGTCCAGAACACTTCCGCCAATATATAAAACCAGTTTACAGGAATCTTATCGCTCCCGCGCGTGAAGCGGGTTGTGTTATTCATATGCATTCGGATGGAGACGTGCGCGACCTCTCGAATGACCTGATAGACGCCGGAATGGAAGTGCTGAATATCCAGGACCTTGTAAACGGAATCGAATGGGTGAAGCAGAATCTGAAAAACCGGGTCTGCATTGATCTCGACATAGACCGCCAGAGCGTCACACGTTTTGGAACCCCCGGGCAGATACACGACCACATCCGTACAGCCGTTCAGGAACTGGGCTCAAAAAGGGGCGGCCTCACTCTCGTTTACGGACTTTACCCCGGCACTCCGCTGGAAAACGCCGGGGCGGTAATGGAGGCAATGGAAAAGTGCTCGGGGTATTTTTCCTGATTATACGGGAAAAAGCTTTGTCGGTTGCCGCCGCAAAAATTCTGGCCTTTGGATACTTCCTGTGCTGTAATGGGGCCTCACAATGGTTACCGGCATGGTGTCCGTATCCGTGATTAGACCGGAGGCGCGGAAATGTCCCAGGCCTACGACAAAATGAAGTCACAGCAGGTCCAGAAGCATGACTGGTACCTCAAAACCGCCGACGGGCTGGTCTACGGTCCCGTGACACTCGACAAGCTTATAGAATGGGCGCGGCAGGGACGTGTTTCTCCGAGCGCCAGGGTTTCCTCGGACTCAACCACATGGCTGCCCCCGGAGGAAGTCCCCGAATTAAAAATGGAATGGTATCTTCAGGCCGCCGATGGTGAGGCTGAAGGCCCTTTCAATCTCCTAGCCATACCAAGTCTCGTGGAAAGCCGCTGTGTTCCTCGAGACGGTGTGCTCACAAACAAACACACCCGCAAAGAGGTAACGGTAGAATCCCTTCTCAAGTCTTCTTCGCCGACCGGCGAAACCCAGGAGAGCTCGCCTACAAGACGCAGTCAGGAACACCACATGTCCGCCCTGGTTGCGGAACTCACCGAAGAGGTCCAGACAAAGACCCAAACCATCGACCAACTTGAGGAGAAAGTCTCGGCTCTTGAGAAAGAGCAAAACAGTCTCAAGGAAAAACTCGACAAGGAAACCAGCGCGCACCACCGCGCCCAAGCCAAGGCCGAGGAGGCTGAAAAACACCTCGCCAAGGTTATTTCGGACGTCTCGGACGACCATTCCGTGGCGGCGGCGTCGCATGATCGTGTTGCCGCGGAACTCGAAGAATGGCGCAACAAATACAAGGCGCTGGACAAATACTCAAGTGAGAATGAACACCGCTTTAAGGAACGTATCAGCGGCCTGGAAAAGAAAGCGGCTGAATTCGACTGCGTTACCGCGGACCTCAAGTCTAGAATCGGTGAACTGCAGGAAAAGACAACTTCCATTCAATCCGTCCTGGCCGAAAGGCGGAACCAGGTTGAGAAGAAGATAACCGGGCTTGCCTCAAGTGCAGTCGCCGTTACCTCGGCACTGGCACAATCCAGGGCATATGCGCAGGACCGTGACCGCCGTTTCGCCCAGGCCAGCGAAAACTTCAGAGGAAACACCGCCCAACAACACCGCAGACTTGCCGACATCGTTGACAGGCTTCAGAAACATGCCCGCAATGTCACTACGCTCCTTGCAAAACAAGCCTCGAACGCTGAAGAAAGGATTAAACAGGCGTCTTCGGCAAAGAAACAGGAACTGACGCGCAGGATCAAGGCGCTTGAATCCGAAAAAGAACGCCTTCAAGGCGCGCTTACACGGGAACGGACCGAGGCGGAAACCAGACTGCGGGACACGCTCTCGACCCGGGACAAGCAAGCATCTGCAAAAATCAAGGCCATCGAGTCGGCCGGAGAAACACTTGCCGCCGGCTTCCAGCGGCTCGGCGGTGAACTGGACTCCAGAGAAAAGTCTTACGCGAAGCTTAAACAGTCCTGCGAAGAGAAAACCAATCAACTCGCCGGCCGAATCGATGATTTACAGGCCCGTGCCAGGTCCGCCGAAGACAAGCTCGCGAAGGCCCAAGAGGACGCGGCCAGGGAAAAGAACCGGGGGAAAGCCCTGTCGGGCCGCGAACAGGACCTCACGGAGAAACTTAAGTCACTGGAATCCGAAAAGGGGCGCCTCGAGGAAGCTCTCTCCGAGGAACGCGCCGGACACCAGGAAAAGGTTAAGGAAGCTCTCGCCGCCAGAGAAAAAGAAGTCGCCGCAAAAATAGATGAACTGCAGATGCAGGCAGACGGCCTTGAAAAAAGCCTTGCAGACGAACGCGCCCGGGGCGAAAAACAGCTCGCTGAAGCTGTATCCGCAAAAGAAAAGGAACTTGCCGGTAAACTGACGTCTCTTCAGGCAGAGAAGGAGGAACTGCAATCCGAAACCGCGGCCCGCATCAAGAAACTCGGCAACGACGTACCGTCTCTTACGCATCAACTGGAAAAGGTAACCCGCGAAAGAGACGAAGCCCACCGGACAGCCGAAAAAGATATAACCAGACTCAAAGCCCGTCTTCACGAATTCGAAGGCGACAAAGCGGACGTAGAATGGCATCTCAAGCTTGATGACGGAACGGTATACGGCCCGGTTCCCCTTTGCGATCTCCGCTCCTGGGCCGAAGATTGCCGCATCGGCCCGCAACACGAGGTCTCGCCAGATAAAAAGAAATGGTTTCCCGCATCCCAGGTTCCCGAACTTCGGATGGACTGGATGGTTGAGATCGACAAGGACAACAGTTACGGCCCCCTCAACCTGCTCGCGGTCGCAAACCTGCTTGATGACGGCACAATAACCCCTGAAACAGAGGTCAGTCACAAGACGGGCGACACAACACTCCGGGCCGAAGCAACCCGCGCCTCTCAGGTTACAGAACTCGCCGAAAGCAGAGAGCATATCGCCGCGGAGGTTAAGGCGTTGAAACAGTCACTGGCAGACGAACGCGAAAAAGTCAAGGAACTCGAAGATAAGATCAAGAACGGCGTGGATCACCCTTCCGGCTCCGTCCTCCCGCCTAAGGCAATCACGAAACTGACCTCCGGAAATACCGGCTGAAAAGGTACAGGATCTCCCGGGCGTCAGTGTTCAGCGTTCAGGCTTGTCTCGACCTTCGGCGGACAGGCGCGCGATTCGCAGTATCTCCCTTTCCCCATTTCAGCTTTCTGCTTTCCGTCTTCCCTTCCTCTTCCTTTACCTTTTCCCAGTGCGCGTCCAGGTCCTTAAGGTCACAGTCTGCTATTTCGCGGTTTTCACTTCTGATTCTCTCCTCTACCTTCCGAAACCTGGCCATGAACTTGCCGACTGTCTTGTCCAGGACCTCTTCGGCCGACAACCCCCTGAATCGACACAGGTTTACAACCGCGAAAAGAAGATCCCCCAGTTCCTCGGCTGTCGCCGCCCTGTCTTCGCGGTCCAGCGACTCCCTTACTTCCTCGAGTTCCTCCTCAACCTTTGCCGCTACGTCCTCAATCCCTGTCCAGTCAAATCCCACGCGCGAAGCACGCGACTGGACCCTTTGAGCTTTCTGCAGTGCCGGCAGATGCCTTGGAACGCCATCCACGGCGGAACGCTTCCCTCCCTTTTCCGCCGCCTTTATGTCGTCCCATCTCCTCAGAACGTGTGCACTGTCATCTGCCTTTGCGTCCCCGAAAACGTGAGGATGTCTTCTCACAAGCTTATTCGAAATGCCCTGGGCAACTTCTTCAAACGTAAACTCACCCTCCTCCGTCCGGATCTGAGACTGGAGCACGACATGCAGGAGCACGTCGCCCAATTCCTCCATGTGTTCACGCACGTCGTCTGAATCAATCGCGTCTATTACTTCATATCCCTCTTCGATCATGTATTTCTTTAACGAATCGAGTGTCTGCTCCCGGTCCCAGGGACATCCTCCCGGCGCCCTCAATCTCCGGACCACCTCCAGAAGACGGTCGATTCCGCTCGTTTTCCCAGAAGCACTCCCCGTCATAATCCGTCCTTCAGTCTTTTCGTCGCCCTGACCGCGCACAATTCCCTGCCGCACATTGAACAGAAATCATCGTCCCCCTCCTGCCCGGACTTGCTGTCGTCATATTTACTTCTGGCCACTTTCTCGTTAAGCGCGAGACGAAACTGTTCATCCCAGTCGAAGCCGACGCGGGCCCTGGCCATAGCGTCATCCCATTCTCTGGCCCCTTCAAGGCCTCTGGCCACGTCAGCGGCGTGAGCGGCTATTCTGTAGGCCGCGATCCCGTCCCGGACATCCTCGCGGCTGGGGAGACCAAGGTGTTCCGACGGGGTCACATAGCACAACAGGGACGCGCCGTAATATGCCGCAGCCGTTGCTCCAATGCTCGATGTTATATGGTCGTAACCTGGCGCTATATCCGTCACGACCGGCCCGAGAACGTAGAATGGGGCGCCGTCGCATACTTCGCGTTCCCGTTCAACGTTCATCTGTATTTCGTTAAAGGGTATGTGGCCCGGACCCTCCACCATTACCTGCACGCCGCCCTCACGGCAACGCCTTACCAGATCCCCCATTACTTCTAATTCCGCGAACTGTGATTCATCGCTTGCATCGGCAAGGCATCCGGGCCGGAGACCATCCCCCACGGACACAGTTACGTCGTTCTCCCGGCAGATCTCGAGCACTGTGCCCCATGAAGAATAAAGCGGGTTTTCTGCATTGTGATGATTCATCCACTCCGCCATGATTGAGCCGCCCCTGCTCACGATGCCCATTACCCTCTTCAACGCTCGCGGCACATGCTTCTCGAGCAGACCCGCGTGTAATGTCATAAAATCAACACCCTGTCGGGCGTGTTCCCGGATAACTTCCAGGATCATTTCTTCCGTCAAACTCTCTATCCGGCCCCCTGCCCTTCCAAAGGCCTCGTATATCGGAACAGTACCCAGCGGCACCGGGCAGTTATCGAGCATCGCTATCCTGAGGTCCTCCACGCCCGGCCCCACGCTCAAATCCATTACAAAGTCAGTTCCGGCCTCCAGTGCCGCCCGAAGCTTTTCAAGTTCCTCCTCCCGCGAAGAACGCACGGAGGAACGTCCGATATTGGCATTGATTTTGGTCCTGAACGGCCGCCCGACGACCACGGGCTTCAGCCCCGTGTGACGCACGTTGGCAGGAATAACAGCCCGACCCGAGGCAATCTCACCCCGGACACTGTCAAGGGGTTGCGCTTCATCGCGGGCAACCGACTTCATTGCGTCGGTCAAGTTTCCCGCTTTCGCAGATTCCAGCTGCGTACTCATGGTACAGAAAAAGCCTTCCGGTAATTCAGCAACGGCAACCGCCCGAGGCAAACCATCCTCGGGCACAACCGCATTCCCTGCGAGACTCCCGAGCCGTTTCCGGGGAAATCAATCAAAGAAGGCCCAGAATATCTTTAATTGCCTGGTCGTTAAGATCTTCGGCGTACAGATCAGCGCCTCCGAAATCCTGATACGCCGTATACTCGTCCGCTATAACCGCGCACTTCATCTGTGCTTTGAGTGCGTTCCGGCACGAGACATTATCGGTAGCAATGGCCAGGCACTGCACCGGTTCAACCGACATTTCTTCGGCCAGTCCCTCCCAGTCTTCTTTACCGGGAAATTCCCTGTCGGTTACGGAACAGGCCTTTACCCTGACCACCGAATCCGATAGCCCGGCCCGGCCCGCCAGACTGTCGACGGTTTCTTTATCCATTCTGCTGACAGCACCGACACTGACTCCGCGTTTAACCAGCTCGGTCACGAATTCCTTTATCCCGCGCCTCGCCTTCACGGACCCGTCCCTCAAGGACAGCCTGATACCTTCCTCCAGTTCCCCGGCGAGCTTTTCTTCGGATACTCTTTTCTTGCCCACGCCCTCCAGAAGAGCAGGCAGAAATTGCCTTACCGGCCCGGAGAGGCAGTAACGCTGAAATAATACCGGCGTAAGCTCTATACCCTTGTCTTTGAGCACGCTTTTCAGGACATCGAAAATTATTTTCCTGCCGTCTACGCCGCATGTTTCCAGTTCAAACATAACGGCACGCGGTTTTGCCGCGGATTCGTTGTTTTCCACAGTCCCACTACCTTTGTCTGTCATCTACTCCTCCAGATTCCCTTTATGACCATGCAAGCTTCGCCGTTTCTTTTTGATCTAATTCTCCGGAATATAACAGCCTTCCCGACCGCAGTCAACCCGCCGCGGCAGAACTGTCCGTCACATTCCGCCGATCTCTTTTATGGCAAAAGGGATCTCGCTGATCAAGTCACCTGCCGTTATTCCGCTCTGAGAACTCCGCCACGCCGCGTTGTCTCCGGCCCGACCATGGAGAAACACGCCCAACCTCGCCGCGTCGAACAACGCCAGTCCCTGCGCCGCCAGTCCGGCAAGCACACCGCCCAGGACATCGCCAGTGCCGCCGCTGGCCATACCCGGGTTGCCGGTCGTATTCACGTTGAGAGGCGCGTCATGCCGCGCCACTATCGTCGCGGCCCCTTTCAACACCACAATCTTGCCGGTCTCTTCCGCCAGCGATCTTGCCGATTTCATTCTATCCGCCTGTATTTCCGACGTCTCCTTACCCGTGAGCCCGGCCATCTCGCCCGGATGCGGTGTAAGAATGAGTTCTCTCGGACTTCCGGCTAATATTTCCGGCCTGCCGGCGCAGATATTCAGCGCGTCCGCGTCCGCCACGACAGGGCACCCCTCAGCCCCGAGCAGCTTTTCAACAATCCGCGCCGTTCCCTCGGTTGCCCGCATACCGGGGCCGATAAGCACCGCGTCAAACTCATCCGGATTCAACGGGCACGCTTCAACGCAGTTCCCCGTCAGAACGCCTTCAGCGGTCTCCTTGCCGCCGTGCACCATGCATTCAGGACTCATGGCGGCAACGGTCTGGGCTATGGATTCGGGCACCAGTAAGCTGACCAGCCCGCAACCCGACCGCATCGCCGAAGCGCCCGCCATGCCCATGGCCCCGGCGTATCCACGCGAACCCCCGATCAACAGCGCGTGCCCGTACACGCCTTTGTGAACGTCCCTGGGACGCCGGCCGGTCAGGTCCGCCAGTTCCGCCGCGGTTATGAGTTCAACTTCCGAATCGATTCCTTCTATATAACCGGAAGGTATACCTATATCAGCAACTTCAATATTCCCCGTGTAGTTCACCGCCTGCGGCGCCGCAAGCCCCGCTTTCGGCCAAGCCATCGTTACGGTAACATCCGCCCTGACCGCCTCTCCCTCGGCCGAACCCGTGTCGGCGTTCAGCCCCGACGGCACATCTACCGCCACCACGGGACAGTGCCTGCCCAGGTTATTGACATAGCCGATGGCTCCGGCGACCGGCCCGCGGGGTGGTCCGCTCACTCCGATACCGAGAAGGCTGTCCACGGCGATATCCGCTTCCCACGCCCCCCGGCCGTCACCGTCCCTCCACTCTTCGATCGTCGGCATCCATCCTGGCTTGATACCCGCTGTTTTCATCCGTCCAAGATGTTTCAGGGCATCACCCTTGATCTGATCGCGGTCAGCGGCAACCCAGACGTTCACGTCCATTCCGTCCTCGCGCAGAATCCTGGCAACGGCGAAACCGTCCCCTCCGTTGTTTCCTCTTCCCGCGAAGACATGCACGAGCGGCGAGGAAAGACCTATGCGGCTTGCCAGGCGTTCCACCACCCGAGCTGCTCCAAGGCCGGCCTGTTCCATTAATTCCTCTCCTTCGATACCGCCCTCTTCCATAGCCCGCTTATCCAATTCCCGCATTTTCGCAGTACTTACAACCTTCATTCAGTCACTCCTGCCCGTCAGTTCCGCCGTGCACTCTTTAACATTCAGCCGCCGCAACCAGTAACGCGTACGCTATGGCGTGATTTCTCGTATGCGAGAGGCTTATCATGATCCGTTTCACCTTTCTCGCCTCGACAGCCTTCTGTCCCCTCCCGCTCAATCTCACCGTTGGAGCTCCCGAGATATCGTTTCTTTCCACTTCAATGTCCAGCCAGCCTATCTCGGGGCTGATCCCGGTTTCCAGCGCTTTTACAACAGCTTCCTTTACGGCAATTCGCCCGGCGTAATGAAGCCAGGGCAAAGCCTTGCTCTCACAGTATTTCCGCTCGCGGGGAAGAAAGACCTTGTCCGTAAAACGGTGTCCCCACTTCGCGATGAGATCCCGCACCCGTTCGTTCTCGACCAGGTCAACCCCCGTCCCAGATACAATCTCACCCGTCATTTCTGCTTTCTGCTTTCTGTTTTCTGCTTTTCCTCCATCTTCTCCACCATCTCTCTCACCGCCGCTTCAATCCCGAGAAAGACCGACCGGCAGATGATGCTGTGCCCGATATTCAGCGTATCCAGGTGCGGCACCTCCAGCACACCTTCCACCGAACGAATGCTTATGCCGTGGCCCGCGTTGACGCGCAATCCCTCTGCGTCGGCGATATTCGCCGCGTCGATCAACCGTCCCAGCTCACGCTTCCGCTCTCCCTTTTTCCGGCCCGCGCTCATTCCATCAACTGTGTGGCAGTATTCGCCGGTATGAAGTTCCACGTATTCCGCTCCGCAACGGGCCGCCGATCTTACATGGGATTCTTCGGGATCGATAAAGAGACTTACGCGAATACCGGCTTCGGCCAGAACCCCCGTTACCCGCCTGATAGATTCCTCGGACGCCTCAACGTTAAGACCGCCTTCAGTGGTAAGCTCCTCGCGCCGTTCCGGTACGAGGCAGACCTCGTCAGGCTTAACGTCGAGAGCGATTTTCACGATTCCGGGGTTATTCGCCATTTCAAGGTTCAGAGGCACGTTTACGGATTCCCGGAGCGCGTAGACGTCCCTGTCCTGAATATGACGCCTGTCTTCCCGAAGGTGCACGGTAATCCCGGACGCCCCGGCCCTTTCACAGCGCCGCGCGGTTTCCGCCATGTCCGGATACGGTGTGCCCCTGGCCTGCCGCAGGGAAGCCACATGGTCTATGTTGACCCCCAGTTTCACACGTTCACGTTTCACCGCGTCTCTCATCGATTATCCGAAAGTACGGGCACCGGGCGTACAAATCACGAAAAAAAGCTTTCTCCCGAGCGCCCCTTTATGATTACCTGTGTCCCGGTTCCTTCAAGGGAAAGAATGCTACCCGAATGGCGGAAAATATACCAGATGAACTTAAGGCTGTCCGTGACTTCGTGTCCCGGTATCAGCGCTACATTCTCGCAGTGCTCTTCGTTGCGGCCGCGGCGGTTTTCGTGATTCGTTATTACTCATCGACCGCGACCGGAAAAGAGCGCGAAGCCCAGCGCATTCTTTTCCGCTCCCGCACCGTTCAGGATCTCCGTTCATTCCTGGATGATTACGCCGGTACCCCATCGGCTCCGTTGGCCCGTCTCAAGCTCGCCAAAATGCTCTTTAACAACGGCCGTTACGCGGCTGCCCTCGACCAGTATTCGGCTTTCGAGCGCGATTATCCGGAACATTATTTCCTGCCCGCCGCAAACATGGGGCACGCCAATGCCCTCTACGCGCTCGGCCATGTCAGCGAGGCCCTTTCGGTGTTTAACGAATTTCTCGGGGAATACCCCGCCCATTACCTTCGGTCACAGGCGCTCCTGGGACGCGCTCGCTGTCTGGAAACCCGGGGAAGAATAAGAGAAGCCATCGAGGCCTACACACGGTTCGCCGCCGAACACCCCGACAGTCCGGGAATAGAGGAGACCGAAGAAGCGCTGGATAAACTGACCTCCGAGCCCGCCCCTACTCTCCCCCCTGTTGAGAATCCTTAGGCTCACCGGTCTGTGCCGTGGAATCGAACTGCGCCGGATCGGACTCTTCCCGCTCCGTCTTTTTGAGTTCCTTCTCACCCTCCTCGCGGCCCTTCTTGAACTCACCGAGACTCTTGCCCAGTGACCGCGAGAGTTCCGGCAACCTTCTGGCCCCGAACAGAAGCAGAATCACAAATAGAATAAGCAGTACTTCGAACGGACCCGACATGCCCGGTATCAGAAATGCCGTTATCATAAAATATCCCCCTTTATTCAGCTATCCGAAATGTAGCCGATTATACTGTTCACGCCCGCCCCTATCAAGTCTTTTGCCGCCTGCCCAGCGCCCTTGAAACGGCTCGCCGCGCCTCTCTGTCCGCCTCCCGCCGTTTCAGCGTTTCTCTCTTATCGTGCTCCTTTTTGCCCCTGCACAGGCCGATTTCAATTTTCACCAGCCCCCTTCTGAAATACACCATGAGGGGCACTGCCGCGTACCCTTTTTTCCTCAGTGAACCGGCAATCTTATTTATTTCAAAACCGTGCAGGAGAAGACGGCGGGGGCGTTCAGGCTCCGGAACAAATTCACTCGCGTGTTCGTAGGCGGCGATATTCATGCCGTGGAGCATGAGTTCGGCGCCTTCAAGGCGGGCGTGAGATCCGGTCAGATTCACACCGCCGGCCCTGACCGATTTCACTTCCGAACCCCTCAGCTCTATTCCCGCCTCCAAACGGGAAATAACATGAAAGTCCCGGAGGGCCTTGCGGTTCACGGCTACCTCTTTGCGGCTTTTGTGCGTCGACACAGCCATAATTCCGTATGCAACGATGCCCCGTCCCGCGCCGGGCGCGAAAAGCTTCAGGCTGTTGTGTCGCTTTCCGCGTGCGAGCTGAAATCTATTTCCGCGGTAAGTTTGCCCTCGGCTATTTCCCTGAGGGCAGTATCAACCTTCTCCTCGTCCGGGCTTTCCGGACGAACATAGGGTCTGAATCCCGCGTTCAACTGCCGCACACGTTTCGACACAACGTTGATAAGGACAGGAACATTAGGAATATGTGTTTTCGCGGCTTCCAGTAAGTGCGCCTTCAATACACTCTCCTCTCGTATGCTTATCCGTTTCCCGGGACACCGGCAAGCCCGGTCAGCTTATTGCGCAAAACCGAGATGCCTTACGCAAAAGACCGGGCAAAGAGATGGGGCGCATAATATGCGCCCCATCCTCATTGGTCAAACACTTCCTGTTTTACCCCGAATCAGTACATGCCGCCCATGCCGCCCATGCCGCCCATGCCGCCCATGCCTCCACCGGCTCCGCCGGCGGGTTCAGGCTTCTCTTCTTCGGGCAGGTCGGTAACCATGCATTCGGTCGTCAGCAGCAGCGATGCGATACTGGTCGCGTTCTGCAGAGCTGTCCGCGTTACCTTTGCAGGATCGACCACGCCGTCCTTTACAAGGTCACCGTATTTTTCGGTAGCCACGTTGTAACCGTAACTGCCCTTGTTCTTCTTGACCGCCTCAACCACAAGGGCGCCTTCAAGACCGGCGTTATCCACCAGCTGGCGCAGGGGCGCCTCGAGCGCACGCTTCACCAGCGCCACGCCCACGGCCTCGTCGCCTTCGGTTTCAACCCTGGAAAGACCATCCTGGCACCTCAGCAGGGCCACACCCCCGCCGGGAACTATGCCCTCTTCCACCGCGGCGCGCGTGGCGTGCAGGGCGTCTTCGACGCGAGCCTTCCTTTCCTTCATTTCGGTCTCGGTAGCCGCGCCGACGTTGATCACCGCAACGCCGCCCGCCAGCTTGGCCAGCCGCTCCTGCAGTTTCTCACGGTCGTAGTCCGACGTGGTTTCGTCGATCTGGCGCTTTATCTGCGCCACACGTCCCTGAATATCTGAAGTCTTCCCGGCGCCTTCCACGATGGTGGTATTTTCCTTGTCCACCGACACGCGTTTCGCTCTCCCCAGATCGCTCACTTTCACGTTTTCGAGCTTGATACCCAGGTCCTCGGTAAGGCACTTACCGCCGGTAAGAACGGCTATGTCTTCAAGCATCGCCTTCCTGCGGTCGCCGAATCCCGGCGCCTTCACCGCGCATGCCTGCATGGTGCCGCGAAGTTTGTTCACGACCAGGGTGGCCAGGGCTTCGCCTTCCACGTCCTCCGCGATGACGAGCAGGGGCTTGCCCTGTTTCGCCACGTTCTGGAGAAGCGGCAGAAGATCCTGCAGGTTCGATATCTTCTTTTCATGGATCAGGATGTAGCAGTCTTCCAGGATCGACTCCATCGTCTCCTGATTTGTAGCAAAGTAAGGAGACAAATATCCCTTATCGAACTGCATTCCTTCGACCACGTCGAGGCTCGTATCGATCGTCTTGGATTCCTCTACGGTAATAGTGCCGTCTTTGCCGACCTTATCCATGGCATCGGCGATGATCTCACCGATCATCTTGTCCGAGTTTGCCGAAATGGTGGCAACCTGAGAAATCTCACTGTGTTCCTTCACCTTTCTGCTCTGTTTGGCAATGCCGTCAACCACCTTCTCCATGGCCTTGTCGACACCGCGCTTTATGCTCATCGGGCTCGCGCCCGCGGTCACATTCTTCAGACCGTTGGCGTAGATGCATTCAGCCAGCAAAGTAGCGGTGGTCGTGCCGTCTCCGGCGACATCGCTCGTCTTGCTCGCGACCTCGCGCACCATCTGCGCGCCCATGTTTTCAAACGGGTCCGGAAGGTCTATCTCCTTGGCCACCGTAACACCGTCCTTGGTAATAGTCGGAGAACCGAACTTCTTGTCCAGTACGACATTGCGTCCGCTCGGGCCTAGAGTGACCTTCACGGCATCACTTAACTTCCTGACACCCGCAAGGATAGCCTGCCGGGCGTCGTTTCTGTACTTCAGCTGTTTTCCTTTATCTGCCATGACTTTGTCTCCTCCTTACTCGAGTACTCCGAGAATGTCATCTTCACGGACAATCTGATACTCCTTGTCGTCTATTTTGACTTCGGTGCCCCCGTACTTCGGCATAAGCACTTTGTTGCCCTTTTTCACGTTAAAGGGAATCTTCTTCCCGTCGTCGTCAACCTTGCCGGTGCCAACGGCCACCACTTTGCCTTCCTGTGGTTTTTCCTTTGCCGAGTCCGGTATGATAATGCCGCCCTTCTTGACTTCCTGTTCCTCCAGCGGCTGTACCAGCACCCGGTCTCCCAGGGGTTTTATCTTCATTTTTTTACCTCCCTCTTTCCCCGTGCCACTGCACTCTCAACGCGCGGCACGGTCGCAACTGGTTCTACTTGTTCTTGCCCTTGTTATCGTCGTCTACCATTTCAAAATCAGCGTCGATTACTTCGTCTTCTTCTTTGTTCTCGTCACCTCCTCCTTCCTTTTTTTCTTCCCTGCTCTCAGACCCAGACGGTTCCTGCCCTCCGCCTCCGGCGCCTTCCCCTGCCGTTTTGGCCTGCGAATACAGATCCGAAGAAACGGCCTGCATTTCGGTGTTCAGGGCCTCCATTTTCTGCTTCATATCGTCCGCGTTTTCGGATTTGATCGCCGACCGGAGTTCATCGAGAGACGATTGCACCTTCGATTTCTTTTCGGAGGAAATTTTCTCGCCCTGTTCCTTGAGCAGTTTCTCCGTCTGATATGCCACGTTTTCCGCGGTGTTCCTGGTCTCGACGCTCTCGCGTTTCTTCTGATCCTCGTCCGCGTGGGCCTCGGCCTCCTTCACCATCGAATCGATTTCCTTCTCGTCCAGGCCGCTTGAGGCCGTAATCGTAATGTCCTGTTCCTTGCCTGTGCCCAGGTCCTTGGCGAAGACATGCAGAATACCGTTTGCGTCAATGTCGAAGGTTACCTCTATCTGAGGCACTCCCCGCGGAGCAGGCGGAATGCCGTCCAGGTGAAACCTGCCTATGGACTTGTTGTCCCCGGCCATCTTCCGCTCCCCCTGAAGAACGTGTATTTCGACGCTCGGCTGGTTGTCCGCCGCGGTGCTGAATATCTCGCTTTTCTTCGCAGGAATCGTCGTGTTCCGCTCTATAAGAGTCGTGAACACCCCGCCAAGGGTCTCAATACCGAGCGAAAGAGGAGTCACATCCAGCAGGAGAACGTCCTTTACCTCGCCCTTCAGAATACCGCCCTGGATAGCCGCCCCTACAGCAACTACTTCGTCGGGATTAACACCCTTGTGGGGGTCCCTGCCGAACAGCTTTTTCGCTTCTTCCTGGACTTTCGGCATCCGGGTCATTCCGCCCACCAGGATTACTTCGTCAATCTTGTCCGACCCCGCATCCTTCATGCATGCCTTGCAGGGATCCACGGTTCGTTCTATGAGTGACTCCACAAGCTGTTCAAGCTTAGCCCTGCTCAACGAGAGGTTCAGATGCTTGGGGCCGGAAGCATCCGCCGTGATAAACGGAAGGTTAATGTCGGTCTGCATCGAGCTGGACAGTTCACATTTCGCCTTCTCAGCCGCCTCCTTAAGCCGCTGAAGGGCCATGCTGTCCTGCGCCAGGTCGACGCCCTGCTCTTTTTTGAACTCCGCGACCAGCCAGTCAATTATGGCCTGGTCTATGTCGTCCCCGCCCAGATGCGTGTCGCCGTTGGTGGCTTTTACTTCAAACACGCCCTCTCCAATGTCGAGCAGGGAAATATCGAATGTCCCCCCGCCGAAATCATAAACCGCTATTACTTCGTCCTTCTTCTTGTCCAGCCCGTAGGCAAGTGACGCCGCCGTCGGTTCATTAATGATACGAAGGACCTCAAGCCCCGCTATCTTGCCGGCGTCTTTTGTCGCCTGTCTCTGGCTGTCGTTAAAGTACGCGGGCACCGTGACAACCGCCTGCGTGATCTTTTCACCCAGATACGCCTCCGCGTCCGCTTTCATCTTCTGCAGAATCATGGAGGATATCTCCGGAGGCGAATACATCTTCTCCCCGGCTTTTACATGGGCGTCGCTGTTTTTGGCCTTTACGACTTCATACGGCACAAGCGCGATTTCGTGGGCCACCTCATCGTATCTGCGGCCCATGAATCTCTTAATCGAAAAAACCGTATTGGCGGGATTGGTCACGGACTGTCGTTTGGCCGACTGGCCCACAAGCCTTTCGCCCCCCTTGGCGAAAGCCACAATAGAAGGAGTAGTCCTGGAACCCTCGGAATTCGGAATTACCGTCGGCTCTCCCCCCTCCATCACGGCCATACATGAATTTGTCGTACCCAGATCTATTCCAAGAACTTTGGACATTCTACCACATCCTTCCCCGATTACTGAAAAATCGGCTCGGTTTCGTATTCTCTTTCAAACTTAATCTCCGAAAAAAACCTTTCTGCTTGTGTATGCAATACACGTGCCAGAACCCGACATAATCCCCGCAAAAAGCCGTAACCTCCTTTGCCGCAGGATGTTACATATAACAAACAGCGGGGCGTACTATTGCTGAAAAGGCACGCAAGGTGCGCCCATTTGTCTCAATGCCGCGCACGAAAGGTGCTATCGAGGCATTCTGTCACAGTCCGAGCTCAGACTGCGGCCGCGGCGCTTCAAGACCCAGAATCCTGTAGCAGGCCTGGGCCGCAACGCGGCCCTTGGGCGTTCTAGAGAGATACCCCTCCTGAATCAGGTACGGCTCATACACGTCCTCCAGAGTATCGGGCTCTTCCCCCACGGAAACGGCCAGCGAATTAAGTCCGACCGGCCCGCCGGAAAATTTCTCAACAACTGCGCGGAGAATCCTCTTGTCCATGTCGTCCAGCCCGTACTCGTCGATACCCAGCATTCGGAGCGCCTTGTCCGTTACCTCACCCGTGATTTTATTCCCGGCCCTGACCTGGGCGTAGTCCCGTACCCTTCGCAGGAGATTGTTTGCGATACGCGGTGTGCCCCTCGATCGCTTCGCCAGCTCCCTCGCGCCCCCGGGGTCCACGTCCACCGAAAGTATTCCCGCCGATCGCTCGATAATCGTCTGGAGCTCTTCGGCCCCGTAATAGTCAAGTCTTTCGGCTATGCCGAACCGCGACCGGAGGGGGGACGAAATTAGACCTCTGCGTGTGGTCGCGCCAACCAGGGTGAACCTCGGAAGGTCCAGTCGTATCGAACGCGCGTTAGGTCCCTGGTCAATCACGATATCAAGCGCAAAATCCTCCATTGCAGCGTACAGGTACTCTTCGACCGCCTTCTGCATACGGTGAATCTCGTCTATGAACAGGACATCGCCCCTCTGCAGGTTGGTAAGGAGACCCGCCAGGTCGCCGGGCTTGTCGATAACCGGGCCGGAGGTCACTTTGATCTCCGCCTCCATGCCGTGCGCCAGGATATACGCAAGCGTTGTCTTTCCAAGGCCGGGAGGGCCCGAAAGCATTACGTGGTCCAGCACGTCTCCCCTGCCGCGCGCCGCTTCCAGCGCCAGCTCAAGACGTTCGCGAACCTTTGACTGCCCGACAAATTCCCTGAATTCTCTCGGGCGAAGACTCCGGTCCAGGTCCCTGTCCGGCGTATTCAACGCTCCGGTTACAAGTCTCTCATTCATGCCTTAACCGCTTTCCACGTTTATATGATCCAGCACCCAGCTCGATCATTCACTTTTCTTTTCAGATACTAGTTCCGATTCAGGAACCAGGCCGTTGCTTTTGAGGATATCGCTCGCACTTCTTAGGCCCCTACCCATCGTCCCCGTAGGGTCGTTAGGCACACTTCCTGGCGCGGTGTCGATAATGCTCTCGCCCGGTGTAAGCCCTTGATCATAACCAACTTACGCTCCCTTATCCCCGCTCCGAAAGTCCCTGGACCAGCACAGCCGCCGCATCGCCGCATAGAGCCAGGGCCGCCATCAGCACGGCGATGGAAACATGCGTTGATTTCATCATTGGCTCCTCAGAACTCCCAGTCCAGATCCATGCCGCAGCTCTCCCTCGTACGACAGCGTATTTAGAACAGAACACCCAGCGTGGGTAATGAATATTGGGCGCACATCTTCAGGGCGTCTTGTCTGCATCAAGAGTAGCACTTTCTGATATCAACCACTTCAGGTGGTCTATAGCTTCCCGATACCGAAGCGAGTTCTTTTCCTCTATGATCAATATTCTACTACAGTATTCAGGGGCACGTTTCAGATCTCTTCGCAACGTCATCCTGTCTATCCTTAATAAACCCAGATAAGCGACACTCAAATCAGGACTCATTTCCAACGCTCTCTCGAAAAATATTTTGGCTTCGGAATACTTTTGCTTGGCAAGAAAGTATTCCCCCAGCCGAACATATGGAATGCCTGTTTGTGGTTCCTGCTCTATAGCCTTCTTCAAAGTCGCGACGCCTTTGCCGTACTCCCCCTTTCTCATTTGCAGTTCTGCTAAGACTACTGTGCTGAAGGAATCCGATTGCTTCTCAGGTGCTTTTTCAAGTAGACTCACACCTTCTGTAAACTTACCTTCTGACATCAACAGAATAGCCTCCAGTTTTCGCGTCTCGTAATGTTCGTTTGTGGACATAGCCAAGCGTGATCTCCTGAGCAGCTCCGAGTTGTTCACACCTGTCCTTTCAACACTCACATCATTCTGCCCTCCCCGAAGAAGGGCAACGTGTGTCGACGCCCAAACCCCGAACACAATAAGGGCTAGCCTAAACCATTGATTTGTTCTTCTCATTGTTCTTACCTCCTTCTCGAGCATACTTCCACTCCTCATCATGTTTTGCAGTCCCAAGTAACGTTATTTATTCACGCAAAGCATCTACAACGGACTGTCTTTTGTCAAGTCCTGCGGCATGCCCGGATCCTCAGTAACGGGCTCGGGCGGAGGCGAAGGCAGAACACAGCGCGGGTCGACACGCTCGACCTGCACACCGTTGACCATGATCTTGTAGCCGCGCTGTTCGACGACGTACGGGGCGTCGATATACCGCCCGTCCACGAGCAGGTAACCGGTGTAGATCGGATCGCTCCATGACCGGCCGAACCGATTCGTCAGACACGGGTCGCCGGCCGGCGGCGGCGCGTGCTGGTAGGCCGCCGCATCGCCGCATAGAGCCAGGACCGCCATCAGCACGGCGATGGAAACATGCGTTGATTTCATCATTGGCTCCTCAGAACTTCCAATCCAGATCCATGCCGCAGCTCTCGCTGTCGGCTGAGAGTTGTTTGCCGGTGTCTTCAGGACCCGTCCACGGAGTACAACACTTTTCGGCGATCGCGCGCATCTTCGTCTTGACCGATGACGAGGTGTCCCTGGTATAGGGCCAGCGGACACCGCAACAGTTTCCGCCATAATTTTACAGGCTACTGATAGACTGCGGTCATCGTAATGTTTGTGGCCGGCATTTTGAAGGTAATGGTGTTTTGCTGACTGAAGCCAGCCTCATTCCTCTTCCACGCGACAAAGGCTTTCCCTGGAACTGTGGCCGGCGCCGTTAAGGTTATAGGTGTATCTTTTGTGTAAATTCTGCTGAAACTTGTTTCTGCCCCCCCCGTGCTGCATTGTCTCTAGGCTCTATTGTTATTGCTACACCGCTGCTTGGATTTGAGGATTCGACATCAAGCAGAAAAACCGTTGAGTTGGTCTGGCTGAATCGAATAGCGAAGGAAACGCATTCCGCTATTCCCGGAAACTCGGGCATAGCTTCATGAAACCTTGCACGCTGTTCTTGGGTAAATTTATTAGTCTCAGTGAGCGGAAACGAAAGGAATTTGTCTGCCATATCGCATGCCCAAGGTTCCATGTCATAACGACCGCTTGAATGTACAACATTCGTGAACGCCGCAGCAGCTGTTCGTACACTTGCAGGAGAGGGTTCGACAAGAACATGATAATACATTTTCATGCTTAAAGCCAATACATCATTGCTGTTGCCTTGCAAGCGAGCATTAATGTTCGAAAGAACTATAGAGTACTGCCTTTTCCCCCATGCGGTATTTACGTCCTCAATGAAACTCTTGATATTATCTGCATCTGCATTAAGCGCCAGAGAAACCCAAGTTATTGCAATCCATAAGAAACGCCTTTTCATTTTGTTAACTCCTCCATTCTGCTATATGCTTTGTCCATTATTACGAGTTCTCCAGTAGTGCTTTCGTAAGATGGCCATTCCTTTTCCGCTCTCATTCTCGGCTCAAGCATGGACCATCCCCGATCATGCATAACGGATTTCAGTGAACTCCCATTATGTATATCTATGCCTGCTCTGTATGATTCTATTGCCGCAGAGCTATCACGCGTGCCAACATCTGTAACTCCGTCGAGTTTATTCTGATACCAACCAATGAAATCAGGGCCTCGGAGCACCGCAACGTCAGAAAACCCCATCTCTTTTGCAACAAGTGCAAAACCCATGTTATTGCGCTTTGCGGCATCAATTACCACGCCATGCATTGTGAATCGGCAGACATCCCCCATGGCAGAAGTTCGCGGCGCTCGGGGTCGGCGCTCGGGGTCCGGCGCTCGGGGTCAGACCGAGAAACGAGAAATCATATGCGTGCCAGCCGTTTTTCAATCTTACCAATCCTCTTTTTAAGACCGCTATCATCTTTCAGTAAATCTCTCAACTTCTGGCGCTGCTTCATAACGGAGCCGTTGCCTCTGTATCCGTAATACTCGCCAACCTTGCGCTGGCTCTGATTGCTGTAACGGCAGGACAATTCAAGCGCCACCTTCTTGGCCAAACGCGCAGCATAGCACATGGTTTTGAGCTGCTCTTTGTCTACCTTGAACTCTTGAGCCACAATAACGGATATATCATCAAGGGAAAGACTCTTGCCTTCCGGCCACTTTATGTCCCCGTAAACACCTTTGTTCTCCCTTACACTCTCCAAATCAGACTCCACCTCTTCTATAAACTCTTTATCCCCAACCGCATACCGGCTAACCTCAAGAGCCGCCTTGAATTCAGCATCATCCGTAGATATGCACTTCTCAATGTATTTCCTGTATTCCATCCTGTTGGCCTTCTGCGACCTGCACCCCATCAGATCCAGCCATCTATAATCCACCATATCCTGTCTGGCCGATGTATCTACGTACCCCCGATAGCTACTCCACCTGCAACCATTCAGCTGCGTCTTTTGGGCCGCCAAATCTTTCCCTTTACAGGCCGCTACCTTCACCGGATTCAGATGTATGTATCTGGTCAGACCTAAGATATAAGCATCGCCTCTAACCAACTTCGCACCATACCGGCCCTGAAAGCAATGACCGGGCTCGGATTTCTTGTACCTGTGATACATGCTGTATGCGGTATTAAGTCTCTGCATGAATCTCTGAATATTGCCCAGCGGTGTCTCTATAAAAAGATGGTAATGGTTAGGCATCAGGCAATAGGCGTATAAAATAACCTGATCTTTTTCCAGCGCCTCAGCCAACTGCTCCAGAAACCGCAGGTAATACTCTTCACCGTGAAACACCAACTGCCGCCCGTTCCCGCGGACAGTCACATGGTATCTTGCTCCTGCGTACCTTATTCTCCAAGGTCTTGCCATACTGCGACTCCTATCACCACATCAGCCCCAACGTCAAGAGCTCTTTTCTACTTTCTCGGTCTGACCCCATGAGCGAGATGGATCCACGCCTGAAGATCGCCGTCTTCACCCAGCATGTAGAGCTCGGCAACTTCAAGGTCGGTGAGGACTTCCCTGCAGAGAACCAATTGAGCCATCTGTCCGCGGAAGGAGTTGATGACGATTTCTTTTTCACGGCGTTCCGGAGGCGGTCTCGGTCGCCAGGGCCTGCCGGGTATGCGGATATCGGGAGTGCGGACGGCAATGGGACGCTTGACGCGCTTTATGTCGTAGGCTCCGAGTGTGAACTCGGCGGCGCCTGAGTGAAGACTGTCAATATCGGAAGAGCCGAGATCCCAGGTCGGCTCCTTGAGTCCGTCGATGTATGTATGAACTCCGGCGGCGCCGTTTGTTGAGTCCCACACCACGCCGAGATGCATCCACTGGTTTCGGTGAACCACGAGGGGCCTGGTAACCTTGAGTATCCTGTGGCGGCGGCCGCAGGAGCCGTCGTCTGAGAAAAAGGTCCACAGCCTGCCGCCGAGGAAAAATGCAGAGTACTGGCGCTGTTTGTCTTTTGTCCGGAACTTGCCGAGGACCCTGCCGGGCTGAAAGCGGAAGCGGGGTCTGCACCACAGGGTAAAGGAGAGATTGCTCGAGACGTTAAGAGCGGTGTTTGTGCCGAAGGAGACGTAGTCGTTCCTGCCGTCGAGGTTAAGGGCTCAGTTTTTGAAATCGGCCCCGTGACGCAGTTGGCCGTTTATAATGCCTTCTATTGTCTCGCTGGCGTCATTGGTAAGCGGCCAGTAACAGAGAATCTTGTGCCGGTTGTCGGCAAGTGTGGGATGTGAAGCGCTGTCGGCGGGATCGGTGCCGAGAATCTCCTCGAGTTCCGTGGAAAAGCCGTCCTGGTCGGGGTCGCGTTGAGTTTCCTCAGGGTCAACCTGGGCCGGCGCAATGCTGATAAGGGACGAGGCTACGATACAAGTCACAAGCATAACGAGAAGGCGCTGGCCGCTGCTTAACTGTTGCCACTTATTCTTAAGATATTCAGTCATCGGCTCAGCATCATGCCTTACGCATTCTCACACGCTGTGTCCTTTTTTTTCAGCTTTGTGAAGTGGCTGGAAATGTACCATCCTGCCTTTCATAGATCAACCTGAATCCAACGCGCTGGTGCTGGTGGCGACACCCTGTTTCAATGTGGATTACATTGACTTCCGCTTGTTCTACGCTTCCTGAAAACACTGCAACAATTGGTATGTATCCGATGCAACGGCCGGCGATACTGCCGAACGAGCAACTTTACACCATTACCCCGCGGACCCACAGCATTTCTTGAATTTTTTTCCGCTTCCGCATGGGCACGGGTCGTTTCTGCCCACATCCGGGTAATCAGCCGGGTTGATCCTCGGCCGCGATCTCTCCCGGCAAACTTCGTCCGCAAGCTTTTTAAACCCGTCGAGCGTATGATCGTAAAACTGCTTCCACCCCTCGCAAAGAACGCTGAGTCTCCCGGGATCCCTCCCTTCGGGCGACCGGTTTTTCGGGCAGTCACCCGCGCAGAAATCGAGATACGGACATTCCGCACAGGCTTCGTTCCACGAAGATTTTCTCGCGCCGAAATCCCGGTAAATCCGTGAATTCCGGAAATCGCTCCACGATCCCGTCTTCACATTCCCCAGGTAAAGCTCCGGCTGAACAAAAAAATCGCAGGGGTATACGTCGCCGTTGTGCTCCACAACGAAATACTGCCTGCAATCCCTGCCCATGGCGCACAGGTT
This sequence comes from Kiritimatiellia bacterium, assembly GCA_046483125.1. GTDB lineage: Bacteria > Verrucomicrobiota > Kiritimatiellia > UBA8416 > JAWODU01 > JAWODU01. The sequence continues at coordinate 28,753 of JAWODU010000099.1, forward strand.
CGCCTGCCCGTTCACCAGCCTTGTGACAATTGAATCGAAGAGCCTTATGGAAACGGTCCTGGTGTCGCGCGGATACCACTCGTCATAAATACCGCACAGGAAATCGCCCCATTCCCCGGCGCTGACAGAATACGGCAGAAGGCCCCCGTCTTCATTGAATTCCACGCATTCAATGTATTGCTGAAAGAGAAAACCCTCTCCCGTCAAATAGCGGTAAATCTCGCCCGGTTTTCGCACGTTGGACGCGCTCACAAGGGTCAGGATGTTGAAATCAACGTTATTTTCGCGCAGGTGGCCTATGCCCGTCATCACGTCCGCGTGGGTGCCCCTCCCGTTACCGTGCTTCCTGTACCTGTCGTGGGTTTTTTCCGGGCCGTCCAGGCTTACGCCAACCAGGTAATTGTACTCGCGCAGGTACGCGGCAAAATCCGAGTCAATCAACGTTGCGTTGGTCTGAAGACCGTTGGAAACAGCCGCACCGTCCCTGCCGTACTTCGCCTGCAGATCGGTTGCCAGCCTGAAAAAATCCAGCCCCATCAGCGTCGGCTCTCCGCCCTGCCATCCAAAAGTGTAATTAGGCTGTGATGTCCGCATGTACCCGGAAATCATGGCCTCCTGCGTTTCCGGGTCCATCCGGTGCCGTCGCGTGCCCGGATACAGCGCCCGCTTCCTGAGGTAAAAACAGTAGTCGCATCGGAGATTGCAGTCCCCGCACGCCGGTTTTATCAGCAGGGAAAACGGCCTGTACGGTTCAGAGTTCAAGGTTCACCGGTCCGGCCGGGGTCGGGCCCGGGTGCCGGGGTTCAGCCCGCTCCTTTTACCTCGATCATGTTGGTCAGCTCCCTCAGCCGCGCTTCAATCCTGTCCGCGTCAAGGGTTTTGAATCCGTCCAGGCTCAGCGCCTCAACACCAAACGAAGCAACAACGGCGCCGTAAAGCAGAGCCAGCTTCAGCGCTTCGCTCCCGGTGTTTCCCCGGGCCGCAAGAAACCCCATAAACGCTCCGGCAAAGGAATCGCCCGCGCCCGTGGGATCGTAAACGTTTTCCACGAGGAAACCGGGAACTATAAAAACTTTGTCCCCTCCGAAAAGCAGTGCCCCGTGCTCGCCCTTCTTGATAACCACGTACTCGGGGCCGGATTCCAGTATTTTTGCCGCACAGCGTTTCAGGTTGTATTCTCCCGTCAGCAGGCGGGCTTCCCCGTCGTTGAGCATCAGCATGTCGGTTTTTCCGAGGACATCCATCAGTTTCTCGCGCTCCGTTTTGATCCATAAATCCATCGTATCCGCCACTACAAAGCGCGGATTCTCGACCTGGTCCAGCACGTGAAGCTGTAAGTCAGGGGATATGTTGCCAAGGAGAACAAAGGGCGCCTTCCTGTAGGATTCCGGGAGGTCCGGCATGAAGGACGCGAAGACGTTCAGTTCCGTCGAAATCGTTTCGCGCTCGTTCATGTCATCGCTGTAAACCCCGGACCATTTAAACGTTGCCCCCTCCTTGCGTTGAAGACCTTCTGTGTCGATACCCAGTGTTTCATAAAGACTTAGATATTTCCCGGGGAAATCCTCACCGACAACGCCGACCATTCCGACCGTACCGAAGAACGAGGCGGCCGCGCAGGCGTAGCTTACCGAACCGCCCAGCAGGTCCGTCCCTTCGTCAAAGGGAGTCTTTATAGTGTCCAGTCCTATCGATCCCACTATCACAAGCTTTATCTCATCATCCATGTCCTTATCTCCATCTCCATTCGCACAGCCCGCCGCGGCGGAGCGGACAGGCGCGGTTTCTTCTCTCTCCATTCGCGCACATTCGCGTGATTAGCAGTTTCTCTCCCAATTTCTGCTTTCCCTGTTTCAGCTTTCAGCTTTCTGCTTTCCCCATTTCTGCTTTCCCCATTTCTGCTTCCAGCTTCCCCTTACTCCGCCGCGCGCCGTTCACCCGCGATCTCGTCCACTTTTACCTCAACGCTCCTCACATCCGCAATCCCCAGTCCGCTGGTAATACTCTGCCGCACCCTCTGCTGGAGGGCTTCGCATATTTCGTGAATATCCGGGCCGGCCTTGATACGAACGTTCACCACCACGTCTATGCTGTTGCGCCCGGTGATAATCTCGGGCCGCATACGCGTAATGGAAGGGAATTCGTCGCTCAACTTGGCAACGTAGTTTGCGATTGCTCCCGTGCTTATGCTCACAGTGCCACCTTCCTGGTCGAAAGACAGGAACTGCCCGCGCTTTTTAGCCGGTATTGCCGTCAGCAAAAACAGGACCGTCAGACAGAGAAGTCCCACGCCCAGGAACAGAGCCGTTACTCTTCCCGACTGTACCGCTCTCATCGTCGCCGTCCACGTTTCAGTGTTCAACGCGCTGTTCAGTATGCTTATTGAAACCCCGATCAATCCCGCAAAAAGCGCAAGACCGCTTAACCTGTGAAGTAATTTTCTCATGGCTTCGGTATCCTTTCCGGGCCGACCGGCCCCGCATTTTTATTTTCGATTATTCAGATAATCGACAAGCGCTTCGAGCCCCAGGATGTAACTCCCGGCTCCGAAACCGCTTATCTGTCCCACGCACGCCGGCGCTGTAAGACTTGTGTGCCTGAAATCCTCGCGCGCGTAAATATTGCTCAAGTGGACCTCCACGCACGGTACTCTGCAGGCCGTCAGCGCGTCCCTCAACGCGATACTCGTGTGCGTGTACGCCGCGGGATTGAACACGATTCCGTCATACACGCCTTCGCTTTGCCCGATCGTCGTAACCAGGAATCCCTCCTCGTTACTCTGTACCGCGTCGACCTCCGCGCCAAGATCGCCTGCCCTGTCTTTTACCCGGGCCACAATATCGTCCAGGTTCACTTCCCCGTACGTTTCGGGCTCGCGCGTGCCCAGGAGGTTTAAATTCGGTCCGTTCAAAAGCAAAATCTTCATCTTACCCGTCCTTTTCAGCTTTCTGCTTTCCCCGTTTCAGCTTTCAGCTTTCTGCTTTCAGCTTTCACCTGCTCATCCGGCCGCGCATCCTGCGCGCCTCGTCCACCTTTACCGTGACCTCGCGGCCGTCCTCCAGCCGCACCTTTACCTTCTGCGCTATAATCCTTCCTCCGATTACCCGCCCGGGTCCTTTCGGAGTCTCCACCCTGTCTCCCTCGCGCGGCATTCCTTTCTGAAGTTTTCTGTACGTGTCTACTTCATACCTGAGGCAACACTTGAGCCTGCCGCACATACCCGTTATTCCAGCCGGGTTAAGCGATAAATGCTGAATCTTGGCCATTTTTACGTTGACCGATTCGAACCTCTTCAGCCACGTACTACAGCACTGCGGCCTTCCGCAGGGCCCCATACCACCGCACAACGCCGCGCCGTCTCGAACACCAAGATACTGCATCTCAATGTTTGCCCGAAGTTCCACGGCCAGTTCCTTTATCATCTCCCTGTAATCCACCCGTTCTTCAGATTCGTAGGCAAGGTAAAGCGTCGTGCGGTCGAAACTGTAACGCACGTTGTGAAAACGCATGGCAAAGCCGTATTTTTCCGCCTTGGCCGCGCATGAATCCCTGGCCATTTTGCTTCTGAGCACGCCTTCCTTGGCCTTCGCCCGGTCCTGCAGTGTGGCCTGCCGTATTACCCGCGGCGCCCTGGGGCCGGCGCCTTTTTCACGGCCCTCGCCCACGGAGCAGACCTTACCGAATTCCCGTACCTTCCGGATGTCCACAACGCAGGAATCGCCCTTGTGAACCAATACATCATCCCCGACTCTGCATCTCACCCGGTACCCCCGGTCTATCTCTATTTCTGCGGTCCTCAAATTTCCTCTGCTCCGCCGTCGTGTGTAAGTTGCAGGTTACAGGTTACAAGTTCCCCGAAATCCTAGTCCCAATCTTTATCTTAATCTCTTCCTCTTAATCGACCCGCTTAGTCGCCACCTTTTCAGCCGCCGCGGCGGACGGTTACACTTAGTCGCTAAACTTAACCGATTCCTGCTCAACAACTACGGACAAAGCGGGTCGAGTAAGCGTAAACGTCCGCCGCGGCGGAAAGTGTTGCGACTAAGTCTATGGACTAAGTGGCCATCCCCTTCCTCTTTATCCCAATCTTTATCTCCCATCCGTCATCCGTCATCTGTCATCCGTTATCTGTTATTTTTTGTGCCTTTTTGCGGCTATTCCCATCTTCTCTTCATTCGCGTTGATTCGCGTGATTCGCGGTTTCTTCCCCAATTTCAGCTTTCCGCTTTCCCCATTTCAGCTTTCGCTATTTCAGCTTTCGCTATTTCTGCTTTCGCTATTTCAGCTTTCTGCTTTCAGCTTTCCCCTTTTCCCTGTTCCCTGCCAGCTTAACAAATAATCTGCTCAATACCGACTTTTCCGGTATATGCCGCTCAAACATCCGCTGAGCATCCTCAACAGCCGTAAGATCTCTCAACGCCTGCCTGAACGTCACCCTTCTTGCCGCTTTCTTCAGTGTTTCCGCGTAACGTTTCCCGGCCAGGGGTTCCGTATCCTCTTCACCGCTCAATAGAAGTATATCCCGATACCAGAGTAACACAAACCTCCACAGCATGGTACGCATTTCCACGTACCTGGCGCCGGCGCGCGCATCGAGGGTTTCCCTGTTCAAATCCTCGCCCCCGGCGCTTTCCGCCATCCCCTCGGTTATTCCGTCCTTCAATCTTTTCAGAAGCCCGGCCACGCAATCCGCGGCCGCTGCCGCACCGGTACTGCCTCCCTCGCCGGCGCGTTCCAGGATTTCCGCCGTTTCGTCGGCAAGCTCTTCCGGCAGATCCACCCTGTCGGACTCTATTGCCAGCCGCTGACACCTCGACACTATCGTCGGCATCAGGAACTCCGGAGAGTCCGTAAGCAGAAAAAAAATGCTTCTGCCCGGCGGTTCCTCCAGTACTTTCAAAAACGCGTTCGCGGCCTGGGGCGAAAGCCTGTCCGCCCCCGTAAGCACGCACGCTTTCCATCCTCCGGAAAAAGAAGACTGAAAAATTCTCTGCTGGATATCCCTGATCTGTTCTATCGATATTCTTCTCGATTTCTTCTCGGGCTCCACCCAGAGAATATCCGGATGCGTCCTCTCCTGGACCTTCCGGCATGCGGGGCACTCGCCGGCGTCTCCGTCCTCTTCGCAGTACAACAGGCAAAGCGTCCTTTCCGCGAGGGCGATACCTTCGGAAATCGGTTCGCATGCCACCAGGTAGGACTGCGCCGCCCTTTCGGAACGAACGCTCTTTTTAAGGTATTCATATGCCAGCTCGGTCTTCATACAATATTATCGTTGACGAGCACCGACCATATTTCTTCCTGCACCGTTTCAGGCTCACCTCGCGCGTCTATTATCCTGAACCGCTCCGGCCATCTCTTCGCCAGTTCCAGGTACCCCGAGCGCACCCTGTCGTGAAATTCCATACCGCCTCTTTCGATCCTGTCGTAGCCGGACGCTCCGCCGCCCCGCCTGGCATCAACGCGCTCGAACCCGGCACGCACGTCCAGATCGAGAAGGAACGTAACATCCGGCTGGAGCCCATCCGTAACGTAGCTGTTCAAAGCTATAATTTTCTCAACATTCCAGCCGCGCCCGTAACCCTGATACGCCGTGGTCGAATCGCCGAACCTGTCCGAAATAACGCACGCGCCTTTGCCAAGGGAAGGCCTGATTACCGACCGGGTAAGTTCAGCTCTTCCGGCGGCGAACAGAAATATCTCCGTTTCCGCCGCTCCGGAATTTCCCAGCCCCCAGTCCCCGAGCAGAACATTTCTGATCACTTCCCCCGCCGGCGTCCCTCCAGGCTCGCGGGTTCTGATCACTTCCTGGCCGGTCCCCCGCAGTCTTTCCGCCAGTCTTTCCGCGTGCGTTGACTTTCCGCTCCCCTCGGGACCTTCAAAACTTATAAACGCGCCTCTTTTCCCTCTGTCCATTCCGTGTCACCTCTTGCCGCTTTGTCGTTCTGTCAAAGCTGACAGCACGTTTTTCTGTGTAACAGTCCTTCTTGCAGGTCATTAGCCGCTTTTCGACTCTCTCCCCTGTTTTCCAATACACTTAAACGCTTTCTTAACCGCCACCCTTTCCGCCACGGCGGACGCACACCCTTAACCGACCTGCCTACTCGTCATGTGACAGCCGTTGCAACAGAGTCGTTTAAGCGTACACGACAAAGGGTAGCGGTTAAGTCTGCGACTAAGTGCTCCAACTCGTCCTGCATCCGTTTTTCACCGAACTTTTACCTCTTGCCGGTTTGTCACCGCTTCTTCAGCTTCGGACCGCCGGGCGTGTCCCGGACTTCCCAACCGCGTTTCGTAATTTCATCCCTGAGCCTGTCGGCCTCCTGCCAGTCCCTGTTCTTTCTGGCTGTTTCCCTGCGCCGCGCCAGCTCCCGTGTTTCTTCGTCGGTTTCTTCGCCGGACCCGGCCAGAACTCCGAGCACCTCTTCGAATCTCGCCATCAGCCTGTCAACCGCCGCGGGCGACCATCCCGCGGGCGCCTTTCCTTCTGCATCCATAGCCCGGTTCCCGTCGTGGACCATGTCAAACAGGGACCCCAGGGCTCCCGACACATTCATATCCCCGGCAAGGCGCTCTTCGAAACTTTTGCGGCACTTCTCGGCCCAGCAGGGTAAAACCTCCGGAAAACATCCCGAATCCGCTTCCCTGAGCCGCCCCCTGAACTCGTCTATCCTCTCAAGCGCCGTCCGCGCTCCGTCCAGGGCCTCAAATGTGAAATTCAACCTCTGTCTGTAATGGCCGGCCATAAGCACATACCGGATTTCCCTGCCCGTGTAACCCCTTTCAAGGATATCCCTGAGGGTGAAAAAATTACCCAGCGACTTCGACATCTTTCTGCCTTCCATGATCAGATGTTCGCAGTGGAGCCAGTATTTCACAAACTGTTTCCCCGAAGCCGCTTCGCTTTGAGCTATTTCGTCTTCATGATGCGGAAATATATTGTCCACGCCGCCGGTGTGAATATCGAACGTTTCCCCGAGGTACCTCGTGCTCATTGCGGAGCACTCAATGTGCCATCCGGGTCGACCCCGTCCCCACGGCGTTTCCCAGGCCACGTCACCGTCTTCCCGGGTCCACCCCTTCCACAGCGCGAAATCAGCCGCGTCGTCCTTCTCGTATTCGTCGTGGCTTACCCTCGCGCCCGCGCGCAGTCCCGAGGTGTCAATCCGCGCCAGCTTCCCGTAGTCTTCAAAACTGGAAATCCTGAAATAAACCGACCCGTCCTCCGCGCGGTACGCGTGACCCTTGTCCAGGAGTTTCTGCACCATTTCAATCATATCGCCCACGTGGGCCGTTGCCTCGGGATAATACTCGGCTCTTTCGATATTGAGCACTTTCAGGTCCTCGAAAAACGCGTCCTTGTACTTCCGGGTGTATTCGCCCAGCGGCACGCCGGCCTGCCTCGCGCCTTTGATCGTCTTGTCGTCGACATCGGTCAGGTTCATGACCTGTGTAACGCCGTAACCGGCGTACCTGAGACACCGGCGGAGAAGATCTTCAAAAACATACGCCCGGAAATTACCTATGTGCGCAAAGTCGTAAACCGTGGGTCCGCAGGTGTACATTCCAACCGAGCCCCTTTCCCGGGGTTCGAATTTCTCAAGCCGCCTGGTCAGCGTGTTATAGAATTTCAGCTTTTCCGCTTTCACTTTTCAGTTTCCTCTACCAGTACGGCCGCCATTGCCGCCATTCCTTCGCCCCGGCCCAGCGCGCCCATGGATTCGGCGGTTTTCGCCTTTACCGATATCCGCGAAACGTCAACGCTCAGTGTTTCCCCCAGGCTCTTCCTGATCTTATCTATCCAGGGCGTAAGTTTCGGCCTTTCAGCTATGACGGTGGTGTCAACGTTTACCACCTGAAACCCCTTCCCGGCCATTTCGTCCACGGTAATTTTCAGCATTTCAATACTGGAAACGCCTTTCCATTTGTCGCCAGAATCCGGAAATCTCCCGCCTATGTCGCCCTGAGCGGCCGCGCCCATCAAGGCGTCAATTACCGCGTGGGAAAGCACATCGGCGTCGGAATGCCCCTTGAGGCCCGTGCTTCCTTCAATCGTCACGCCTCCCAGGACCAGCTTCCCGGCTCCTTCGAACCTGTGGCTGTCAAATCCCGTCCCCGTCCTCAGCATTCCATCCTCCTCGCGCGCGGTTGCATAAACGCTTTTTTACTGTATCCGACCGCATCCGCCCGCACAATCATATTTCATCCTGCACCCACCGTCCCGGCTTTCAATTGACTTAATACACGGTTTCACGAATAGTGTAAGCATAAACAACATTGACAGAAAAAAGGTTAAAACAGGAAACACGATTCCATGAACAGCAGGGAACGGGTGCGGGCAATAATCGAGGGAAAAGCGGCCGACCGCTGTGGTCTCTGGCTCGGGAATCCTCACGGCGAAAGCTGGCCGGGCCTGCACGAGTATTTCGGAACGGCAACCGATGAGGAACTCAGGCGGAAGCTTCGGGACGACTTCCGCTGGATCTGCCCCCAGTTTTTCCCGGACGCCTACCGCGACCCGGACGGGTACGGCATGTTCGACGCGGGTCTCGCCAGGAAGAGACACGGACAGCCCGGACCGTTCTCCGATTGCGAAGATGTTGAAGAGGTTGATTCTTTCCCCTGGCCGAACCCGGATTACCTCTGCTTCGACGGATGTCTTTCTGCACTGCGCGAAGCCGGCGATGTCTACCGCGCCAGCGGATTCTGGACGTGTTTTTACCATAACGTCATGGACCTGTTCGGAATGGAAGACTACCTGGTAAAGATGTACACGCATCCCGAAATCGTTCATGCCGTAACGGACCGGGTCTGCGGCTTCTACTTCGAAGCCAATGAACGTTTTTTTGCCGAAGCGGGGGCTGAAGCGGACGGCTTCTTTTTCGGCAACGACTTCGGCACACAGCAGGATCTGATCTGCGGGCCGGAACAGTTCGATCAGTTTATCATGCCGTGGTTCCGCCGCTTTACCGAACAGGCCCACGCGCACGGCTATCATGCGTTACTGCATTCCTGCGGGGCGATTCACAAGGTTATTGAGCGCCTGATCGGCGCCGGGGTCGATTGCCTTCATCCCCTCCAGGCCCTTGCAGCAAACATGGACGCGGATACCCTGGCGCGTGATTTCGGCGGCCGCATCGCTTTTATGGGAGGCATTGACACACAGTACCTTCTGGTTGAAGGAACTCCCGAAGACGTCAGAAATGAAGTCCGGCGCGTGAAATCCGTACTCGGTCCGCGTTTGATCGTCAGCCCCAGTCACGAAGCCGTCCTGCCCAACGTGCCCCCGCGCAATCTTGAAGCCATGGCCGAAGCCGCCCTTGAATAAAGGTGAACGGCATCGATTTCTTCGCCCGTTTCTTGACAATCCGGCTGTCAGACTGCATAATTTATCGCGCGCATGAAAAAACTGCAAAAAACGGCGAAGAAAACGGAAAAGCAGGTAGAGCCCACCATACGCGCCCCCGGGCCGGACCCATTGAAAGACACCCGTCAGCTTTCCAGTACGCTGGAGATTCCTCCCTATCTCCTCATGGAAACCACCTTCCAGGAAACCAGGGCTTACCTCGAATTGATGGCGCGCGATCGCAAACCCACCCGCATTCCCCTCAACAGTGAAACCGTTCACATAGGCCGTGCCCCGAACTGTGAAATATCCCTGCGTGAAAGCAGTGTCTCAAGGCGCCACGCGCGGGTAGGCGCCCGCGGCGAAGAATACTTTGTCGAAGACCTCGACAGCACCAACGGAACGTACGTCAACGGCGTCAAGGTAAGGCATTGCGTTCTGCGCAGCAACGACCACATTTACATCGGTGAGGCCAAGTTTCAGTTCGTCCAGCGAAAAATCCGAAAACACCCATGAAAGACACTGCTCCCCCCGGGATGTACGTCACGTTCTGGGGAACAAGAGGTTCCATCTCCACTCCGGGCTATGCCACCGAAAAATACGGCGGCAACACCCCCTGTGTTTCCGTGGCCTGCGGCAATACAACCGTAATCATAGACGCCGGCACCGGAATACGCAACCTGGGCATCGAGCTGGCCGAAAAAGCGAAAAAGGAAGGCACCGATCTCGACCTGCACCTTCTGCTCAGCCACACGCACTGGGATCACATACAGGGCCTTCCCTACTTCGCCCCAGCCTATCGGCCCAATACCAGGCTCACAATTTACGGCAGTCCAAAGAAAGAAAGCTTTCTCGAGTCGATTCTGCGGGGGCAAATGGACATGAATTATTTTCCCGTTAACCTCAATGCCCTCGCCGCCGACATGTCCATTATCGAGTTTTCCGAACCAGCCATCGAAATCGGGCCGGTCAAGGTGGAATGGCAGGAGCAGGTAAGCCATCCCGGCGGCTCCGTACGGTACCGCCTGTCGGTCGGGGAAAAGACCGCTGTTTACGCCAGCGATATCGAACTCGACGGCATGCTCTCGCCCGACGCTTCAACGGACGACCCTAAGCCGGCCGATCAATACCGTGAGTTCATCAGGGGCTGTGATCTTCTGGTCGCAGACGCGCAATACACTCCCGAAGAATACCGCGATCGAAAGGGTTGGGGCCACAGCAGTATTCCCACTGTCCTGGATGTCGCCTACGAACAGGGGGTCAAACAGCTCGCGCTGTTCCACCACGAACCTCAGCATTCCGACGTTCAGCTCGACAAGCTCGCCGTGCGATACGCGCGCGGTTACGCTTCTCTCGAACCGCCAATGGCCGTCTTCTGGGCCCGCGAAGGCATGACACTGGAGATCTAAGCACACGGTTTCATAAACTGATAATTCACATTTGATCGATGAACTCCGTCACAAAAATCCGGCTGTTACTGCCGCGCTTTGCCATGGCCGGCTTTATTTGCATCTTCGGTATTCACCCCAGGTGTACCGCCTCCCCTCTCGAAAATATTACCTTCGCGGCGTTCGATACCGAAACCACGGGCTTCAGCCCCCGGTCCGCACGTATCGTCGAAATTGCCGCGGTTAAATTCCGCGGCGGAAACATTCTCGAATCCAGGAGCTGGCTCATTAACCCCGGCATTCCCATCCCGGAATCTTCACGCCGCGTACATGGAATCAGCGATAAAATGGTGGCCGATGCTCCGGGTTTCGGGGCAGTGTTCCCGGAATTCATAGAATTCACTGAAGGCGCCGTTCTTCTGGCACACAACGCCGGTTTTGACGTTCGGTTTCTGCGCGCCGAAATAGAACGGGCGGGGCTCAGGCCGCCTGCAAACGAAGTGCTGGATACCCTCAGGCTGTTCCGCGGGTGGTTTCCGGAAGCCGAAGCCCACAACCTTCGCGCGCTCGTCGAACACCTGGGAGTCAAGGCCGCTTCCTTCCACCGCGCGCTGGCCGACGCCTCTTACCTCGCGGAAATCTTCACCAGGGGCGTCTCTGCGCTTCCGGAACAGCCCTCTCTCAAGGAACTCGAAGAATCCGCCGGCGGCGCCATGACGTTCAAATGAAAGTGCTTCGAGTATTGCCCGGCCGGAACCGCTTCATAAAACCAGACGATCCGCGATACGGAATTCGCAAGCTCAAAAGTGCCAGGTCGCTCCACTGCCAGATAGCATGTTCACATAGCCGACTCGATCTCTTCGGTCCGGCTCAGAAACCATTTCGCCAGCCAGCTCTCTTCGCCCACGGTTCCGTAGAGAACCAGGAGGCAGACAGCCGTCACGGCCGCCGCGGCGAGCAGGACGCCTATCACGTTGGCAACCGCGAATTTTTTCTTCCCGACTCCCAGCAGGTAGGCCCCGAAGGCGCCCGTATACACGCCTGAACCCGGAAGCGGAATACCGATAAACAGCGCCACTCCCAGTTCACCGTATTTTTCGATGTAGGGATGTATTCTGTGCCTGGTCCGTTCCAGTTTCGGCCATATTCCGCGGTCAAACCATTCCCACTTACGCACAAAAGTGAACACGGGGCCGAGGACGCCGAACACCACCCAGCCGAGCAGTATATTGACCGCCGTGCACACCAGCACGACGACCGGCCAGCTCAGGTGTTCGTTTACTGTAATACCGGTAAAGGGAATCGGCACGGGAAGAATTCCGCACGGGATCGACGCCCTCAACTCCAGCGCGGGAATGAGCGTAATCACCGTAAGCCATATTATCGCGTTGAGCAATTCTCTCCTCCTTTACCCCGGTTACAGGTTCCCCAAAATCTTAATCCCAATCTTAATCTCCCCTCCGTCCCTTTTCGTGCCTTTTTGTGTCTATTCCCCTCTTCTCTTCATTCGCGCAGATTCGTGTGATTCGCGGTTTCTTTCCCGATTTCAGCTTTCAGCTTTCAACTTTTCTCCCTCCCCCTCCCCCTCCCATACCGCCTCAGCATCGCGAAAAAACGGAACGTATCGCGCAACGGGTTTATCTTGCTTTTTTCACTCCCGTAAATCACCTTCACCGGGACTGAGTTGATCTTTACTCCCGCGTCCGCCAGCCTCAAAAGCACCTCCGACTCCGCCGCAAACCTGCCTGAATCAGCGGGAATCAATTCAAGCACCTCTGCCGCATACAAACGATAACCGCACTGCGTATCCGGAACACGCTGTCCCATTTTTCCGCTCAGGAGCCCGCTCATAAACCGGTTCGTCATGCGTCTGACGAGCGGCATGTTCTCCGTGTTCCCCATGCGATTGCCCGCTATCACTGGACCCGCGCCCCGGTCAAACGCCCGGATGAATACGGGTATGTCATCCGGATCGTGCTGGCCGTCCGCATCCATCACAATTACAAATTCAAAGTTCCCTTTCCCGGCATATTCAAAACCCGTGGCAAGCGCCGCTCCCTTGCCCCTGTTTACCCGGTGGCGGAGAACCGTTGCCCCTGTCTTTTCCGCCTCTTCCGCGGTTCCGTCGTCGGAGCCGTCGTCGATCACCACCGTGTCCCGGCAGTGTTTCAGTATTCTCCTCAGGACTTCCCTTATTTTTTTTCCTTCCCTGTACGCGGGCATGAGAACACAAAATCTGTGCCCGGTCCCGCTCATGAATTCTGCTCTCCCCGGCGGAGATCCCAGCCCCAGAAATCCTCGAACATGAACCACTGCTCGGGCCTTGCCGCTATTTCCGCTTCAAGTACTCTGCAAAGCCTCAGCCGTATCTCCTCATAGGCCCCCTCACCGCTCGCGTTTATCGGTTCGTGGAACCGCAGAAGGAACGTATCATCGGGCTCCCTCAGAAGAAAGACAGGAAGAAGAGGAGCGCCGGTTCTCGCCGAAATAAGGGCGGGCCCCCGCGGCAGGCGCGCCGGCTTACCGAAGAAATCTATCGGGTCGTTCCTGCCGCTGTAATCACGGTCCGCCAGAACCGCCGCCCATTCACGTTTTTCCAAGGCCCTGACAATACCCATGGCCGCGCGGCCCACCGGGAGCAGGCGCATACCCCGGTTTTTCCTGCGTTTCTGGAAAAGCCGGTCGATCCTCCTGTTCGACTCAGGCAGTACAACAACGCTGGCCGGATGACCAAGCGCCGCGAGTACGGCGCCGCCTATTTCCCAACTGCCGAGGTGCGCCCCTACAGCCAGCACCCCTTTCCCCGTCCTTTCGGCCTTTTTCATGCTTTCGCCCTTTTCGATGCTCACAAATTTCTCAACGCGCTGAATCGGCATCTGCTTGAACCGGAAAAAATCAACGAGATACTTGCCGAAGTATTGAAAAGTTTTCCTCGAAAGACGCCTCAGGGTTTCCCTGGAAGGACTTACCCCCTGGAATTCGAGTATATGGCGCAGATTCGATATAACCGCCCTGCGCCCGCGCACGTCCCGCCGGTACATCGAGTCCGCCACGCGCAGGCCCACCCAGTACGCGAACTTGCGGGGCAGTATGTGACTGACGATATCCGCTCCCTTATATTGAAAATACTCCCTGTCCACGACCCCGCCTCCCCCTTCCAACGCTAACAGCCGGACCATACTATTAACGCACGCCTCGAGCAAGAACTTGAAATCCCACAGCCAATAAGCTAAACTTATCGCGAAAAGGAATAACAAATGCTGTCTCACGTACGCCCAACAAAGCACAACGAACAAAGAACGACGAACAGTCCGAACGTCTCACGCCGTGATTTTATCCGCGCCGCCACTGCCGCCGGCCTCAGCGTTCCCGCGCTCACGGCCTCGGCCGCGCTTCCTTCGACCCCCGAGCTTCGCGAAGCGCGGCATTACATGAAACTCGGAAATAACATGGTCCGGTGCACTCTCTGCCCGTGGCAATGCATGGTAGCCCCAGGGAAACGCGGAAACTGCGGCGTTAGAGAAAACCGGAACGGGCGTTACTACACGCTCGTTTACGGTCATCCGTGTTCACGCCACAACGATCCCATCGAGAAAAAACCCCTGTTTCATGTATATCCGGGAAGCATGGCTTACTCCATAGCGACGGTCGGCTGTAACATCCACTGTAAATTCTGCCAGAACTGGGAAATATCCCAGTATCAGAAGAGCCACCCGGACAAGGTCGCGGATTTTCCGTTCGTTTCCCCGGATCAGATCGCGCAATCCGCCGCTCGACACAATTCAAAAACAGTGGCCTACACATACAGTGAACCGACAATTTTTTATGAATACATGATGGATTGCGCAAAGGCCGCCCGCGAAAGGGGCATCGGCAACGTCGTTATCAGCAACGGGTTTATATCCAAGGAACCCCTCAGGAAACTATGCGAAGTAATGACCGCCGTTAAAATCGACCTCAAGGCGTTTTCTCAGCAGTTTTACGCCGGGTTGTGCGGCGGTCTCATGAAACCGGTTCTTGATACTCTGAAAACTCTCGCCGATTCCGGTATCTGGTTTGAAATCGTTGTACTCGTTATTCCAACAAAAAACGACGGCGCCGAAGAGATCAAGCGCATGGCCGGATGGATAGTCGAGAACCTGGGCGCTGATGTGCCCCTGCACTTCACGCGTTTTCACCCTACGTATAAAATTACGAATCTTCCGGCCACCCCGCCCCGTACCCTGGCCCTGGCGCGCGAAACCGCTATGAAACAGGGGTGCCGTTTCGTCTACACCGGCAACCTGCCGGGCGCCGAAGCCGAGACCACTTTCTGCCCTGAATGCCGCCGGCCTGTCATTAAGCGGCACGGAATGATGACGCTTTCAGAGGATCTCAAGGAAGGCAGGTGCCCCCACTGCGCCGCCGTTATACCCGGCGTGTGGGCATAGTCGCCAGTCCCGAACTCAGGCACAGAAGCGAAGCGCACTTCAACGCCGCCATTGTTGCGCACGACCCGGCTATTCCCAGAACCGGCACCAGCACCACTCCCACGGCAATGCTTCCCACGGCGGAGCCGGTGTGATCGGTGGCGTCGGTTACCGCGGCGCCGGCGGAAATTTCCGCGCCGGATTCAAAGTACAGCCTGTTGGCCACGGGAAACTCGGCCCCGACAGCCCACCCGGAAACAAGAACGAGCCCGTAGATCAGTCCTTCCATAAGCAGTCGGGCGGTTCCCCCGGAATCCCACGTCGATGCAGTTCTTACCGCAAACGGCACCGCGAAGAGCAGTGCCAGCAATATAGAGTCCAGCCCCACCGCCGCGAGAACCGCCCCGCGCGGCCCGCGGCCGGCGAAGAACCTTCCCGAAGGCGCTCCAATGACCAGCCCCAGCATGAACATCGCGACAATCAGCCCGATCTTGGCGTACACGTACCCGTAAAGGTTCTGAAAAACAAATATAAGCACTATTTCGATTCCCATGGCGCAGAACCCCGTAGTGCCTATTACCAGCGCAAACATCAGCCTGCTCCAGGAAGGGGCGCCAGCTTTCCGCACCCGGCGCATAACAAAACCCGCCGCCGCGCATACCGCGCCGAAGACGATAAGCCACAGTCCCGCTGTGTGAACCCGGAGTTTCTCTATCGCCTTGAGAAAACCCGTTACACCGGAGTCGCTGATACGACCCCATACCATCAGGTTGTAAAAATACGTCACCGGCCTGATATTCGTATTGAGAGCCGCCCGCGCCTCCTCAAGCCTGTTTTGTACGAACCGGACTTTCTCCTCCGCAATGACGTCCGTTCCCAAAATAATCCTGGGATCAAACACTTCGGACTTAACGCCCGAATCCCGGCTATGTTCGTAGAGGACCTCTCTGTCAAAGCTCAGACCCGACTCCCGCCCCCCGGCAAAGAAACGGTTGCGCGACTCGGCTGTAACCAGGACAACGTCAAACACCTCTCGCAGGGTCCTGTACACGGAGGCGGCAATGTTTACCGCCTCGGACCGCAGTCTCTCGGAAGAATGAACTGAAGTATAAAGGAATCCTCGCGGCGACAGTATCCTTTTTATGCTCTCATAAAATTCCAGGGTATAGAACCTGTTGGCCGCCGCTGTCGCGGGTTCGGGAGAGTAGACCGCGACAATGTCGAAACGCTCCCTGCACGTGCGCGCGAATCGCGGCGCGTCTGCCGTAACGTACCTTACCCTCGGGTCGCTGAACGCGGCTTCCCACCTTGCGGGCACAATTGCCCGCAACAGGCGGCCCACACCCGGGTCAAGGTTTACGTAAACAATCTCTTCAACGGGATATTTAAGTAACGCCGGAATCACGTCGACGGCGTTACCGCCAAGGACCAGTATCCGCCCGGCGGACGGATTCTGCGCCATCATGAAATGCACCGAGCTTTCGTACTCATAAGGATCCGGAAAGCTGAACATTACCCGACCGTTGCCGTACAATGTATACTGACCCGCCAGCCGGGTAACGGCCAGGTTCCGGTAAACCGTGTCTTCCCAGGCAACGAGTGTGACTTCGCCGTCTCTCTGTTCCGCGCCGGAGTCCTGCCGCGACACATCGCCTGCATCTTCGATTACCCCGAACGCCTTCCACCGCCAGCCAACGAGGTGTTCCTCAAGA
Organism: Kiritimatiellia bacterium; assembly: GCA_046483125.1. Taxonomy (GTDB): domain Bacteria; phylum Verrucomicrobiota; class Kiritimatiellia; order UBA8416; family JAWODU01; genus JAWODU01. The sequence goes on from JAWODU010000099.1 coordinate 45,608, forward strand.
CGCTTTACCGCACCCGCGTTCATCACCGCGCCAGCCAGCAGAATCGTGCCCGCAGCGGCATAAGCGGCGGTCAATTTCTTTCCGCCCGTCGTAAACGCCGCCCCGGCGAACCCCACCGCCACTCCGGAAAGAATTATCTGCGCGGGGCTCATGACCGGAAGAAGCACAAAAGTGAGCACTACGCCCGCCGATGCGCTTCCCAGGGCTTCGGCGGCGTAAATCGCGCTCACGGCCGATCCCTGCCATACCCCGGTTCCCGCGTCGTTCACTGCCCCGCTCCCGTCCGTCAAGGCCAGCAGTCTGCAGGCAAAGGGAAAGAAAACTCCTATACACCAGCCAAGCGGGAAAAGAACCGTAACGGCCGTTAAGACCACACCCCCGCCGGAAACGTATTCAAGAAGAGGAACTCCCAGCACCATCCGGGCCGACCTCACAGCCAGCACCTGGGCTGGAAACACTGCGCTCATCGCGAGCAGTACGCCGGTAAGAAAACGCCGGATCCTTTTCGGATCCTTTACGGCACCCGAGAGCAGGCGCGAACTGAAAGCCCCCGCGCCGATGCTCACCAGCCACGCCGCCAGTATCGTCCCGATGGTCAGCTCGTTGCCCAGGAAAGCCACCAGCATTTCACGCGTGAGCGTGACCTGGGCGAGGGTCGAAAGGCACCCGAGCCAAAACATCCCTGCGATCACACGGGATTTCATTGCGGATAAACTGCTCTACTTTGCGGGTTGTCCGTACAATCCGTTAGTGAAGTAAACCTATCTGGGATCCTGAACCGGGCTTCCCTCGGAATCGGCGGAAGCAGGTCGGTTAAGGGTATCCGTCCGCCGCAGCGGAAAGGGTGGCGGTTAAGAGTGCGGTTAAGTGTGTCACTCATGCGTAGCTGCCTTTGAAAGCGCCGTAAGCATGGCGGCCACGCGCCGGAGCAGTTCGCGGCCGTCTTCAACGCCAGGGATCTTGTTGGGTCCGCTTCCGCCGGCAAGGTCGAGGAGTGATGCAGACTGGATCGTGGCCTTGTATGCCGTTTCATAGAACTTCGACTGATCTACTCCCGTGAAGCGACCATTGCCCTCGGCGATATTCAGAACGATGGATGTAGTCGACTTATCGAGCTTCGAAAGGAGGTCTGAACTGCACGAGGACTTCGTCAGCATGGGGTCGAGCCAGGCAATGAGTTGAAGGGCCACCTGATAGGCATCCAAGTCCTCGTGTTCGAAGAGATTCCCACGCTTCGTGCGGTAGACTGCACGAGCTTCGCAGACTCTGTTGGCCGCAGTCTTGCGCATGGTGATAAGCATGCTGACAATCTCCGCCAGCAGACTCTTACCGGGCTGAACCTGCTCACGTGCCAGCAGGGCCTTTGTAACCAGTACATCGAGGCAGGCAGCGCATTCAAGCGCCGAACCATTGGCATGTCCCAGGTAGACTATTCGCTCTTTCGGCGACCAGGTATTGCTGGCGTGGGCGATATTGATCAAGATGCTCTCCGCTCCGCGGTCTAAGTGATCGCAAGCCGCAACGCCGCGAACCAGCTCATGAAGCAAGGTCTCGCGCAATGTTGCGAAACGCATTCCTTTCTGATACACGATCAGTTTCTCATGCCCAAATGGCTGTACCATAGCCGCAATTCCTTGCTCTCAACACTTCAGCGCACACTTACTCCATCCGCTTAACCGCCACCCTTTCCGCCTCCCCGGGCGGCTACCCTTAACCGACCCGCTTAGCCGTTCTGTATTGCCCAGCATATCTCGTTACAGAACAACCCCGTCCATTATCCGGCAAGATTAAACCAGTTACCCCATTCCCTGTGTACATTTTGCCCGTGCCGAGTGTCATTCCTGGCCAGAGATTATGCAGACGAGCTTACTTTGAAAGGACAACACTGGAAAACACTTTGAAGCTGGTGCCGGCCTTCCACGCGTCCGGCCCGAGCCCGGCCTTGCGGCTGAGCGAAGAAAGTGTTTCTTCCTTCGTCCATTCCTGCTCCACAGCGACTTCCGGAAGGTAGACCGCCCTGTGGAAACCCTTTTCCAGGATAATACCGTGCTCGCCAAGCTTGAATTCGTCCAGCGAATCTATCGGAACAATCGGACTGAGCAGTGATATGTGCACGTCAAGCCTCTCCAGTTCCATTACGTTCACCGGGGGAAACCTGGGGTCGCGAAGAGCGGCGTTCACCGCGTTGTCGTGGACCGACCTGTACATCGGCGCGACCGGTTCCAGCGATCCGATACACCCGCGAAGGTTCCCGTTTATCTTCAGCGTCACGAAAGTGGCTGTTTCAACCTTCATCTTCTCCGTAACGGCATAGTCCTCGAAAGAGAATTTTCCTTTGCCGCCCTTGACGCACCATTCCAGCGTATCCCCGGCTATCGCGAAGAGAGTCTTCTTTTCATCTTCGGTAAGACCCGGGGACCATTCGCCGCTTCTGGTTTCCTTTATCCCCGACTGGTTGCCGCCGTCATTTCGCGAGCTCAAAACAGCTTCCTTTCCCTGTTTTTCTTTTGTGTTATCAGGTTTTTCCGGCGCGCGCCCCCCGCACGCCGACAGCGCAAGCAGTAAAAGTATAAGCGCCTGTGCCCTCATCAGCGCCCATCTGGGCCTTCCCCTCTGTAAAAATTATTCATGCGTTCTTTTCTCTGCTTAAGCTGTTCGGTTTCCCCGTGTTCCTCCATCCAGTCTTTCATCCACATGTCCCGCCTGGAGGAGTTATGATCATCCCTGTAAGCCCCGGGCATGCTCGCGTGCCTCGGCTGTCTTTCCTTTACAATGCTCGCCCTTACGATCCCGTAAATGATCAGACTCAATATGAGCACGGCTATGGGACCCACGATCCAGAACACCACGGCGGTATTCGATTCGGAGCTTGCCGTAAGGCGTTTCTGCCGAAGTTTTTCCTTCATTGCCTCGGCGCTTTCCGCCCGGTTGGGGCGCTTTCTTTTTTTCTTGAAGACGAGCTTTCCGTCGGGTGATTCGTCCCGGGCGGCCTGTGACGGCTTTGCCCCCATGCCCCGGGCCTTGGGACCGGATCTCGGGGCCCTGGGAGCGGGCCCCAGCGGTTCTTCCGGTTCGCGCTCCGGCTGTTCGGTCTGAGGAGGTTCCGGCTGTGGTTCGGGTTCCGGCCGGGTCAGCCTGGCGGTTTTTCCGGGCGCCGGGCCCCGGGAGCCGCCCCGCGGTACCGGAGCAGGTTTCCTCGGTGGTGTTTCTTCCATGCTCATCAGGCTAACAGGAAAAGATCCCAAACCTCAAGGAATTTAAACGTTCAGGGCCTGCGTTTTATTAGACGCGCGGTTCTTGACACCCCTCGCCGCCCTGTCTAACAATCCATGTGAAACCCGAAACCGCGGGCCTCAACATGATGACAAGCGAAACACTGAATACAAATCAACCCGGCCGTCGGGGCCCCGCAACGGCACTTTGTCTTCTGAGAGCCGTCTCGCCGGTCCTGTTTTTCCTGGTATGCCTTTTTCCCGCCGCCGCCGACGATTTTTCGGTTACCGGCTCGCTGTCGCGGGCAGAAGACACCGTTCTGCTGAACGTCCGCGTAAGCGTTCCCCCCGATCACTACCTTTACTCCGAACAGCTTTCCGTCTCCGCGGAAGGAAACGTTTCGCTTAAGCCGCGTTCCGTTCCCCCGCCCATGACCAGATTCGATCCCGCTTCAGGCACGCAGGCGCGCATCTACGACAAGGACGTCCAGCTTGTTTATGCTCTCAATGGCGATATAGAGTACCCGCTCAGCGTAGAGGTCAGATATCAGGGCTGTAGTGGAAATATCTGCTTTCTTCCCGCCGTCAGCCGTCTTGCCCTGACCCCGGAGAGCGTTATTGAAAAAACCGAAAAGGTCCTGCCCGACTCACCTTCGGCGGACACCCGCTGGACCGATCTTCTGGACCGTTTCACGGTCACAGAACCCGCAGCGGCTTATATGCCGCCCGGCGAATTCATCGATTACCTTGAGAAATCGGTCTCGGGAGGTGAAATATCGCGTACGGATTTCGCCGACGTGTTCGCGTCGCGCGGCGTAGTTTTCTCCCTTCTGATTATCATCGTCATGGGGTTCGGCCTGAACCTGACCCCGTGCGTACTCCCGATGATACCGATAAACCTCGGCATCATGGGCGCCGGGGTGCAGGCCATTAATGCCGTCCCCGGGGACGGCGCCGCGAAACCGGGCGCATCCCGCGCGCGGGGTTTCGCGCTCGGAAGCGCCTACGGCGCGGGCATTGCTCTCACCTACGGAAGCCTGGGCCTGCTGGCGGTTCTGACCGGGGCGCGTTTCGGCTCGCTCAATGCCTCTCCTTTTTTCAACCTCGCCGTGGCCCTGGTATTCGGCCTGATGTCGCTGGCAATGTTCGACGTGTTCAACATCGATCTCACGAAACTGCAGGGCACTGCGGGCTCCCGTCTTTCGGGGAGGGGCACCTTCGGAGCTGCGTTCCTGCTGGGCTGTCTGGCCGCTCTGCTTGCAGGCGCCTGCGTTGCGCCCGTACTGATTTCCGTACTGCTTTTCTCCGCCGATCTTTACAGCCGCGGCGTTGAAAGCGGCCTCCTGCTCCCGTTTCTACTGGGGCTGGGCATGGCCCTGCCCTGGCCCTTCGCCGCCGCCGGAATATCGTTCCTGCCCCGCGCAGGCAAATGGATGACCAGAATCAAGCAGGTGTTCGGCGTGATTATCCTGACAGCGGCGCTGTACTACGGTTACCGCGGGGTTTCGCTTCTCATGCCCCCGGCCCCCGCAACGGAAAGCCGGCATCTTTCCCTTGCCGAAGGGATGAAAAGGGCCTTCAGACAGGAGAAGCCGCTGTTCATAGATTTCTGGGCCGAGTGGTGCCGGGCCTGCATCAAGATGGATAAGACGACATTCAGAGATCCCGAAGTCCGTAAGGCGCTCGAAGATTTTGTAACGGTCAAATTCGACGCCACCAGGCAGGATGATCCCGAAGTCAAGCGCGTGCTGGACAGGTTCGTCGAAACGGGCCTGCCGACCTGCGTTGTACTCCTGCCGCAACACGATAGTGTCACAAATAGCCCGACAAAATGAAGGCGAAGCCATGGTGGGAGTTTCGACGGGACGACTATGTGACGTGTAATGGTCTCCCCGATCCTGTAAATCCAGTAGATCCTGTCAAAAAAATCTGCGCGGTAAAGGGGAATGCAGGGAAAAGAGAAAGAGCGGAAATGACGGACAATTCATTGAGCATTGTGGTAGTCGGCGCTTCAGGCCATCTTGCGCTTCACAAGCTGTTCCCCGCCCTTTTCTCGCTTTATTCACAAGATCTGCTTCCCGGTGATTTCAATATTTTCGGGTTTGCCCGCAGTAAGATGGACGACTCCGCTTTCCGCCGCCGCGTTGCCGAACGCCTCACCTGCAGGTACGTGCCCGACACCGACTGCGAAAAGTACACTTCCGGCTTTCTCCGGCGCTGTCATTACCACGAGGGTCAATACGGCTCGGCCGATTCGTTTATCGCGCTTTACGACACCATGCACACATACGAAGGAAATCGGCGGCCCGACAGGCTCTTCTACCTCGCGGTCCCTCCGGACGTGTTCACGGACGCCGCCCGTTCCATTGCGGCCGCCGGAATGGTGAATTGCGACGCGGACGAGCCGTGGTCGAGGGTCGTAACCGAGAAGCCTTTCGGGAAGGACAGGTCTTCCTCGGACGCCATGTCGGCTGAGCTGGCAGAAGTCTTTACCGAAAATCAGACATTCCGCATAGACCACTACCTGGGCAAGGAGATCGTTCAAAACCTGATGGTACTGCGTTTCGCCAATGCGGTTTTCGAGCCGCTCTGGAACAGCCGCTACATTGATTCCGTGCAAATAACGTGGAAAGAAAACACCGGCGTTGAGCAGAGGGCACGTTACTTCGACAACTACGGGATCATAAGGGACGTAATGCAGAACCACCTCATGCAGATCATGGCGCTTGTCGCAATGGAAAAGCCCTCTTCGGCCGCCGCCGGGCCGGTGCGCGACGCCAAAACCGCCGTGCTCAGGTCGGTTCAACCCCCCGCGGCTTCCGATTTCGCCCTCGGACAGTATCGGGCCGGGAACGGCCACCGCGCGTATGTCCGGGAAGACGGTGTACCTGCAAACTCAACAACTCCCACATTCGCGGCGGCCGTTTTCAAGGTAAACAATCCCCGCTGGAAGAACGTTCCCTTCGCGCTCTGCGCGGGCAAAGGCACCGACGAACGCCTGAGCGAGGTGCGAATACGCTTCAACGCCGTTCCTGAAAACATTTTCTGTCCGCACCCGGCCTGCCTGCCGCCCAACGAACTCGTTATACGCATTCAGCCGGACGAGGGCATCCGCCTCTCTGTCATCAACAAGGTACCCGGCCTGGAAACCAGGCTCGCCGGAACGGACCTTGACCTGAGCTATTCCGCCGCATTCGGCCGCGAAATACCCGATGCCTACGAAAGGCTCCTTCTGGACGTAATCAGCGGAGACAGGAGCCTCTTCATCAGGTCCGACGAGCTTGCCGCCGCGTGGGATATCTTCACCCCGGCTCTTCACGGAATCGAAAAATCGGCCGTAAAACCCGAACCGTACGAGTTCGGCGCCCCGGGCCCGGCTTCCGCCATGAACCTGCTCCGCGAACAATATCCGCCTGTATCAGAAGCAGAATGAAGACTGTTCGTTTCAGCACTTTCGCGGACTTTCTGCAGGCAACTGCGGCGCTCCTCAAAAGCCATACAGCCGCCGGAGATTCCGGCCTTCGGGCCGTCATTATTCCCGGCGGCGCCACGCCGCGTCCCGTTTACCGGGAAATCGCCGCCCGGCCCTGGAAAGCTTCCCCCGGCCTGCGCGTTTTTCTCACCGATGAACGCATGGTCCCCGCCGACTCGCCCGACAGCAATTTCGGTAACGCTCGAAACGCCTTATCCGCCCTCGGGATACCGCCGCAAAACGTGCTCGGCGTAAGTCCGGAAAAGCCGCTTCAAGAAAACGCCGCGATCTGGAACAGAAGCTTTTCCGATTTCTTCGACAAAGGCGGCACAATATCGCTGGCCCTCCTCGGTCTAGGTTCCGACGGCCACACGGCTTCCCTTTTCCCCGGCATGGATATCAAAGCTTCCCCCGGCCTCTGGGCCGCCGAGGTGCGCCGGCCCGGCAACATCGACCGCGTTACAGTTACGCCTTCAACGATAGCCCGCGCCGAAAAAACCGTCTTTTTAGCCGCCGGGAAAGAAAAATCCGGCGTCGCGGACCGTTTTGCCCGCAACCCTTCCGCCCTCCTCGCCGGCCGCGTCTCCTCCCTCTGCCCTCAACCCGAATTCTGGTACTCCGAAAACGGCCCGGAGTCAGCCGGTTGATACCTTTTCGAGGCATGATTTTCCCGTTTTTTTTGACACAAGTGCTCCGATCCTGTAATATATTCCCGCAATGATGAAATATGGTCTTTTCACTCTGCTTTTCGCATTTGTACTGAGCTGTCTTTTGGCGACTCCCGCATTCGCCGGGCTCAAGACATGGGACGGAAGTACGGGTGACGGACTGGCCAGTACCGCCGGCAACTGGACCCCCTCGGGAGCCCCGGGGTCCGCCGACGACATACTTCTCGACAGCACCTCCTCCAGCAACCTGACCTGGGACTCCTCGGCCACGCATACCGTCAACTCCTGGACCCAGACCGTAGACTACGCGGGTACCGTGACCGTCTATACTACTTACGCCGACTACGATACGACCTTCACGAACTTCACGGTCTCGGCCGACTGCGTGATCAGCAACGGGGGATGGACACACGCAGACAACGCCGCTGAGGAACGCTACCGGCTGGACCTGACCGTCGGCAATAACTTTACACTGGGATCTACTGCAATGCTCGACGCCATGGGCCGGGGGTACGACACGGACAACGGCCCCGGTAATCCCGATAGCGGAGGGTACAAGAACAGCGCGTCGCACGGGGGGTTGGGCTCGGCAGGTACCGTATACGGCTCCATCACCTCGCCTGCCCGATGCGGCAGCGGAGGGGATGGCTATAACCAAAGCCGTGACGTGCCGGGCGGCGGCGCCATCCGCATCGAGGTCGGCGGCAAGACGACATTGACGGCGGGCAGTGTGATCACTGCCGATGCGTTTCATTCCGCAGACAGCGGCGAAGCAGGCGGCATGGGTTCCGGGGGCAGTGTCTATCTCCGGACCGGATCGATTGAAGGAAGCGGAACCGTGAGCGCCGATGGAGGAAACGATGAATGGAACGGCCGGGCCGGGGCCGGCGGAAGGGTGGCCGTCGTGCTCACGGGTGCCGCAGAAACCTTCGATAATCTTACTTTGGGTAATCTGCACGCCTACGGTGGATCCGGAAACGATGACAAACTGACCAGTGCCGGAACCGTCTACCTCGAGGCAGACGGTGACCTTGACGGGCAAGGTAGCCTGCTTATTAAAAACAATAACATGTTCCCCGATCTGAGCGCCCAGAGATCTCGTAACTACACGCTCATGCCTTCCGGCACGGTGCTTTCGGACTTCGCCGAGGTCAGTATCAGTGAGAAGGGGGCGTTGGCGATCGACAGCGGAACCACGGTGGACTGGAGTGCTCTCAACCTGACAGGCGCCGGAAAGGACAGCGCCTATTTTGTCATCATGGATGACGCGAATGTTACCTATCCGGCAACGCTGACGGTAAGCAACTTCACCTTGTACTGCGACGGAATTTCGAAGACGCTCGGCAATCTCACTGTGGTCAACGGCGGCCTCACGCACACTCCGAACGGGGGTACGATCAATTACTATCTCGATCTGAACATCAGTGGCGCTTTGACTATCGCATCAACCGGCGAAATCAACGTCGACGGCAGGGGCTACGGAATAAACAGTGGACCCGGCGCGCCCGGCTACAGCGGTACTGATGATTGGAGCGGTTCACATGGGGGGCAAGGGAAAAATGTGGGCGACGGACAGACATACGGATCCATATTGGCGCCCACAAACGCCGGCAGTGGCGGCAGTTTAGCTTCCGGCGGCGGTCTCGTCATTCTATCGGTTGCCGGCAACACGGACATTGACGGCGTGATCTCCGCCGTTGGCGCAAGCCACGATGGCGGCGGCGCCGGAGGAACGGTTTATATCACCACCGGATCCTTTGATGGGACCGGGGAAATCACGGCCGACGGATCGCCGCCGGACAGCAACGTCTCCCATACCGGCGGAGCGGGACGGATCGCAGTCCTGATCACCGGCGCCGGCGAGACATTCGCCGGGTTCACCGGCGAGTTCTCCGCCCATTCCCAGCGGAATAAGGACGTCCGCGGTTCGGCTGCGGGCACGATTTATCTCCAGGAAGGAGACGATGCCGACGGTGCAGGCACCGTGACAATCGACAATGGCGGCAACGACGAGAACATTGTCTTTACCCACTTGCCCCCGCAAACAGACTTCGACGACGATCTTTCCGGAACCTCTTTTGTTACAGCAAACGCCGCAAAGCTCAGGCTCACCGACAATATAAAAATCGGCGCAATGACCGTCCAGAGCGGCACACTCCTCGACCTTGCGGGCTATACCCTCACCCTGGCGGACCCCTTCGTTCTGGATTCCCAGACCTACAAAGCCGGTAAATACACCGCCGCCGACTTCACAGCCGACGGGCACACCGAAGTCACCAACTCCGTCGGCACCGGCTATATAGTCGTCCCCGCCAAGGGAACGGTCTTCTCACTGAGGTGACAGCCGGCTCAGCAAACGCGTCCCGCCCGTGTCCCGGCGCAGTTCCAGTCACCCGGCATGAAGCTACAGCGCCAGCCGCCATTCCTTATTGAATACAAACACGCAGTGTTCTCCCGAAGGAAAAGCCACCGTGATTTCCCGGTTCGCCCTTTTGACGGCCGGCTCTGCGGGCATGGATTCCGTCGCGTCCAGAAAGGTTGTCACAAGAGGAGTCGATTCCGAAGGCGCGTAGTCCGCTGTCACCGGAAAGTGCCTGCAATCCGCGAAGTTGTATCCCCAGTGAACGTCTTTGAGTGAACGCTCTTCCTCAAGCTTCAGATCTATTTCCGTGTCCCCCTTGAGGTCCACGCGTATCTTCTGCCGTTGCCCGGCAATGACAAAAGAAGTATTTTCCAGTGCACTCGTACTCCCGCCGCACTGATAAAGACTTTTGACGGACAGCCCGGCCGCTATGTCATCAAGCAGGACGAGGCCTTCTTCGCCGAGCATGACAAGGTGCCGTATGGCTCTTCGCGCCGCGCCCTCGTACGCGCGGGTCGAATCGCACGCAATGTAACGAATGCGGCCTTTTGTTTCGCAGTTTATGATCTCGCCGACAAACGAGACAGGCTGGCGCGGCGCTACACCGCCGATTACCGGCAGAGAATGATGGAAGGCCGACCCCTTGTGATAACCCGGGTCAATGAGCAGGCGCTCGCCCCTGAGATGAATATAAAACGATCCGGTATCGGGTTGATTGTGATGAGTATACGGCGGGCGCGAACCCTTGAGCCCGGCCACCCAGGTGCAATCGTAGTTTGTGCCGGACCGGATGACGGAATACTGAATGCTGTCCAGCTTGAAGGCCGCAGGCAAGGGAGGCTGGTCGGTTGCCTCCGGCACATCGGGCCGGAAAAGCAGGGCCTTTAATCCGCCCGGCTGATAAGGGGTCTGCTTGCCGGCTTTTTTCCTCTTCTCGGTGTCGCGCTGGGCGTGGTCCGCGTACCAGAGGGCGAACGGATCGTTGAATCTCGAAGCAGTCAGCCATCCCCACCCCGCCCCTATTGTCAAGGGTATGGTATCGTTTACCCCGTGCAGAGCGCCGTCATTGGTGAGAGAAACGCGTATCATGTTCATGGCGTTCCTGACGGCCGGATGGTCGAGAAGTCCCTCATCGTGCCCGAGAATCCTCTCCAGCGCCGACGCGAAGTTCAGGAAGTTTTCACCCCCGTACTGCCAGTACTGTGCGCCCTCGGTATTGCCGCCGTCGCTTCCACAGCAGTAATCGAGCCAGTGCCGGATAAACCGGCGGGCCCAATAGATCGATTCCCGCGCCTTTTCCGGGAGTTCCTCAAGCAAAGCCATCCCCAGCAGGGCTCCGCCTGAATTGCAGACTGGATTCGCGTTCGGGATACAGGTGCAGTTCCAATGGAAACTGCGGGCGGTGTACAGGTGAAGATCGAGCAGGGTTTCCATGAGGCGAAGCCATTCGGCTTTGTCTTCCTCTGAAAGATAAGGTTCAAATGCGTCGTAGGCCATTGCAAGCCCCGTACTGCATCCGCCCTCCCCCAGGTCCGTAAATCTGCCGAATATGGCGTAGGTGTTTGCCGCCCTTACCGATTCGGTCGCCAGGGAGATGAGTTCGTTGTCCCCGCTGTATATCCACCTGGTAAACAGTTTTGAAGGGTATGAAGCAAACCCGGTCTTGAACTTCCGAATGCATTCGATCGACTGCTGAAGAACCGTCATGTTGAATTTCACGAGTTCCTGCCGGTCGAGAGAATCAAGACCTTCCCGGATCTGCCGGGTTGCCCACTCGGGAAGCGCCACGTCTTCGAACGCCTCGGGGTCGTAGAAATCGGCGCGATTAACCAGCCTGTTCAGCTCGTCGATGACCGTATCTATGCTTTCCGTGCACTTTCCTACCGTCTTGTCGATCCTGTGCCACGCCTTTTGGGCCCTCTCCGACTGCCGGCTCCATATGTAGGCCGCCGGTTTTCGCTTTTTCCCCTTGCCGTCGCGAATCATGCTTTCCCGCGCGACCCTGGACCACCCCGCGCAAGACGTCGACGTCGCTGGAGTCGCTGTAGTCGTCGCCGAGTTCGATCACGGTCTTGTCGCCGTCGAAGATGGCGTACGTATCATTGTCCGAGACGATGTCCTCGTCAGCGCTCTCGTAGAAGACCGGGACCGGTTCGCCGTCAGCGGTGACGGTCATCCCGAGCACCGGGTCCTCCTCGGAAGAGTAGTCCTCCGCGGCCGCACCCAGGCTGTCGTTGAGGTCCGTGCCATCGTAATAGGTGGTGATCGTCGTGTTGGAGCCGTCGATCGTCCGCGTCGTGTCGAGCGTCGCGATGTCCGGGTCCTCTTCTTCCTCACTCCAGAAGGCAACCGCGTCGGCGAGGCCCTCCGCACTCAGCAGGCCGGGCTCTTCCGGCGCGTCGATGCTGAGGT
>JAWODU010000078.1:0-60492 GCA_046483125.1 Kiritimatiellia bacterium
TAATCTACGGCTGGCGAAGAAAACACTTAACCGTACACTTCGTCGCCACCCTTACCAGGATACGCTGGTATGATCCTCTCTGAGAGTTGTTCATAGCCCCCGCCTCCGCTCCGACGAGCTTGGTCCGGGGCCCATTCTCGCGGAGCCGGGGGCTATGAACAACTCTCAGAGAGGATCATACCAGCGTATCCTGGTAAGGGTGGCGACGAAGTGTACGGTTAAGTGTTTTCTTCGCCAGCCGTAGATTAGTACGCGTTTCTGTTGGCGAAAAAGGTCCTGAGAAGAATCTTGAAATCAAAAGCCAGCGACCAGTTTTCAAGATAGTAAAGATCGTATTTCAGTCTTTCACTTATGCTGGTATTGCCCCGCAACCCGTTTATCTGGGCCCAGCCCGTCATTCCCGGCTTTGAAACGTGTCTCTGCATATAGTGCATAATGTTTTCCTTGAACTGTTCGACAAAGTGAGGGCGTTCCGGTCTGGGACCAACCAGGCTCATTTCACCTTTCAGTACGTTCCAGAGCTGAGGCAGTTCGTCCAGGTTCAGCCGTCTCAACAGGGCTCCGAGCCTGGTACGGCGCGGGTCGTTCTCCACCGTCCACACCGGCCCGGTGTCCGCCTCGGCGTCGACCGGCATGGTACGCAGTTTGTACAGGGTGAAGGTTTTGCCTCCTTCCCCGCACCGTTCCTGCTTGTAGAAAACCGGCCCGGGTGAAACGGCTTTAACGGCGACGGCCGCCAGAGCTATTACCGGTCCGGCGAGCAGAAGGCCCACGGCGGACCCGGTGATATCCTCGGCGCGCTTGAGAAGACGGTTCCAGAAATAGTCAAGCGGCCACCGGCTGAGTCCCAGAAGGGGAATATCGTTGAGAGACTGCACGTCCATCGTGCTGGTCATGACTCTGAACAGGTCCGGCACCATGTTGAAGGCGATAAGATTGCGCTCGCACATAAGTATGATATCCACGATTTTTTCGCGTCCCGGAGACGAATTGACCAGGATTACCTGGTCAACCCTGTGCTCGGAAATTACGCTTCCCAGCTCCTCGACGGTCCCCAGGATCATATCGCGGGGTATTTCGTCTTCCGGTTCCGAAAGATCCGTACGCACAAAACCCGCTATTCTTGCCCTGAGCGTCGGTTCCCGTTCCAGGCTGTGCTTGAGATGCGCCGCCACGGAATCAGTCCCCAGAATAAGAACGTTATTGGTCTTGGGGCTGTGCCGCGCCAGGTTCCACTCAATTCTGAACAGCACGTAGCGCTCAATAAGCACGAAGGGCGCGGCGGTAAAGAAAGTTATCAGTATAACGCCGCGCGAGAATTCGATCTCGTTCTGCACGGCAAAGGCAAGCACCGTCGAAAGAAGTTCTCCTATTACAATACCTTTGACTATCCGCGGTATCTTGTTTACGAAAGACCCGGTCTGAGGTCGAGCGAACAGACCCAGGGCCCTGAAAACCAGCAGGAAAACGATTATGGCCGCAAAGCCGCCTATACCGTAAAGCCGGTAAAGGTCCGCCGGGCGTCCCCTCGGCACAGCCACCCAGCCGCTGTCGAACCTTATCCACGTGGCCGCGAGAATACCGGCCATGACCGCGAAGGCGTCCAGCAACACGGCAAGTACGCTGTTAAGCACGTCAATAGTGTCTTTCTGCCGCATGGAGTCAATATACAGCGAAGCGATACACTCATCAACTTAAGACTTGACCTGTTCCCGGCCCTGTCCTAAACGTTTTGAAGCAGTCTTAGCGTAATTTAACTGGCGGAGCAAAGGGCGCGCGGCGCCCACTGGAGGAAAGCCATGACCGAAGAGGAAATCGGGGTTGTATCTCACTATTTCGACAAGATAGGCGTAGCCGCCGTGGAGATCACCGGCGGCAGTCTCAAGCTGGGCGATACCATCCACATCAAGGGCGGCACCACGGACGTCACGGCTTCAGTTGATTCCATGCAGGTCGAACACGACAGCGTCGATTCGGCCGCGAAGGGGGACGCGGTAGGAATCAGGATCGGCGAAAAGGTCCGCGAACACGACAAGGTGTTCAAGGTAACGGAGTAACCGGCGGTTACGCCGGCTCAATATTCAAGGCTTCGCGCCAGGCGCGCCGCCGGGAGGGTCTGAAATCCATGATCAATATGCCGGAAGTCAGGATGGGCGTTGTGGGTGTAAGCAGAGATTGTTTTCCAATTGAACTCGCCGCAAAAAGGCTGAAGAAAGTTATCGCCGAATGCCGGAAACTCAAGCTGAACATTGTCCCCTGCTCGGTTATAGTGGAATCGGAAGCCGACGCCTTGAACGCGGCGGCGGAAATGGAGGCCGAGGGAGTAAACGCCATCACAGTGTACCTGGGCAACTTCGGTCCGGAAGGCCCTTCCACCATACTGGCCCGTATACTCAACAAGCCCTTTATGCTTACCGGCGCGGCTGAAGAAAGCAGGAATTCCCTGGTTGAAGGCAGGGGGGACGCCTTCTGCGGAATGCTGAGCGCCTGTTTCAACGCCCAGTTGCGGAACCAGCGCGCCTACGTTCCGCCCAGGCCGGTAGGCCTGCCGCGGGATGTCGCCCGCAACATAGCGGTTTTTACGGACGTGGCCAGGGTCGGCATCGCGCTTTCGCACCTGAAAATATTTTCTTTCGGACCCAGGCCTCAGGATTTCTACGCGTGTAACGCCCCCATAGGACCGCTTTACGATCTCGGCATCGAGGTCATGGAAAACTCCGAACTGGATCTCCTGGACCTGTATAAATCCAACGCCGGACGCAAACGGGAGATATCCGCCATAGCCCGGGATATGGCCGGAGAACTGGGGCAGGGCAATAAGCATCCCGAAAAACTTAACCCCCTGGCGCAGTACGAACTGACCCTGACCGACTTTTTCGAGGAAAATCTCGGTTCCCGGCAGTTCGGGGTCTACGCCAACAAATGCTGGCCGGCGTTTGAATCGATGTTCGGCTTTGTGCCGTGCTTTGTTAACAGCAGGCTTGCCGGACGCGGAATCCCGGTGGCCTGCGAGGTGGACATATACGGCGCCCTCTCTGAATACATGGCTCAGGCCGCCTCTATGAGCCCGGCCACGATCCTGGACGTGAACAATACCGTTCCCCCGGACATAAAGATCAGGAACCGTAAAAACGTACCGAGGTCGGATATGTTCATGGGCTTCCATTGCGGCAACAGCAGCAGTTCGCTCCTGAAAAAAGGTTACGCGATGAAATACCAGCTGATAATGCACCGGCTTTTGGAGACGGGGAAAAAGCCGAACATTACCTGCGGCACACTGGAGGGGAGGTTCAAGCCCGGGCCGGCGACAATCTTCAGACTGCAGAGCACTCCCGGCGGAGAATTGCGAAGCTACATGGCCGAAGGCCACGTTATTGACGCCGATCCCTCGTCATTCGGATGTATCGGAATATTCGGTATCAGGGACTTCGCCAGGTTCTACCGGTACGTGCTACTGGAAAAGGCTTTCCCGCATCACACTGCCGCTGTTTTAAAACACGCCGGCAGTGTGCTGTACGAATCGGCAAGACTGCTGGGAGTTGAAGATATAAATACTCCGAGGACCGCCGGCCGTCTTTACCCGGCGGAAAATCCTTTTGCGACCTGAGTAAAGAAGGAGGCTGATTTTTCATGGGCAACTACGCGCTCGGACTGGATTACGGCACAAACTCCTGCCGTTCGGTGGTAGTGGACCTCGCGGACGGACGCGAGCTTGGTGATTGCGTTTTTCCCTATTCCAGCGGCGAAGACGGCATTCTGCTGGACCCCAGGGACCCCAACCTGGCGCGCCAGCACCCGCGGGATTATCTCGAAGCACTTGTCGAGACGGTAACTGGATCCATCCGGAAAGCCGCGGAAAACGATCCCTCCTTCTCCGCGGACAGGATTACAGGCATAGGTGTGGACACGACCGGGAGTACTCCGATTCCGGTTGATAAAAACGGGACGCCGCTGGCGCTCCTGCCCGCTTTTGAAAACAACCTTGACGCCATGGCATGGCTGTGGAAAGACCACACTTCCCACTCGGAAGCCGAGCTGATCACCCGTAAGGCGCGCGACACCCGCCCGGAATACCTTGCCAAATGCGGGGGAACTTACTCCTCGGAATGGTTCTGGTGCAAGGTGCTTCACTGCAGGAAATCCTCGCCCGAGGTTTTCGAAGCCGCCCACAGCTTCGTCGAATTCTGCGACTACATACCCGCGGTACTCACCGGAAACACCGATCCGGCGAAAACGGTAAGAAGCGTGTGCGCCGCCGGGCACAAGGCGCTTTACAACGAGGACTGGGGCGGCCTGCCGGACAAGGAATTCCTGGCTTCCCTTGACCCGTCGCTGGCCGGCCTGCGCGACAGGCTTTACTCGAAGGCGGTCTCCTCGGACCGGCAGGCGGGACGTCTCTGCGAAGAATGGGCAAAGAAGCTTTCTCTTCCCGCCGGTATAGCCGTGGCCGTCGGCGCCTTTGACGCCCACATGGGCGCGGTGGGAGCCGGCGTCAAAAAAGGAACGCTGGTTAAGATACTCGGAACCAGCACCTGCGACATGATGGTCATGCCGGAGGAAGAAGAACTGGAGGACATACCGGGAGTCTGCGGCATAGTGAAGGGATCGATCCTTCCGGGTTTCTACGGTATTGAAGCGGGACAATCCGCCGTCGGCGACACGTTCCTCTGGTTCGTGAACCACCTCGTACCGGATTCCTACGGAAAAACGAACGATGAAAAATTCGAGACCCTGGCCGCAGCGGCCGCCGGGCAGAAGCCGGGAGAACACGGTCTCCTGTCCCTGGACTGGAACAACGGCAACCGCACGATACTGGTGGACCCCAGGCTTACCGGGCTCCTGATGGGACAGACGCTTCATACCTCCGCGGAAGACATCTACAGGGCACTTATCGAAGGTACGGCTTTCGGGGCGTTGAGAATAGTCGAACGCCTGCAGGAATACGGCGTACCGGTAAACGAGATAATCAACTGCGGCGGGCTGGCGGCGAAAAATTCTCTCCTTATGCAGATATACGCCGACATCATGAACCGCCCAATGAAGGTTTCGCGCAGTGACCAGACCTGCGCGGTGGGTGCCGCCATATTCGGGGCGGTGGCCGCCGGGAAGGAAGCGGGCGGATTTGCCGACGTGGCGGAAGCCCAGGAAGCGGTCTCCGGCGTGAGAGAAAAGGTTTACCGCCCGGATCCCGACAGTCACAGGGTTTATTCCCGGCTTTACGCTCTCTACCGGCAGATGCACGACGCCTTTGGAACAAAAGAGGCTTCGGGCAACTATTACCACGTTATGAAGGACCTGATCGCCCTGCGCGATAAACAGCGGCAGTAGGATTCAATGAAAGTCGAACTCAAACGTGAAGTTTACATGGCCAACCTGAGGCTCACCGAGCTCGGACTCGTAACTCTCACGTGGGGCAACGTCAGCGGGATAGACAGAAAAGAAGGTATCGTGGCCATCAAGCCCAGCGGTGTTCCATATTCCGAACTGAAGGAAGAGGACATCGTTCTGCTCGACCTGGAGGGCAAAGTCGCGGACGGTTCCCTCAAGCCTTCCTCCGATACTCCGACTCACATCGCGCTTTACAGGCGGTACGAAAACATCGGGGGCATAGCTCACTGCCACAGCACTGCGGCCACCTCTTTCGCGCAGGCGCTCAGGCCCGTTCCGTGCCTCGGAACAACTCACGCGGACCATTTCCGCGGCCCGGTTCCCCTTACCAGGGAACTCACGGCTTCGGAAATCGGGTCCGATTACGAGGCGATGACCGGGAACGTGATTATCGAACGGCTGGACGAAAACGATCCCATGGCCGTGCCCGCGGTGCTGGTCGCGCGCCACGGTCCTTTCAGCTGGGGGAAAGACGCGGGAGAAGCGGTGGATAACGCCGCGGCCCTGGAAACTGTGGCTTCCATGGCGCTGGACACGCTCGCTCTCAATCCGTCGGCGGAGGATTTTCCGGAAGCGCTTCTCGAAAAACACCACAGCCGGAAGCACGGCGCCTCGGCCACCTACGGGCAGTAGGCACGGGCACGCCTTACCCGTCCCCCGTCCCGCGCCTGTGTTCCTCGGAAACGATTAACACGTACGGCTTCCGGGAAATCGGGTTCTTTTCGACCACGACAACCGTTTTGTACACCTCTTCGATCGTGTGATAGTCTATTACCTCTTCGGGCGTCCCGACAGCGTGAAGCCTGCCATCGTTCATGAGCGCCAGGCTGTGGCAGTATTCCGCCGCCAGGTTCAGATCGTGCAGGACCATGACCACCGTCAGCCCGAACTCCCTGTTGAGTTTTTTGATCAGGTCCAGGACGCCGACCTGGTGCGTGATGTCCAGGTGGGCCGTGGGTTCGTCCAGCAGAAGCAGGCGCGCATCCTGGGCAATGGCCCTGGCAAGGTATACAAGCTGTCTCTCCCCGCCGCTGATGTGTTCCATCAGGTGATCCCTGATGCGCCCGGAATCCGTCAGCTCTATCGCCTCGGCGGCCTTGCGCCTGTCTTCAGCGCTTTCCGTAAACTGGAACCGGCCGAAGTGGGGCATTCGCCCCAGAAGCACGAAATCTTCGACGGTCATGAACACCGGTTCAACGCTTTGAGACACGACGGCGGCCCTTTTCGCGATTCCGCGCGGTTTCATGAAACGTATGTCACGGCCTTCAAGATACACGCCGCCTTCCCCGGCCTTGAGCACTCCCGTCATGGCCTTTAAAAGAGTGGTCTTTCCCGATCCGTTGGGACCGATAATGCCGGTTATGGTTCCGTCGGGCACTGCCAGGTTTATATTGCGGAGTTTGAACCCTTCGTCGTATCCGCACGTAAGATTTCGTACTTCAAGCATTCGCCGCCTCTACATTCCGACTCGCCTTCTGCTAAGGGCGTACACGAAAATACTCCCGCCTACTATTCCGGTTATGACTCCCACGGGCAGTTCAACGGGATCGGCAATCGTTTTGGCCAGCGTGTCGCAGAACACCAGGAAAGCGCCGCCGCACAGAAAAGAAGTGACCAGCAGTATCCTGTGATCCGAGCCCAGAAACATACGCAGAAAATGCGGCACCACCAGCCCCACAAATCCTATCACGCCCGCCGCCGAAACGCTGAAACCCGTCGCCACAGAGGCGAGAACGAAAAGGCATTTCTTGGTGAGTTCAACGTTTACGCCAAGATGCTGTGCTTCATCTTCGCCAAGGCTGAGGGCGTTGAGATCCATGGCAAAAAGATAGGATATCCCCAGGGTTACCACCGATGCGGCCAGCGCCGCGGATGCGAGCCCCGGCTCCGGCTCGGCGAGGGAGCCCATGATCCAGAATATTATTCCGTGCAGTTGTTCCTGCGAGGAAAGGGCCATGATAAGCATCACAAGCGACGAGGAGATAAAACTTATCATCACGCCGGTAAGGAGCATGTTCCGGATGCTGAGTACGGACCTGCGCGTACTGAGCCAATAAACAAGCATTACCGTGACGGCCGCCCCCGCGAAACCGCACGCCGGAAGGGACCACGCACCCGTGTACTCAGACGCCTTGAAGACTATTCCCAGGCACACCCCGAGCGCTGCGCCGCCGGAAATACCCAGCGTGTAAGGCTCAACCAGGGGGTTCCGGAACATTCCCTGCAGAATTACACCCGCCAGGCTCAGCGCTCCGCCTACCGCCAGGCCGAGCAGAACCCTCGGAAGCCGTATGTCAAAAACGATCGCCTTTTCCAGGCTGTCGCCTTTTTCGAAAAGCATTGAAAACACTTCCGGCGGAGAAATGCGGGCCGTGCCCGTGCAAAGAGACAGTATGACCGCCAGCAGAACCAGCGCCAGCAGAATTACTATCGATACGCTCCACCGGAAAGTACGCGTCTTCATGTCTGTTACCCGTGGTTCCAGCCCGCCCCCCTCAGAGCGATATCCGTACGCCGCCTTTTACAGTGGTGCCGGGCATCGGGTAGTCTTCATAGACTTCGTATTCTTCGTCAAGCAGGTTATCAGCCGACACAAAAATCTCGGCCGCGGAATTCGGCGCGTAAGAGATGCCGGCGTCCACCAGGACGTAATGATCCAGTTTCCTGGTATTCATCCTGTCGGCGTACACGGACCCGTTGTACTCGGCGCCGAGAAACACCCCGAACCCCAGGTCATGCTCGTAATTCAGGCGACAGCCCCCCTTGTGGCGCGGCTTGTACCGGAGTTTGTTGCCGTTGTATGTATCGCCGGTGTCTTCCGCGTCCAGGTAAGTGTAGGTTACGTCACCTGAAAAACCGGATCCAAGCCCGGTTACAATCTCGGCTTCCAGGCCCTGTGTCCTTGCCTCGGAAACGTTTGCCGCCTCCCAGATACCGTCCCCTTCCGGATCGACCCATGTTATCATGTCTTCGATATCGTTTCTGAACGCCGTGAGACGGCACAATGCCGGACCGATTTCCTGTTCAAGGCCCAGGTCGTAACCCACGGACGTTTCCGGTTCCAGTTCCGTATTGCCCCGCGAGTAGGCGTCGTACCAGTACAGATCGTTCACCGAAGGCCCTCTGAATCCCCGCCCCGCCGAAGCGCGAAGGCTTGTCTTTTCGGCAAACCTGTAAAGCAGGCTCAGCTTGGGGCTGTATTCGGAGCCGAATTCCGAATGATGATCATACCTCACGCCCGGGGTCACGATCACCGAATCTAACAGGGCTATTTCATCCTGGGCGTAAACCGCCGCGGTTCCCACGTCCTGCGCTTGGCCGATACGGGAGACGCCGTACATATCTTCGATCTTCACCCTGTCCCACTCGTAGAATATTCCCCAGGTCACCATGTTGATATCGTCCAGCGGAACGGAATGCTGTAGATCGAGACCGTACTGGTAGTTCCTGGTGGTGTCCTCGGTCATGATTCCCGGGTCTTTGTACTTCAGCCAGTGCCGCGCGAAGAAAACCTTTCCCGCTATCCTGGAGGAGGACAGCGATCCCTTCGTGAACGTCACGTCCCCCCAGTTTTTTTCGTCTTCCTGTTCCGCTTCCGGCGAAGGCCACGACGTCGAACCAGGCACTTCCCTGTCCATAACACTGTGGCCCGTCGAAAACGTAATGTCCGACTCACTGCCGGCGTCGCAGGACCCTTTGGCAAGCACGTGGTAAGCCGCCGATGCATCGTTGTCCCTGTAACCGTCGGAGGAATTCCGCGAAACGCTTAAGCTGTATTCCGTGTTCCCGTAACTTCCTTCACTTCCGAGACGGTAAAGCTGTGTGTTGTCCGTGCCGTAAGCCGCGTACACCTCGGTGCCGGGTTCGCTGCCGGGAACGCGCGTGACTATGTTCACCACGCCCGCAAGGGCTCCCGCCCCGTAAAGCACCGAAGCCGGGCCGCGTATAACTTCTATTCTTTCAACCCAGTCCGCCGGGTACATCGCCATGTCCACGCTTCCCATGGAAGGAAGATTGACCGGGCGGCCGTCCACCATGACCAGAACCTGCGACTGCATGGATCCCCGGATCGTAACCGAGGACGCCGCCCCTGAAGATCCGTAACTGTCTATCTTAACCCCTGTCTGGTTCTTCAGCGCTTCCCCGACGGTTACCGCGCCCGTTTTTCGGATTTCCTCTTTCGTTATAACCGAACCGCTAACGCCGACGTCGCTGAGCGAGCGCGGTATGCGGGCGGCCGTAACCACGACATCCCCTGACGAAGCTTCCGGCCCGGACGTTTCCTCCCGGGGCTTCGCCTCCGAACCCGCCGTCCACGCAAACATCACGGCAACAATCACCAACAGTCCTTTTACCTGTTTCACAGCATCCACCTTTCCTTTCACAGCATTCACCTTGATTATTCTCATTGTTCTCGCAAAACTGCACTCTTCACCGTGTTTCCCGATCTCTCCTCCCTCCGTCATCCATCATCCCTCATCCGTCATCCGTCATCCGGATGTATTCTTTCGAACAGCTCCTTCAGGCCGTTGAGAATGAGCCTCGGCGACGGTATGGTTATGGTGTTGAAACCGATATCGTCATAGACGCGGCCGTTTTTGACGGCCGAGATATGTCTCCACCCGTTTCTGCCCATCATGTTCTCTTTCGAGTAGTCCCTTTCCATGTAAGGCAGAATGATCACCTCCGGATTGCGGGAAACCACGAACTCGGAGGAAATCATGGGGAAAGGCTTCTTCACGTCACCGGCGATATTCACTCCGCCGGCTATCCCTATCATCTCGTGCACGAATGATCCCGCTCCGCAGGTGAACATCGGATCGTACCCGGCCTCCACGTAAACTCTCGGACGCGGAAGGGTTTCTGCCTTTTTTTTCATTTCCTTTATCGATTCGCGCATGCGGGAAATCAGCGCGGAGGACCGCTTTCGAACCGCGAATATTCCGCCCAGCCCCTCCGCCAAGGAAATAATTTCCTCAATGCCCTTCGTTTCGTAAACCTCCACCCGTATTCCCATTTCCTTCAGGCGTTCGGCTGTTTTTTTCTGGCCCACGAAACTCGCGCAGAGGACGAGATCGGGCTCAAGAGACACGATTTTTTCAAGGCCGGGTTTCGCGTACAGTCCCACCCTTTCCACGGTCTTCACCTCGTCCAGGTAATCGGAAGACGTGGTGACGCCGACGATCCTGTCCCGAAGCCCGAGGTCAATAAGCGTTTCCACGTAGTTGGGCGCCAGGCACACCACTCTCCGGGGCGTGTCTTCGGCGCCCGTGGAAAGCGCCGGAACGCAGACCGCGACAAGAAACACAGCGAATAGATTTTTCATTTCCCTCCCGACAAAAAAGGCCTTCGGACTCCGCACGCGGAATCTGAAGGCCTCTTTATATTTCTCAACCCTCATCAATTCCTTTCCGGCGAAGGAATTCGGACGGACCCACAGCCCGGCCGACGACGAGCGCGGGATAAGAAACGTCTTCTGACTGCCGGCATCAAGCCTACTACCTCGCCTTCCCCGTTCGAACCCCGCATAAAGGATCGACCGAGTGGCATAAGAGGGTTCGCCACTTCAGCGCTCAAAAACGCCCAAGTGGTCGCCCCGTTATTCCGGGGCGATCGCCGGTCACAGCGGCGCAACCGTGTCTGACTCTCACAGACTTCCGTTCTCTTCCCGCGATTTCTTTTTCAAAGAACCGGGCGTAATCTAACAGAGCGGTATTGCCTGTCAAACGTAATTTGCGTTTCTCCGCCGCCCGTGCCATACTGCGCCCGGTTTCCAAATGAAGCGCAAAAACACAGTCACACTCGTAACCGGCGGCGCCAGGAGCGGCAAGAGTTCCCACGCGCTCGACCTGGCGCTGAAACGCGAAAAAAGAGTCTTCATCGCCACCGCCGAGGCGGCAGACCCGGAAATGGCCGCGCGCATTGAGCGCCACCGTTCCGGGCGGGGCGACTCCTTTGAGACAATCGAGGAACCCCTCGATCCTGCCGGCGCGCTCGCCCGACTGCCCGCGGGAACAGATGCGGCTCTTATTGACTGTTTGACGGTGTGGGTGGGCAACCTGATGCACAAGTACGGGAAAGAGACGCCGTCCTGCCGTGAAATTTCCGATTTCCTCGAGGCGGTGCGGAAACCGCCCTGCGAACTTGTTATTGTTACAAACGAAACGGGCATGGGTATAGTGCCGGCAAACGAAGCTTCCCGGCAATACCGCGATATCGCTGGGCGCCTGAACCAGGACGTGGCCACCCTTGCCGACAGGGTCGTATTCACGCTCAGCGGCATACCCGTGCAGATAAAGTGAAAAGCTGAAGCCGGAGATATGGAGAGTTTTAACGGGCAATCGGCAGGATAGCTCCCGATCCTGTAGATCCTGTCAAAAAACCCCGGGGGGGACTGCGCGAGCAGAAGAACAATGACTGTTGAAGAAACGATTGCGAAGATCAGACCTGTGGACAGGTCCATTGAACGGGACGTACAGGCCCATCTCGACGATCTTACCAAGCCGCGGGGATCGCTCGGCAAACTCGAGCAGATTGCCATGCGGTACTGTCTTGTTCGAAATACGCTCGCCCCGGACCCGCCCCGGAAGAAGATCTTCTGCTTCGCCGCCGATCACGGCGTGGCAGACGAAGGCGTCTCGGCCTTTCCCCGGGAGGTCACTCCCCAGATGGTTCAGAACATGCTTTCCGGCGGCGCGGCAATAAACGTGCTCGCGCGCCACGCCGGGGCCGGACTCGCGGTCGTGGACATCGGTGTTGCATCCGGTATTGCAGGCGACGGGCTGATACGAAAAAAGGTCAGACCGGGCACGGCGAATATTGCCCGGGGCCCCGCCATGACAACAGGTGAGGCAGTTGAGGCAATTGAAACCGGCATCCTGCTTGCCGGGGAAGCCGCCGATACCGGCGTGGAACTGCTGGGAACCGGCGACATGGGAATAGCCAACACAACCCCTTCCACCGCGCTGTACGCCGCATACCTGGACATGCCGGTGGAAGTTATCACAGGGCGCGGCACCGGCATTGATGACGACAAGCTCCGGAACAAGATCGGGATCATCGAAAAAGCACTCTCCGTGAACAGCGCCGCCCTGACGGACCCGCTCAGTACGCTGGCCGCGCTGGGGGGGCTTGAAATCGCGGGAATATGCGGCCTGGTTCTCGGCGGGGCCGCCCGCTCGGTGCCGGTGGTAGTGGACGGCTTCATCTCAACAGCCGGGGCAGTGGCGGCAATGCAGATGAAACCGGAAGTCCGCGATTACCTGTTCTTCAGCCACGTGTCGCGGGAAAGGGGGCATCGGGCAATTATGGAAAAGCTTGACGCCAGCCCGCTCCTGGACCTGGACCTGCGGCTGGGCGAAGGAACCGGCGGAGCCGTTGCCATGACAATCATAGATGCAGCAATAAAAGTTTACAATGAAATGGCCACTTTCAGTTCCGCGAAGGTAAGCGACGGGGAAACACGGTGAAACGTCTTGTTCGGAGCTTTGTAACGGCGTTTAAGACGCTCACGGTTCTGCCCCTGGGCGGCGGAAGCGCTGGCGCCTTTGCCGATTCACTTTACTGGTTTCCGGTAACCGGTTTTTTTATCGGCGCGGCCCTCTACGTTCCGGGCAGGCTGATATACGCGTGGGGGCCGCTAGCGTGGCCGGAAGGTCCGGCGCTCTTGATAGTGCTGATTTCCGTTCTCATCACCGGCGGGCTTCACCTCGACGGGCTTTCCGACTGGGCCGACGGGTTCTGGGGCGGGCGGAACGCCCAAAGGTCCCTTGCCATAATGAAGGATTCAGCCGTCGGAACTTTCGGAGCCGCGGCGCTCGTGTTCATAATTCTGGCAAAATGGATCTGCCTGACCCGTCTTCTGGATTACGGCAGACTGCACTGGATAATTATCGCCTGCGTCCTTTCGCGATCCGTGCAGGTACCGGCGGCCTCTTTCTTTCCCTACGCACGGCCCGAAGGCGGCACCGGTAAAGCGTTCATTGACGGCGCCGGGCGCCGCCACGCCTTTGCCGCGCTGTTGGCTGGATTGATTCTCGCGCTGGCCGTAAGCCGCGGCGAATGGATACCGGCCGCTTGCACAGCCGCGGGGGCCGTGGTATTTACGCTTCTTTTCTGCGCGTGGTCTCTCAGGAAAATCGGCGGGGTTACCGGGGATATCCTCGGGGCGGTAAGCGAAATTACGGAAACCGGGGTCCTATTCGCCGCCGTTTTCATGTAAACCGGAAAGGACAAGAAATGAAAGTGGTCATAATCGGCGCGGGCAGCGCGTTCGGCGGACGGCTGTCGGTTGACATCCTGTCGCGCGACAAATTCGGCAGCAAGGGGAAAGGTAGGGATGTCCCGTCAGACATTCGACACTTCGTGCCGGGAATTGTATTTACAACGCGGGCGGAGGAAATGTTAGATGTTGCGCCCTGACCCCTATCGGCTATCAGTTCGCCTGATGGCAGGAATCCAATGGTGCGGACGGTCTGGATTGTTGAAAGGGGAACGGAAAGTCCGCGACTGATTACGGCGCACCCGATAAAGGTCGAGGGATAGAATATGATTAAAGAACATGACAGAGTTGTGCTTACACTGAACGTGGCAGATAAAGCGCTTGAAAAGGGCGATGTTGGCACTGTTGTTCATGTGTATTCCGGAGGGGATGCTTTTGAAGTGGAATTTGTGTCACTTGACGGACGGACCGAAGCAATTGCCACACTCAAAGCCCCGGAAATCCGCCCGCTCAAACAGCACGAGATCTCCCATGCAAGAGAATTGGCGATTGCCTGACTCCTGCAGGGCGCACTCTGAGTGCGCAGGTTTATCACCGGTTTCTCAGCAGTTCCTCATCGGTTCCTCACTGCCGGATTCGCCGCAACATGCTATAGTTGAACAGCTTGCGGAAAACCTCCTCAAATTCCCGGGAAACATAAACATGGGCGAAACAAGCCGCATTGATAAGGGTCACATGGATGTTACGTAATTTACCTCTACCACTACAACACCCGCTCGAACCATGGGGGTTGTCACACTCCGGCCAGTGTTCAGGAACAGGAATATTATTTGCGTTCATATTTTCCTTTCTGGATTGTGGACATGATGAGGGATTATGGTAGAATCCAACATGATGAAGAACACGGTATATTTAGAAACAACAATATTCTCATTTTATTATGACGAGAGGGCCGAGTCTCTGTACAGGCAGAACGTTACAAGAGATTGGTGGAATTCCAGGCGTTCGCATTATGACTTGTATACTTCATATTTTGTAATGGAAGAGGTGGCCGGCGCAGTATATCCGAACCGGGACAAAGTTGTCGACTTAGCGAGCAAGGTCAAGCAGCTTGATCCCTTTGAAGAACTAAAGGGGATTATTAAAGTATACATTGAACAAGATGTAATGCCCGCGGACGATGCAGGAGACGCCGCGCACCTTGCCATGGCGTCTTACCATGAAATAGATTATCTAATGACCTGGAATTGCAGACATCTGGCAAACGCGAACAAATTTGACCATATCAGGGCGGTGAACATGAAGCTGGGGTTATTGACACCTGAATTGGTTACGCCGGAGCTGTTGTTGTGGGGAGGTGTGAGATGAAAGATCCTGCGGTAGAAGAGATTAGAGAAAGAAGGCGAAAACTGATTAAAGAAAGATACCATGGATCCGTAGAGAGATTTATTGATGAAGCCATGGCTTGGGCAAAGGACCACCCTGACAGGGTAGTTGATTTACGAAAAAAGAAACGCGCAAGAGCTGTTGTTTGAAGAATAGATGTACAGAGCAGTTCAAAGCTGGCCCGATTACGGCATAAATACTGGGAAAATAGTGATGCATATCGACATTTGACATCTGGCACTTGAACGGAAGAGGATAATAGGATACTGCACCGCGTGTATTTTTCCCCTACCACTACAACACCCCGTCCTCTATAAACCGCCTCAACGATGGTAGCCTTCGCCAAACAACAAACCTTGGCTGATTCCACACCCCCGGCCCCGTGTACCCGAAAACCCATGGCCCGGCAAGATCCGGGACTAATATCTGGTCTACGATATAGTAAACAGGGCCGCATCACGACACTCGACCTTTCGGGAAAGAATAATCGATGACAAGTGAAGCGGAAGTGTTCGCGGCAGGGGCGAGAGCCGGGAATGAGGGTGGCCTGATTTCCGTGGCCTTTCTGACCTGCCGGACTCTCAGCTTTTTCTGGCGGCGGACTCCTTGATGAGATTGAGTGCCACGACCTCGCGCTGGATCTGGTTGGTTCCCTCGTAGATCTGCGTTATCTTGGCGTCGCGCATCATCTTCTCGACGGGATATTCCTTCATGTAGCCGTATCCGCCGAAAACCTGCACGGCGTCGGTGGTGACCTTCATGGCCACGTCCGAGGCAAACAGCTTGCACATTGCCGAAAGCTTGCTGATGTTTTTGGCGCCGCTGTCGATATAACGCGCGGCACGGTAAACGAGAGACCGCGCGGCCTCCACCTGGGTGGCCATGTCGGCGAGCATGAACTGCACTCCCTGGAAACTGGAGACCGCCTTGCCGAACTGGCGCCTCTCGCGGCTGTACCGCACGGCTTCCTCCAGGGCGCCGGCGGCAATGCCGAGGGCCTGGGCGGCCACTCCCGGACGCGACTGATCGAAGGTCTTCATCGCCACCATGAATCCCATGCCTTGCCTGCCGATAAGGTTCTCGGCCGGAATACGGCAGTCATTGAAAATGAGTTCGCGCGTGGCGGATCCGCGTATTCCCATCTTGTTTTCCTTCTTTCCGAAGTCAAACCCGGGAGTGCCTTTTTCCACCACGAACGCGCTCGCGCCGCGTATGCCCCTTTTCCTGTCCGTCATTGCTATGACGCTGTAGATCTCGGCCTCTCCGCCGTTGGTGATCCACTGCTTGGTGCCGTTGAGCACGTATTCGTCGCCGTCCTTCTCCGCGGTGGTTTTTACCGCCGCGGCATCGCTTCCGGCTTCCGGCTCGGTAAGAGCGAAAGCGGCCAGGGACTGACCGGAAGCTATCCTCGGCAGATATTTCTGCTTCTGTTCGTCGGAGCCGAAAAGAAGAAGGGGATAGGTGCCCAGGCCGGTGGCGGCCAGTGCCAGGGATATGCCGCCGCATACCTTGGAGAGTTCCTCGACGGCAACGACGGTTTCCATTACCCCGCCGCCCATTCCGCCGTATTTTTCGTCGATTGAAACGCCGAATAAATCCGATTCCGCGAAAATCTTCACTATGTCCCAGGGAAATTCCCCGGTTTCATCGTAGTGTTCGCGGACGGGTTTGATCTTTTCCTCGGCTATCTGCCGGCACAGATCGCGGATCATTTCCTGTTCTTCGGTCAGTCCATAGTCCATGAGCATTTCTCCCTGCCTGGTTAATAAATCCCGGTTACAAAGGGACAGGCGTGATGGTATTTGCCGCCGCGGAAACGGGCAAGCGAAAAGTTGGCACCCCCGCGGGGGTGCCAATTTTCCGCTTGTATGCCCGCACGGGCTGGACTAAGGTCCACGATATTAATTGGGCGGAAAGGAAAGCGGCACAGGTGCCGCTTTTTTTCGCTGGACTGGAAGAGGAGCGGTCTGTTGAAGAAAATCGGAATAGGGCTTCTGGGATTCGGCACAATAGGTACGGGTGTGATAAAAACACTCCGGGACAACGGCCGGGAACTGTCCGCGAGGCTGGGGATCGAGCTCTGCCTCGTGAAAACAGCGGATATCGACCTGGAAACCGACCGCGGCATAAAGGTGGATGCGTCCATGCTGACCTCCGACGCCGCCTCTGTGATTGACGATCCGGAAGTGGACATAGTTGTCGAGCTTATCGGCGGAACGACGGCGGCGGCCGGTCTGGTGAACCGCGCCCTTGAGCGCGGCAAACCGGTGGTTACCGCCAACAAGGCACTGCTGGCCGAACGCGGCGGAGAGATATTCGACCTGGCGGAAAAGAACGGCACGGCGGTCTATTTCGGAGCAAGCGTCGGGGGCGGAATACCTATAATCCGGGCCTTGAGACACGGAATGATAGCCAACAAGGTGAACTATATCTGCGGCATACTGAACGGAACGTGCAATTACATACTTACCAGCATGGAACGTGAAGACATGAATTTCGGAGCCGCGCTGGCGCGCGCGCAGGAAAAGGGGTACGCCGAAGCCGATCCCGCCCTCGACATAGACGGCATGGATACGGCTCATAAGGCGGCAATACTGGCTTCCCTGGCCTCCGGAAGCGCACTTCCAATGGACAGGATCTTCGTGCAGGGGATTCGGGGCTTTGCCGAATCCGATCTGAGGTACTCGCTGGACCTGGGTTACAGGGTAAAACTGCTGGCGGTGGTGAAGCGTTACGACGGGGAAATAGAAGTGCGGGTACAGCCCGCGCTGGTGCCCCTCGGCCACGTACTGGCTTCCGTTTCGGGAGTTTTCAACGCCGTAACGGTGCGGAGCGATCCTGCAGGCGA
Organism: Kiritimatiellia bacterium; assembly: GCA_046483125.1. GTDB lineage: Bacteria > Verrucomicrobiota > Kiritimatiellia > UBA8416 > JAWODU01 > JAWODU01. The sequence goes on from JAWODU010000078.1 coordinate 17,844, forward strand.
AACCCTTTACTACGGCCGCGGGGCGGGGGAAAAGCCCACGGCAAGCACTGTTACCGCGGACATAGCGGATGCCGCGCGAGACCTGATCGCCGGGTGCCCGGCGCCTTCCCCGGTGAAAGCGCCTTCGGGAAAACCGCCGGACGTGAAGCCGGCGGAAGAATCCGGAAACCGGTATTATCTGAGGCTCTCCCTTATGGACAAACCCGGTGTGCTGGCCGGGATAGCTTCCGTGCTGGGCAAACACGGCATAAGCATCGCATCGGTTATTCAGAAGGAAAGCGGTTCGGAGTTCGTGCCGGTGGTGATAGTGACTCACCGGACCCGGGCCGGGGATATGGATGCGGCTCTGCGGAACATCGATAAACTCGAGGAAACGGGCGCCGGAACAGTAAGACTCATCATCGAGGACCTGGAACAATGAAAGTGTGCAAATTCGGAGGAAGCTGTCTGGCCGACGCCGAGAGACTGCGTCACGCCTGCAACATTGTCATGTCTGACCCGGAAAGGCGGCTCGTTGTTGTTTCCGCTCCGGGAGAACGTTATCCCGACGACACGAAGGTGACGGACCTGTTGATCGCCGCCGCCGAACGCGTGCTTGAAGGCAGACGTCCCGAAAAAGAAATGGACGAAATCACGGGCAGATTCGCGGCAATACAGGAAGCGCTCGGCCTTCCGGACTCAATCGTAAAGCAGATACGCGATGACCTGAACGATCGCCTCTCGGCCGACACCTCGCACCGGGAGAGATATCTCGACGGTGTGAAAGCCCGCGGGGAGGACTACTGCGCCAGGCTCGTGACGGAACAGCTCCGGGCCATGGGAGCCGACGGAAAATACATGGACCCGTGCACGGCGGGTCTCAGACTTTCCGACGAATACGGCAATGCCCGTCTCCTTCCGGAATCATACGAGAATCTGTCACGCTGGCGCGACTCTTCGGGCATTACGGTTTTCCCGGGGTTCTACGGATGTACTCCGCAGGGGGAAGTCGTGACTTTTCCGCGCGGCGGATCGGATATAACCGGTTCCATACTGGCCGCGGCGGTCAATGCCGAACTGTATGAGAACTTTACGGACGTGGACTCGGTTTTCGCGGCCGATCCGGCCATAGTCCCGGAAGCCGGTCCGATCGAGGAGTTGACCTACAGGGAAATGCGCGAACTTTCGTACGCGGGATTCGGAGTGCTTCACGACGAGGCAATAGTGCCGGCTGTGCGCGCCGGTGTCCCCATCTGCGTCAAGAACGTTAAACATCCGGACTCGGCCGGCACCACCATACTGCCGGAACACCTGGGAAAATATTCGAGAGTGGCGGGAATCGCGGCCGCGTCGGGCTTCTGCACGGTGTTTTCGAGCAAGTACCTGATGAACCGCGAGATAGGTTTCGGCCGTCATCTTCTCCAGATATTCGAGGAGGAAGGGCTGTCTTACGAACACGCCCCGTCCGGAATCGACAGCATGTCGGTTCTGCTGTGCGAGCGCGGCTTCGACGGGGAGACCGAACGGACGGTCCGGGAAAGAATAGAAAAGGAACTCGGCGCCGACGCCGTTGAAGTCGAACGCGGACTTGCGCTTATAATGATCGTCGGAGAAGGCATGAGGCACACCGTCGGCCTGGCGGCGAAAGCGGCCGGGGCGATGGCGAAAGCGGGTGTTAACATAGAAATGATGAACCAGGGATCTTCGGAAATCAGTATGATGTTCGGTGTCAGAGCCGCCGATCGCGAAAAGGCGGTGCGTTCCCTGTACGAGGCGTTTTTCTCATGAAAAAGCAAACTGTCCGGATCTACGACTCTACCCTTCGCGACGGAGCTCAGGCCGAAGGCGTTTCGCTTTCGCTGGCTTCGAAAATCAAACTGGCCAGGAGGCTTGACGCCTGGGGTGTGCACTACATTGAAGGCGGTTATGCCGGTTCCAACGAAAAGGACATGGCCTTTTTCAGGGAAATAAGCAAGAAGCCGCTTTCACACGCCAGGCTTGCCGCCTTCGGTTCGACACGCCGCAGGAAAACAAAGGTCCGGGAGGACGCGTTTGTGAAAAGCCTGCTCGAAGCCGGGACGCCGGCGGTTACGGTTGTGGGAAAGGCGTGGAAGCTTCACGTGAAGGATGTTCTGCGCACTACGCGCTCCGAAAACCTGGCAATGGTAGGCGACACCGTCGAATTTCTGAAAGAGCGAGGCAAGGAAGTGATCTTCGACGCGGAACATTTTTTCGACGGGTACAAAGACGATCCCGAATTCGCGGTCTCTGTTGTGAACAAAGCGGTTTCCGCCGGCGCGGACATGATAGTTCCCTGCGACACCAACGGCGGAACCATGCCGGAAGAGATATACGACGTAATGCAAACCCTGAATAACGAACTCCGCGTTCCGCTGGGTATCCACGCGCATAACGATTCGGGGCTGGCGTTGGCGTGCTCTCTGGCCGCCGTACGCGCCGGCGCCCGGCAGGTGCAGGGGACCATTAACGGTCACGGCGAACGCTGCGGCAACGCCAACCTGTGTTCGGTTGTCCCCAATCTCATGCTTAAAATGGGATACAAATGCGTAGCTCCGAAATCCCTGCGGAATCTGCGCGAACTGTCGCTTTACGTCGACGACTTGATAAACCTGCGCCCCGACACCAAAGCGCCTTACGTGGGGCAGAGCGCCTTCAGCCACAAGGGCGGCGCGCACGTTAACGCCGTGGAAAAGAACCCCCGCACTTACGAGCACATAGATCCGGAGCTGGTCGGAAACAGGCGGAGAAGCCTGATTTCCGAACTTTCCGGCGGAAGTAACGTGGTGCTGAAAGCCATAGAAATGGGCGTAAGCAAAAAGGAATCCGTGAACGGCGCCCGGGACATCCTGAAAGAACTCAAGAAACTGGAAAGCAAAGGCTATGCCTTCGAAGCAGCGGACGCTTCTTTCAGGATACTCATACAGAAAGTACTGAAGGAACATAAGCCGTTTTTCGACCTGGAGGGGTTCAGGGTTATCGTCGAAAAGCGCGACAAGGATACTCCCTGTCTTTCGGAGGCTACAATCAAGGTCCGGGTCAAAGACGAAGCGGAACAGATGGTAGCCGAGGGAGACGGCCCGGTACACGCTCTGGACAAGGCGCTTCGCAAGGCCCTTGTGCGCTTTTACCCGCCTATAGCAAAAGTGTTTCTCACCGATTTCCGGGTGCGGATCCTGGATCCCGAGGACGCGACGGCGGCCAAGACAAGGGTGCTCATAGAGTCAAGCGACGGCAGGGAAACGTGGGGGACCGTCGGGGTCTCCGAAAACATCATAGAGGCCTCCTGGGAAGCCCTTGTGGACAGCGTGGAATACAAGCTGTTCAAAGACGAGGAAGCCGGACGCCGCGGGAACAATTCCAAGAGCTGAGCGCATGGAAAAGACCTACGATCCCCGAAGCATAGAAACCGAATGGTATCGGCGGTGGCTGGAGGCCGGGCTGTTTCATTCCGATCTGGACGCGGGCGGCGAACCGTACTGTATCGTTATTCCCCCGCCCAACGTCACCGGCATACTTCACATGGGGCACGCCCTGAACAATACCATGCAGGACATTCTCGTCAGGTGGCGCCGAATGCAGGGCAGGAACGTCGTCTGGATGCCGGGCACCGACCACGCGGGTATCGCGACGCAGAACGTTGTGGAACGTTCCCTCAAGAAAGAAGAAGGAAAGACGAGGCAGGAACTGGGACGAGAAGCTTTCATAAGGAAAGTGTGGGAATGGCGGGAAAAGTACGGAAGCACCATTATCAACCAATTGAAACGCCTGGGCGCTTCGTGCGACTGGGAACGGGAACGTTTCACCATGGACAGCGGCCTGAGCGACGCCGTCGCGGAAGTATTCGTGCGGCTTTATGAAAAGAGGCTGATCTACAGGGGCAGTTACATCATTAACTGGTGTCCCAGGTGCCAGACCGCTCTCTCCGACGAGGAAAGCGAACATGAACCCGCCCAAGGCAAGCTATACCACATAAGGTACCCTCTCCGGGGAAAAACCAACGGCGAAGAATACGTTACGGTTGCCACTACAAGGCCCGAGACAATGCTGGGGGATACGGCTCTTGCCGTAAACCCCGGGGACGCCCGTTACGGGGAACTCGAGGGGGCCGTGGCGATGCTCCCGGTAATCGGCCGCGAACTGAAAATAATAAAGGACGAATACGTCGATCCCGAATTCGGTACCGGCATAGTCAAGGTAACCCCGGCCCACGATCCGAACGACTTTGAAACGGGTCTCCGCCACAGCCTGAAACAGATCAATATCATGAACGAAGACGGGACCATGAACGACCAGGCCGGTCCCTACAGCGGAATGGACCGGCTCGAATGCAGGAAAAAGCTCGTGGCGGAACTGAAAGAACAGGGACTTCTGGAAAAGGCGGAAGATCACAGCCATTCCATAGGCCATTGCTACAGATGCCGCACCGTGGTCGAGCCGAGGCTTTCCAGCCAGTGGTTTGTCAAAATGAAGCCCCTGGCGGCTCCGGCGATAGAGGCGGTAAAAAACGGCAGTATCGAATTTGTGCCCCGGAGATGGACCAAGGTGTACCTGGAATGGATGGAAAACATCCGCGACTGGTGCATCTCGCGGCAGATCTGGTGGGGACATCGTATTCCGGTGTTCTACTGCGGTTCCTGTCGGCACCAATGGGCCAGTAGAACACATCCGGAATCCTGTCCCAAGTGCGGCTCCGGAGAAATCAGCCAGGACGAAGACGTGCTGGACACGTGGTTCTCGTCGTGGCTGTGGCCGTTCAGTACCTTCGGCTGGCCCGAAAACACCAGGGAACTTGATTTTTACTACCCGACCGACACGCTTGTAACCGCCCCGGAAATAATATTCTTCTGGGTTGCCCGAATGATAATGGCCGGTTTGGAATTCATGGACGAGATTCCGTTCTCGAAGGTTTACATCCACGGTACCGTCCGTTCGGACGACGGCAGGAAAATGAGCAAGAGCCTCGGCAACGCCATAGATCCACTGGCGGCGTGCGATAAGTACGGGGCAGACGGGGTACGCTTCAGCCTCATGATGATCACGGCCGTGGGGCAGGATATTTTTCTTTCGGACAGAAAATTTGAAATAGGCCGGAATTTCGGAACAAAGCTCTGGAATTCCGCGCGCTACATATCCATGCAGATGGAAGAAAACGCTCCTGAAACCGCGCCCGACTTCGATGCGGCGCTTTTGAGCCGCGACGATCAGCATATACTCGCCCGCCTGCAGAGACTGATACGGGAATGCAATGAGAACCTTCAGGCATTCAGGCTGAATGACGTCGCGCGCGGTCTTTACGATTTCGCCTGGCACCAGTACTGCGATTGGTATCTTGAATATTCAAAGCTGGTCTTCTATTCCGGCGATGAAGCGCGGAAAAAACAGGTTCTCCGCCTGATGAACTACGTGTTCTCCACCCTCCTGCGTCTTCTGCACCCCGTAATGCCTTTCATCACCGAACACCTCTGGCACATAATGGGATACGCGAAAGAAGACGATTCCATCATGACCGCCGACTGGCCCCGCCCCGTGGACAACAAGACCCTTGCCGACTGGGGTATAACAGATCAAACCGTCGGCTACGTGGAGGCCAAACACGATCTCATCGTCGCGGCGCGCGCGCTTAAAGCCGATTACAATATTCCATCTTCAAGAAAAATAAACTACACTATCAAACCTTCGTCCGCGGAAAATGCCTCTCTCCTGAGAGAAGAAACGGAAAGCCTGGAAGTGCTTACGAATTCAGGCTCGGTCCGGATTGACGCAGATATCGAATCTCCCCGGGCCATGCCCAGCGCGGTTACCCCTCTCGGCACGGTTTTCATGGAAATAGAAGGCGTTGTGGACAGAAAGGCGGAAAGCGAACGCCTCAGCCGACAGCTCGCGGAGATGGAATCTCACCTGGAGCGCGCCAATACCAAGTTAAACAACGAGGATTTTCTGAAAAAAGCGCCGGCGGAAGTGGTGGAAAAACAGCGTTCGAGGCGCGACGAACTGATGCAGAAAAGGGAGAAGCTTGACCGCCAGATAAGCGTACTTTCCCGGTAAAAGCACGTATTCGGCGTTGCCTCACCCCTTGAAATTACCGCCGTAATCACACTAATTATATGGTGAAAGACCGTATAACATCTTTACAAGAGGGCGAGATTTGACCGGACGCCGATTCCTGCAACTCGTTTCACTGTGTATCGCCGGGGTGCTCGGCGCAACGGCGGCGTTCGCGGACGAAGCCGAAGACCGGTTCAACTTCGCCACCGGTCTTCTTATTAAAAAGGAATACGAACTGGCGGTTGAAGAATTCCTTTCGCTGTTGAAGAGCCACCCCGACTGCAAACAGGCCGACGCCGCGTATTATCGGATGGGAGACGCCCTTGACAAACTGGGGCGCGAGAAGGACGCCGCGGGTGCTTTTCTGAAAATCGTCACGGACTACCCGGAATCCGATAAATTCCCACGGGCCTCCTACCGGCTGGCACAGATCACGGCCGCCGATGATCATTCCGCGGCCGCCGTGTACTACTCGGCGGTAGTCAAAAAAGAACCTGAGCACTCTCTTGCCGGATCAGCCGCGTTCTGGAGCGGCGAAGAGTATTTCAAAGCCGAAAACTACACCATGGCGGCTGAAGCTTACCGGACGGTACTCAAGGATTATCCCGACAGCGAATATGCACAGCACGCTCTCTATTCCCTGGGGTGGACCCTGTACAGGCTTGAACGGTACGGGCCGGCCGCTAAAATATTCTCGGGCTTTCTCGAACGGTACCCCGAAAGCGACCTTATCCCGGACTGCAAAGTAAAGCTCGCCCAGTGCCTGACTGAGACTGAGGAATATTCCCGGGCTCAGGCCGTATTCGAAGACGTCCTGGAAGCCGGAGGAGAAATCGGCCACGAGGCCCGTACGGGCCTCGCCTGGTGCCTTTACAGGCGGAACAGGCTCAAGGAATCCGCGGAGATGTTTACGCGCGCGGCCCTGAAGCTCGGCAAGAGCGAGAAAGCGGCAACGTGCCTGTTCAACGCGGCCAACGCGCTTATGGAAATGGAGAATTACGCCGAAGCCGTTCGTAAGTACGAATCCATCGCCGAAAACTGCTCCGGAACCCCGCTGGCCGACGAAGCAGATTACTGGAGAGCCTGCTGTCTTTTGAAACTTGAACGTTTCAGGGAGGCGGACGCCCTGCTCAAGGGGATTCGGGCGGAAGGCCCGCTGAAAGACAAGAAACCGGAAATACTTTACACTTCGGCCGAAGCAAAGTTTGCCCTCGAGAATTATAAAGACGCCGCGCGAGGTTACAAAACCGTAGCCGGGAAATTCCCGGATCATCCGCTGGCCGACGAAGCCGCTTACGGCCTTATGCTCGCTCTCGAAAAATCCGGAAAAATCAAAGCCGCGGAAGCCGCGGGGAGACAATTTTTCACAAGGTTTGCCCGGAGCGAGACGGCGCCTTCCGCACGTTTCGCCCTGGCGGAATACAGGTTCAGGCTCGGCGCTTACGAAGAATCACTCAAGGATTTCCGGGCTTTCCTTAAGGAATCCAGGGACGCCAATCTTGCCGGCGACGCCCACTGTAAGATCGGCTGGTGTCTTATGCGTCTGGACCGTCCCGCGGAAGCGTTCGAGCATTTCCTGAAAAGCGTTCGCGATTGTCCCGGGAGCCGTTCGGCCGCCGAGGCGGCGTACATGGCGGGCCAAGCAGCTGAAGCGGCAGGTCAGACTGAAAAAGCCCGTGAATATTACTCGGACTGCGTCAAAAAATTTCCTTCCGGGGAATACTCTCTTCGTTCACGGCTGGCAACGGCGCTTCTGGACATTGACGGCGAGCGCTACGCAGAAGGTCTCAAGAAAGTTGATTCTTTTCTGAAGAACAACCCCGAAAACCCCCTTGTCGATTACGCTTACGTGTACCGCGGAGAGGCGCTTGCCGGGCTTAAGCGCTACAGCGAAGCCCTTGAAGCTTACGCCGAAGTAAAAAAGAAGCGGACCGAAGCCGCCGTCGACGCGGCTTACGGATCGGCATGGACCCTTCGCAGGATGGGAAAACACGATCCGGCGGCGGAAGCATTCTCGGACGTGGCCGGAACCGGGTCACCCAAGGCTGAAAACGCCGCGTTCTGGTACTGCCGCTGTCTGGAAGACGCCGGTAAAACCGGGCGGGCCGCAGGGGAATACGGATCGTTCCTTTCCCGTTACCCGGAATCCGAACGGTCGGACGAAGCCGCCTACAGGCGGGCGTTGTGCACCTCCCGCGCCGAAAAGCACGAAGCGGCCCGCGAGATGTACAGGTCCTTCCTGAAAAAGAAACCGGACTCATCCTTCGCGCCGTACGCCGTTTACGACCTGGGGTGGCTGAACATGGAAAAGGGTAATTCCGAAGAAGCTGAAAAATATTTCACCGCCCTTGTCCGTGATTATCCGGAAAGCGGGCTTATACCCGACGTCAGTTTCCGCCTGGGTGAAATAGAGTATGAGAAAAAGCATTATGCGAGGGCCGTGTCCTGCTACAGAAAAACGGCCGGCGCCGATGTGCCGTTCGCGGACAAGGTTCTCTACAAACTCGGATGGGCGTATCGACGCCTGGGCAAGCAAAGTGAAGCGGCGGACACCTTTTCCCGGCTGGCGCGCGAGTTTCCACAGAGCGAATTCCGGGCCGAGGCCCGTTATCGGGCGGGCAAAGCCTTGCAGACCCTCTCACGTTACGACGAAGCCGTTGCCGAATACCGGAAAGCCGTTTCGAAGGAGTTCGCTCAACGCGCTCTTTTCGGAATTGCCGAGTGCCGGCGTCTCGCCGGGAAACACAAGGAAGCTCTCACAGCCTACGCGGAGCTGGAGGAAAAGTTTCCGGATGGCGAATTCGTTCTACAGGCCCATCTCGGGCGGGGCCACAGCTATCGGGTCCTGGGCGCGTTCAAGGACGCCATTGAGGCCTACAAGTCGGTCGTAAAGGCAACAGATACCATAGACGCGGCCAGGGCGCTTATGGGCATAGGTTATTCGCACTACGCGCAGGACTCGTGGAAAGAGGCCGCTAAAGCGTTCCTCAAAGTGGATATCCTTTACGGATACGATGAAGTTAAACCGGAAGCCCTCCACATGCTCGTGAAGTCGTGGCAAAAGGCGGGCAAAACCGAAAAAGCGGACAAATACCGCTCGGAACTGTTTAAACGTTACCCCGAAAGCGAACACGCGGCCCGCGTGAAAGAAGAAGCCGGGAGGGGGGAAGCCGCGAATCACGCCAATCCACGCGAATGAGGGAGTACAATATGAAACGATTTTTTTTCTGCGGCGCGGCGGCGCTTGCTCCCGCGGCCGTCTTCGCGGCGGAAGGCGCCGGCAAAGAAGGACTTATAACCGGCAGTAACCTGCTGGATACTTTCATGCGCGGCGGCCCCATGATGTGGCCCATACTCCTCTGTTCGGTCATAGCCCTGGCAATGGTATTTGAACGGGCGGTTACCCTGCGCGCCGGGGCAGTGTTTCCGCGTGATCTGTTGAAACGGGTTGAGGACTCAGTTGCAGGGGACAGAATCGAGGAAGCAAGGAACCTCTGCAGGAAGGATAAATCCCCGCTGGCCTCGCTGATGTACTCATGCCTCAGCCGGTCCGATGCCCCCGGCTTTGAAATGGAAACCGCCCTGGAGGAGGCCGGCAGTCGCATACTGTACGATCTGCGCAGGAACTCCCGGCCGCTGGGGATCATCGGCGACATCGCGCCCCTCCTCGGCCTGATGGGAACCGTAATGGGAATGATCAAGGCTTTTGAAGTCGTGGCGCGGACAGGCGCGCTAGGCCGGGCTCAGCTTCTCGCCGAAGGAATCGGAGAAGCTTTGCTCACAACAGCGTTCGGTCTTGCCGTGGGAATTCCGTCCATAATCTTTTATCAATATTTCCGCGGCAAGGCTGACGGTCTCCTGAGAAGCATGGAAGACGCCTGCATCAGGGTTATGGACGATCTCCGTAACCGAAGGAAGCAAGCGTGAAAGCTCTCTGCCAGGAAAAAGAAAGACAGGGTCTCCGCATAGCCCCGCTCATTGATATTGTTTTCCTTCTGATAATTTTTTTCCTGGCCGCTACCACGTTCTACGAAGAGGAAAAAGACATTACAATCAACCTGGCCGAAGCCGCCCAGGGTTCAGACAGAGCTAGTTCAAACAGGATCATTATTGTGAACGTCCGCGAGTCGGGCGTCATTGTCGTAAATCAAAGGATAAAGACCGACGATCAATTGACTGAATTTCTGCGGGAAGCCCAAAACAGGAATTCCGAAGTCGTTGTGGTGGTTCGCTGTGACCGGCGTACTTACCACAAGCATTTCGTGAAAATCCTGGATCTCTGCGAGAAGGTCGGCATATCGGCCGTGGCGGTGGCAACATTCCAACAAACAGAGTGAAAACCTCTTATCCGGAAAATGAAAATGCTCCGATGGATCCTGCTTGCGGCGTGTCTGACGCTGTCCGTTTTGCGGGCAGACGCCTCGGAAAAGAACTGTGAGTTGATATTACCATCTTCCGGAAGCGTCAACGCGCGCCGCGCCGTGGTCAAGCTCTGGCCGATGACTCCCAGCGAACGTGTGCATTTGTCGGCCTATCTGCTGGGCCCTCACCGCCTCCCCGCCGGCAGATTCAGCATAGAAACCGTCCGTCCGTGGTTTGTCAGGGACTTCTGCCTCCTGCATCTGAGCGGATGGCCCGAAGGCGTTTCCGGAAGGGCGGACCTGGTGGTGCACGTACATGTAAAACCACGGGCTTCCGGAAAAGAGCTTCTGCGCCGGTTCAGAATCGAGAAGGCCCTGTCAATTCAAAGGTCCCGGATGGACGTAGTCCTGATGATCGACGACTCCTACAGCATGCGGCGCAACGATCCGGAACGCTTTCGCGCGACCGCGGCCGGACTGTTCGCGGAAATCGCGAGGGCATGCGGGGAAGTAAACAGCATTTCAGTAATTTCCTTTGCCAGGACAGCAAGGCTTCTTCTCGGACCCGCGCCGCCCTCGGATAAAAAGGCCCTGGACGAAGCGCTGAACAACCTGAAAAGCCGGGGTCAGACGGACATGGATCCGGCCGTTACCCTTGCCTGCCGTGTATTGGACGAAACGGGCAATACACGAAAAATAGCCTTACTGCTTTCGGACGGGCGGGATGAGCCCGGCCGTTACGAACAGGCTCACCGGCTTCTCGCCGCGCGGCGCGTTCCGGTGTACACGGTCGGTCTTTCCGGCGAGGCCGATGTCGAAACACTGCGCCGCATCGCCGCCGACACGGGCGGGAAGTTCTTTTTCGCTCCAACGGCTGAAGAACTTTCGGTCATTTTCCGCGAAATAGCCTTTTCCATACATCACAGGGTCGGGGTCACCGACTGGAATACTGCTTCGACGAATCGCGCTGTCCCGATTGACGACTCCATTAGAATGGTTATTTTCGAACTGAAAGACGCCGAAAAGGGAACGAAAATCGTTGTTGAGGACCCCGAAGGCGGGTCCCGCGCGCTGGTATCGGGCAGGGGCGGCGGGAACAGCGTTGAATTTTTTGCCCCCACGCCGGGGGAATGGATTCTTCACCGTGTCGCGGGGGCGCGCGGCAGAGTCCGGGTCACTGCCTCCAGCGACCTGGAACTTTTCGCTTATCCCTTCGCCGGGGGCTTACCCGCAGGCGAAGACGTGGAAGCGGCTTGCCTGCTGATGGCGGACGGCGCCGCGATTGAATCCGCGCGTGTAACCGCCCGCATCGCGGGCGCCGAAGGAACCTTTGCCTCGCGTGTTCTCTACGATGACGGAAAGCACGCCGACACGGCGGCGGGAGACGGTATATACGCCGGCAGGCTTTCCGCGGTAAAGGACCCGGGAACTTACGTCTGCGAATTCACCGCTACAGGTACTACGAAGGCCGGTTTTCCCTTTGAACGCCGGGCATGCGCCCGTCTCGGCGCCGAACCTGCACCGCAAAAGCCTTCGGCCGTTCCGGTGGCCGATACACGGCCCCCTCCGCCGCGCGAGACTGAAGCTCCGGCGGAAAAACCCCTGCCTCTTCCGCCCGCTCCCGAGAGTCCCCGCGATGCGGGAATACTGTACAGGGCCCTGATAATGGGGTTCATCGCCGCGGTACTTATACTGATCATATCATGGCTCACAAAAGCCAGGGCGCATATACCCCCGATGGCCAGATACCTCACGGCCAGCGCTGCCGCTCATCTTCTGGTCTTCCTGCTGACAATGAACACACTGCTTGAAACCGGAACGGTGAAAGTCGAGGACCTTCCCAGGGGCATTGCCGTGAAGGTCCGCGCCGTCGAAGATACTCTCGGGTTCAGGATTACGCCGCCCGGAAAGGAAATAGAGATAACCGAAACCGAGACGTCGACCGCGCTGGATCGAAAGGTTCCGTCCGAATCTTACGATTCCCGAAAACTCTTCAGGCCCGCCGCGCAAAGCTCCGACGCTTCTGCGCCCGCCTCTGAGGCCGCCGCAATCACCGCCTCAATGTCCATGCCGGAATCTGAAAATCCGAAAAAGCCCGCAGAACAGAAACAACTGCGGGACAGCCCTGAATTCAGAAGAAAACAAACCGTCGAAAAAAACAGGCTCCAGGAAAAGGAAGCGCCTGTGAACGCGGACACTCTCCGCCTGCCGCCGGGCCCGGAGCGGGAAGCCGTGTCTGTTTCACATCTCAGCGCGGCAAAAACGGGAAACCGCGCGGTGAAGCGGAAGCTTTCACTCGATACCGATCGTCTCCTTGCCGGTTCTTTTCATTCCGCCAGGGCGATCCGGCTTGTTCCCGACTCATTCAGCGAAAGCTATGACGCGCCTGCTCCCCGCATTGCCGTTCCGGGACCGGCCAAAGGCTCGTCAGAGAAAACAGCCGCTGTCGCAAGACCCGCCGCCCGCGGACTGAAAGAATCCGGCATGAAAATCGAAAGGCCCGGTGAAATACTGCCGGCCGACAAAGCCGCGCTCTATCTGAAGGGCGAAATATCCCCGGCCCCCGTACGAACGGTCAGCCTTCAAGGAGGAAAACGGAACGTTGCCCGAAAGCGTGAAGCTCCGGAAATCAATTCCCTTCTTCAGGCGGTCAGGCACGCGGCGGAAGATGCCCGAAGTTACGACGCGAAAGAAAAAAATGTCGAGCCGGGAGGAAGGGCCGTACTTCCCGCCACCCCGGAAATGAGCGCCCCGCAGGCAGGGCCGGGTCTGTCAGCGGCCGCTTACCCTGCCGCTGATGTGCCCGGACTCCAATCGAAAACCGCTCACGGCAAGGCCGCCGTCAAACCGGACATTTCCGTTCTCGGCAAGCAGTCTGCCCCTTCGCCGGACAATCCTAACCTGCCGTCGGCCGCGGCAATTGAACAGAAAAGGCAAACAGGTAAATCACGGGCGGAAACGGAAAACATGGTTACCGTCGCTGAAGCAAGCGCCGGTTCGCGCGAAGAAAGTGCCGCGGGCGGCGCCCCCGTTTCAAGACCGGCGATCAGTGCACCGGAAAAAGCGTCACCGGCTTCCGCGCTGGAGGCAAGGCCGCGAAAAACAACTTCCAGAATTGCTTTTTCAATAAAAAAGGAAGGGGCCCGCGCCGAATCGGCCTCACTTACCATGGGACTCGGCCGGTACGCGGGAGGGGACTGGAGCTGCAGTAAAACGGCAATGATGTATCTATCGTATCAAGTCGAAGAGCGCACGGGTACGGCCCTTGAAGCTTCCGACAAGGTGGTTGACCTTTCTGAAGCGGCGCGTGCGCGAGTTCCCTTTATTTATATGACCGGTCACAGGGATTTTGCGTTTACCCCCGCGGAAAGGCGATCTCTGCGCGCCTATCTCAAAGGAGGAGGCCATTTGTGGGCAGATGATTCAACCCACTTCGGCGATGAACGCTTCGATACTGCCTTCCGCAGAGAAATCTCCCTCGTTCTTCCCGATCACGCTATCGAGAAGCTCGACGAGGATTTCAAGGGTTTCACTACGGGGTACAATCTTCGGGAAGGATATATGGGCTACGCCATTCCGCCCGGCGATAAATACAGGCTGGATTATATTGAGGGCATAAGAATCGGCGGCCGGGCAGCCGTCGTTTATACCAGAAACGATTACGGAGACGGGCTCAACATCGATCCGGACACCCATCCTCTCAAACCTTCCCTGACGGATCTTTCTCCAGCTGAAATGCAGGAAGGCGCTGTCCGCATGGGCGTGAATCTCGCCCTGTATTTTCTGAGTTCGGCACAAGACACCAAAGCTGAATTCATGCGGGCGGCCGGAGATACCCTCAGGCAGGGCGCGAAGAGCCCGGATGAAACGCCGCGCGGGAAAACAAACATAATAGACTCGCTTGAAGGCCCCGGCCGATGGGCTTTTGAAGACTGGGGAGACGGCGGAGAGTTCACAGCGGGCAAAGACGAACTGGGCATCCGGTTCAGGCTCGGAGAACACGGAAAAACCGCTTTCAGTACCGGTCTGGACAAACCTGTCGAAATAATTTCCGGGGACAGCCTGGCGCTGGACGCCCGGAACCACCTGCCCTGCGGCATGCGTCTTGCCCTGGCGTTCGACGTCGGGGGCACGTACTACGAAAGCCGGCCCTTCTACCTGAAACCGGGGGCGAACACCGCTTTCTTCGACATGTCGGAAAAAACCTTTAAAACGGAAGAATCCGGCTGGAAATATGAAGTTCCGATACCTTCCGGCGCCACAATCAAGCGCTTGACGGTATTGATTTATTCCCCTAAACCCGGCAGGGTAACGATGAAGAACCTCAGAGTAATCCGGAAATCCGCGGACCAGTCTTCGAACATCAGCCCGAATTAGCCCTATCCCACCGATTGAGCCTGCCTTTTTCTGAGTGCCGGTTTTCGTGCTCTAACCTGGATTATTCGCGAAACGCGAACAAACGGGGTAAGCCACGTTTGCAAACAGTGAAAACGGTTTGCATCACGTCACTGGCGCAACCTGTTGCGCCAGAGTGACCTATTCGTCAACTTGGAAAGTTGATGAATAGGTCAGGCTAAATGCCGTTTTTGTCATTTCTGTGGCCGACGAACCAGATTCCTGCCGGGCTGGAGAGAAAAGTGTTGACCTGTCCATAAATATTGTATTATGGTTCCTGTATGAAAACAACACTTGAAATCTCCGATCCTGTCTTCCGCCAGATCAAGGCGCGCGCGGCTTTGAAGGGGGTAACCATGAGAGCTTTTTTTATGGATGCCATAAAGGAAAAACTGGCCGCCGATAGCTCGCAGAGGAAGGGCGACTCCGGATGGCGTGCTGTATTCGGGAAAGCTCCGAAACGTTCCGTGGCTAAGGTTCAGTCCGTTATTGACGAGGAGTTCTCGAAAATAAACGCGGAAGACTGGAAATGATTCTCGATACCAATGCTGTTTCCGATTTGCTTTCCGGAAATCCTGATTTGGAAACTTTGCTTGTACATTCCGAAAAGCATCATCTGCCCGTCATTGTCATTGGGGAATATCGTTTTGGCTTGATGGCGTCACGAAAAAGAGAAGTCCTGGAGCCCCTGCTGGATCGGCTGGAGGAGGAATCCTTTATTCTTTCTCCGGACAGAAATACAGCCCGACATTACGCTTCAATTCGTCATGAATTGAAGCGTAAAGCAAAACCTATCCCGGAAAACGACATCTGGATTGCCGCGTTGGCGCGCCAGCATCAACTCGAAGTGGCAAGCAACGACGAGCATTTCGATCAAGTGGAAAGCATAGATAGAATCACTTGGTAGAGAATGCCCGGCAAAGGCGCAGGTGTTCCTGACTACGCTTTTATTTCCTGTGCGGGTCTATGCGATCGGCGGGGCGTTCAAGATGGCCGGTTGGTATCAGCCGCAGATAGCGTCCTGTATTCTGGTCGTGTGGACGTTGATTATTCCGTTGGTGATCGTGACGGAGAAGAAAGCAAGTTGAGTTGCGTTGCAATGTAATCGGGTAAGGTATGGCTCGGATCAAGTGTAGACAGTGCGGAAAGAAGTTCAGCAATTCGAAGGATCGCTGTCCGCGGTGTGGTGTGTCCGGCCGCCAGAAGCGTAGCGTGAAGTGGTTGGTGTGTACGATCGCGCTGGTGTCTGTAGTGGGGGTTGGTGCAGGGATTTATGCGGTCTCTCAACAAAATGATCGACCACCGGAATTAAATGATGAAACAGGCAAAAATGCCGTTTTGAGCTTCAGACGATTCGCGAGGATGCCGTTTTTGTCATTTCTGCCGGAGAAGAATCGAGATTCGGAAACACTTCCATTCCCGTTTGACATTTGAGGCTGCATGTGGCTTCATTTGGCGTATATAACAATTGCGCCATTGATGATTGGATCGAATACGCTGGAGTACGCCATGAATGCTTTGACAACAACTGTGACGGTTCGAGACGGAAAGAATCGCTTTTCCGAGCTTGTGCGGCGAGCGGCGCGAGGCGAGGAAATTACAATTACATCACATGGCCGCGAACAGGCGCGGCTGTGCAAAGCCGAGCGCCGCGGGAATGCTCTGGCGGTGGACTGGAAATGGCTGCGCAATATGCGAGTGGCCAGGAGGCAGAACTCGTCAGAACAAATAGTCCGCGAAGATCGTAACGGTCGGGACTGAAAGCATGTACCTTGACAGTGCAATCTTTGTGAAATTGTTTGTCAGGGAGCCGGACAGTATGTTCTACGCCGAACGTCTGGACGGTCAGGCCGGACTTTGGACATCGGCACTGGCGATGTGCGAATGTTACTCTGCTCTTTGCCGCAAGGAACGCGAAAAAGCAATTGAAGCCCGAACGCGGCGCGCCGCGTGGAGACGCATAGAACACTGCTTGTCGGAAGGAATGCTTCGTTGCCTGCCTGTAGGTGAATCAGTGCTGAAGCGGTCTCAACTGATTCTTGAACGTTGCCATCCGGTTGCAGGGATTCGGTCATTGGACGCCATCCATCTGGCTTCTTGCGAGGAAATTGACGGATTCCCGCTATGGACAAATGACTCGCGGATGCGCGAGGCGGCAGAACTGCTGCGTTTTCCGCTTGGGCCGGTGCCGTAAACCTGCGAAAGCACAGTCGGAGTAGAAAATGACGTTTCCCGCCGGGCAGTCCTCGCGCCTTCTGGTAAAGGCGCCGGCCAAGGTAAACCTCTTCCTGGACGTTCTGAAAAGACGTCCGGACGGCTACCACGACATAAAAAGCATAGTCGCGCCCGTTTCACTGTTCGACACGCTGGAAATAGAAGCGACGGACGGAGAAATACACACCGACACGGTCAGTATGGAGGGCAAAGATATTTTCGGCCGCCTGCCGTCTTCTCCCCGGAACCTCGCCACCCGCGCCGCCGTCGGTCTCAAGGAGCACACCGGGTGCGCAAAAGGCGCACGTATCAGGCTGAAAAAGGCCATACCCGCGGGGGGAGGGCTGGGCGGAGGCAGTTCGGACGCCGCCGCGGTGCTTAAAGCCCTGAACACGCTGTGGGACACCGGACTTGATGACGCCGAACTGGTAAGGCTGGGTTCGGAAATCGGCAGTGATGTGCCGGTCTTCCTGAAGGGCGGCATTCTGCGGACGGAAGGGAGGGGAGAAATTCTGTGCCCCGTGAAAGCGGCTCGGCGCGTTTTTTCCAGGTGGCGTATTGTACTTGTGAACCCCCATTTTCCGGTATCCACCGCCGATATCTACAACCGCCGGGACACACGCTTGACTTCTGAACACCAACCCATTAATAGTATGCTTTCAGCATTGGAGACAGGTGACCTGGAATCAGCCGGACGCAGTCTGTTTAATGGTCTGGAGCAGACGGTTTTCAGGAAATATCCCCTGATAGAAATGATCCGGGAAGGACTTATGAGCGCCGGTGCCCCGGGTTGTTTACTGTCGGGCAGCGGCGCGTCGGTCTTCGGTCTGGCAGGTTCCGGGGAAAGTGCGAAAAGGCTGAGGAACCGCGTTGAGGGGATTCCGGACTTCCCTTTGTGGAGTAGAGTTGTCAAGGTTCTGCCCGATGGTGTAACGGTAGCACACGGCCCTTTGGAGGCCTGAGTTCAGGTTCGAATCCTGATCGGGCAGCCATCGCCGCCCGGCGGTCAAAAATCCGGAAACGGAAGGGAATATGCTTTGATGAAGATATTTACGGGAAACGCGAACAGGCCGCTGGCCGAACGCATAGCGGCCTACCTGAAAACCGACCTGGGCGCAATCGACATCGGCCGCTTCCCGGGAGGGGAAATAAGCGTCAAAATCCGCGACAATATAAGGGGACGGGATGTTTTTGCCGTTCAGTCGATCTGCACGCCTCCCAATGAAAATCTCATGGAACTGCTCATAATGATGGACGCCATGCGCCGGGCCTCCCCTTCGCGCATAACCGCGGTCCTGCCGTTTTACGGTTACGCCCGCCAGGACCGCAAGGATCAGCCCCGGGTTCCCATAACGGCCAAACTCGTCGCCAATCTGCTGGTCGCCGCCGGCGCCGACAGAATTCTTACTATTGATCTCCACGCCCAGCAGATACAGGGTTTTTTTGACATTCCCGTGGACCATCTCTATGCTTCCCGGGTCATTGTTAAATACCTTAAGAACAAGGGACTGAAAAAAACGGTCATAGTTTCACCGGACATAGGGGGCCTGAAAGCGGCGCACGCGTATTCGCAGATGCTCGGGTGCGGTCTTGCCGTTGTGGCCAAGGAAAGGCGCAACGCCTCGGAAGTGGAAACGCTTACGCTGGTTGGTGACGTCAAGGGCCACAGCGCCGTAATGGTTGACGACATGACGACGACCGCCGGTACCCTGTGCTCGGCGGCTGAAATACTGAAGGAGCGCGGAGCTCTTGATATATATGCGGCGGTAAGCCACGGCACCGTCACTCTTGAGGGAATCAGGCGGCTTAAAGAGTCGCCCATAGAGGAACTGGTGGTAACAGATACCGTACCGGTAACGGACACGGAAGATTTTCCGGTTTCCGTGCTTTCGGTAGCTGATTTACTCGGTGAAGCAATTCTTCGAATACATGAAGACAGGTCCGTAACGTCTCTGTTCGGACCGTAAAGGCGGTGAAGGGAAATGGCTGAAGAAAAAAATCTCTCTCTGAAAAAGCGTGAAGTATCGGGCACCTCCGCCTGCAAACAGCTCCGGCGTGAAGGATGGCTTCCCGGGATAGTGAACAGCAGTGACGGCGGAAGTCACCCAATCCAGGTGTCGGCGCACGATTTCAATCTCCTGCTCCAGCATCACAGAAGCGAAAGCATGGTGCTGGATGTCCGGATCGGCAGCCAGAAGGCAAAAAAGGCGTTCATTAAGGAAGTTCAGCACGATCCCGTAACCGATGAAGTACTGCACATGGATTTCATGGAAATATCCATGACTGAAAAGATGCGGGTAGATATACCCGTCTCTCTGCTGGGCGAACCCGTGGGAGTCACCGAAGAAGGCGGAATTCTGGAACACCTGCTTCGGGAAGTGGAGATTGAATGTCTTCCCGACGATCTCAGAGAAACAGCCGAACTCGACGTTTCCGGCCTCAAACTGGGAGAGACTCTATACGTGAGTGACATCGATCTCGGCCCTTCCATTACTGTTTTGACCGAACCGGAAGTGGCGGTAGCCAGGGTTTCTCATCCGGCCGCCGAAGAAGAGGAAGAAGAGAAACCGCCTGAAGAGGGCGAAGCTGCCGGAGAAGAGGGCGAAGAAAGGGAGAAGAAGGAAACCGAGGAAACAAAGGAGGAAAATCAAGGGGAGTGATTTCACCGATGCAACAGGAAAGCACGAGTCCGGTTTAAACGGAAATGAGGCGCCCCCGGGGAAATGTGAAACTTGTTCTGGGTCTGGGTAATCCCGGCAGACGGTACGTCCGAACGCCGCATAACGCCGGTTACAGCGTAATCGACGAGCTTGCCCGCGTGCTCGCCTGTAAGCTTCGTAAAAGCATCCGTTTTAAAGCCCGGATAGGCAAGACGGTACGGCAATCGCAGGAGCTGTGGCTGGTCAAGCCCGAAACCTACATGAACAGATCGGGGCTCTGCGCCGGACGGGTTTTGAAAAGCGGAAACACGGACCCTGAAAATATGATTGTGGCGGTAGACGACGCGGACCTCGAACCGGGAAGGCTTAGAATACGCCCGTCCGGCGGGAGCGGCGGCCATAAGGGTCTCTCCTCCATAATTGAGAACGTCGGAACTTCCGCGTTTCCGCGAGTGCGGATCGGAATAGGACGGAGCAGTGACAGGGATCTCACCAGCCATGTGCTGGGCCCCCTTTCCGAAAAAGAAAGAAAGATAACGGAACAGACAATTAAGATGGCGGCCGACGCCGTGTTGTGCATAATCTCGGACGGCATTGAGGCGGCCATGAACAGGTACAACGGGGAAAAATGAATACTTACGATTCCATGTTTATTTTTCCGGCTTCGTTAAAGGACGATGCTCTGGAAAATGCCGTAAACGAAGTGCAAACCGAAATAGGCCGTTTCGGGGGCAAAATGCTTAACGCAAAACCGCTCGGCAAAAAGATCTTTGCCAGGCGTCTTAAGAAAAAGGAAGCCGGGCAATACGTAAGACTGAGGTTCCAGATGCCCGCGGACAATATATCTTCTTTCAGGAAGAGACTGGGGCTGAACGAAAAAATCTTCAGGACTCAGATATTGCGCGAAGACAAATCAGCCGGCGCCGGCTCAGGCAGTAAGAAAGGAGCAGAAGATGGCGGATCTGAATAGAGTTTTTCTCATGGGAAATCTGACCAGAGACCCGGTGCTGCGTTACACGCCCTCGGGCACGGCGGTAGGGGACATAAGTATGGCTGTAAACCGGCGGTTCAAAACCTCAGGCGGCGAACAGCGGGAAGACACCTGTTTTGTGTCCGTCGTGGCATGGGGAAGGCAGGCCGAGACCTCGGGAGAATACCTCAGGAAAGGCTCCCCGGTACTGGTGGAAGGGCGTCTGCAGTACGACGAGTGGGAAAAAGACGGTCAGAAATTCAACCGCCTCCGCGTAGTCGCTTCACGAATACAATTCCTCAGCTCGGGCAGGCAATCACAGCCGTCGGCGGAAGGCGCCCCTGTTCAGGAAGGCCCTCCCGACGAGGCCCGCCCGACGGCCGGTGAAGAATCCGATGACGCAAGCGCCGATGACGAAAATCTTCCCTTTTAACGCAGGTGAGGTGAAGTAATAATGGAAAAAAGAAAGACATCAAGACGTTCTTCAAAGACAAGAGATTATCGCAGGGATTCGGCAAAAAGTGCCGGGAAAAAGCGACTGCGCGGCGTGGGGCCGAAAATTGATCCTTACGACCAGGAACTACTGGACAAATTCGTTACGGAACACGGCAAAATACTTCCCGCGCGGTTCACGGGGGCTAACGCCAAACAGCAGAGACAGATCAAGAGGGCCGTCGGACGCGCCCGTGTGATGGGATTGCTGTCCTGAATAAATGAGACTCCCGCGGAAAAACATTCGGAGTATTTATAATGTCGACTGAAGTTTTCCTCATGAAATCAGTGCCTCATCTGGGCGATGAAGGCGATGTAGTTACGGTGGCTGACGGTTATGCCCGCAATTATCTGTTTGCCAAAAAACTCGCCGCCCCGGTTACGGACGCAACCAGAAGAAAATTGGAAAAGATGAGAGAAGAACGCGAAAAACTCTGGAAAGAACGCCTCGAGGAAGCACAGAAAAAGGCGGACGCCCTTGAAAACGTTTCCCTTACCATTGCGGTAAAGGTTACCGAAGACGAAAAATTGTTCGGATCGGTCTCGGCCCAGGATATTAGCGACGGCTTGAAACAGCAGGGAATAGAGCTGGATAAGTCACAATTGATACTAGACGACCCCATCAAGGAACTCGGCGTATACGACGTAAGGGTAAAGCTTCACCCTGAAGTTGAGGCAACTGTCAGAGCCTGGGTTGTCGAGGAATGATAAGTTTCTATGACAACGGCGGTCACTCCTTCACCCACAACCGCAGCGGACAGGATTCCCCCGTACAGTGAAGAGGCCGAACGCGGCGTCCTGGGGTCCATACTTCTGAACGCGGCCGGCGTTATGGATCTCTGTCTCGAACGCCAGCTGGCTTCCGAATCGTTCTACGTTCCGGCCCATAGAATCATTTTCGAAGTAATGACGGCTATGTCTTCGAAGGGAGAGGTAATAGATCTTCTTACCCTCACCGAAAAGCTCAAGGGCGCCGGCAGGCTTGATTCCATGGGAGGCGCGGTTTTTCTGGAAAGGCTTATTGATTCCACCCCCACGGCCGCGCATGCCGAGTATTACATAGACATCGTAAGACAGAAACACATTCTGCGATCCATTATCGACTGCGCCAGGGATTCCGAACGCGAGTGTTACCAGTCAGCCGAAAGCGCCGACCTGGTACTGGGCAAAGTTGAACAGTCTTTCATGGACATCGCGGAACGCCAGCACGGCAATGTGATCCCCTGGTCTTCGGCCGTTAAGCAGACCATGGAACACATCGAGCACATTCTCGTAAGCCGCAGAGGGCTCAGCGGAATTGCAACGGGGTTTTCCAACCTGGACAAGGTCCTCCAGGGCCTCAGAAAGGGTGAAATGATAGTACTTGCCGCCCGTCCGTCCATGGGGAAAACGGCCCTGGCAATGAACATCGCCGAACATGTGGCCTTGGGCGACAGGGATCCCGAGCGGAACGCGAGACCCGTCGGAATTTTCAGTCTGGAAATGGCGCACGAGGCCCTCACCCTGCGCATGCTCTGTTCGCACGCCAGGGTGCCCGGCTTTAAACTTGCCGGCGGGTACCTCTCGGCCACCACGGACCACGGCAATCTGACCCAGGCCGCCTCCGTACTGGGCAAAGCTTCGCTGTTCCTAGACGACACCGGCGGGCTGGATATCACGGAGCTTCGCGCGCGTGCGCGGCGCATGAAGAAGAAGCACGATATACAGCTCGTGATCGTGGATTACCTGCAGCTGCTTCATTCAAAGGAATACGCCAGGCAGGGGCGCCAGATTGAGACCGCCGCCATATCGGGCCATCTTAAATCCATGGCAAAGGAACTGCAGTTGCCGGTGCTGGTAGTCAGCCAGTTGAGCCGCGCTCCTGAACAGCGCGACAAACTGGGCAAACCGAAATTGTCGGATCTCCGCGACTCGGGGGCCATCGAACAGGATGCCGACGTGGTATGCATGCTGCGCCGCCCGTGTAAATACGAAGAGGACGACGATTCCCAGGATCGCCGGCTTGCTATTGTGGAAGTAGTTAAACAGCGTAACGGCCCTACCGGCGTCGTCGAGCTCGACTTCCAGGAGGAATTCACAAGGTTCGAGGACCGGGCTCGAGGGGTGGATCAAATCGACGAATTTGAAGAAGACGCCAGGGAGGAAACGGATGAGGTTCCCGAATGAAGCAGTTTATTCCGATAATGGCGCTTGTTCTGTTCTTTATCGCCTCCGGCTTGTCCGCTCAGTCCGGTAACGCCGTTATCGGGAATATCCGTGTAAAGACTCTCGGGAAAGGCCGGGTCGACGAAACGTTTGTGCTTGCGCATATTCGATCCAGGCCGGATATCCGGCTGGACACGAATCTTGTTTCCCGGGATATAAAGGCGCTTCTGGATACCGGCCTTTTTTCAAACGTTACGGTCAAAAAAGAAGAATCCGCCGGGAGAGCGGACCTCCTATACGAGGTGTATCCCCGGCTTCGGCTCGTCTCGCCCCCGGAGATCAACGGGGCGGATCATCTCGAAGAGGATGAGGTCCTGGATATTCTCGAACTGGAAGCCGGTGACCCCGTGGACGAACGTGTTCTCGGCACGCGCTTTAGAAAGGTAGCCGAAAAATACCGCGAGCAATACTATCCGGAAGTAAGCGCAACGTGGGAAATAAAGCCCCTGGACAAAGGCGAGGGCCTGGCCAACGCGACATTGAATATTCAAGAAGGCCGGAGAGCAAATGTTATTGCCGTCCGCTTCGAGGGAAACACCAGTATATTCTCCGGCACACTGGAGACCGCCGTGGGGCGCCTGCCGTGGTGGAAACCCGCCGGCTGGTGCGCCAGGCGGGAATATGATCCCGCCCGCCTCGCGAGAGGCAGGACCGCGGTCCTGGCCGAGTACCGCGACAGAGGCTACCTCGATGTCGAGGTGGATTTAATGCCCCCGAACATCGCTGAACACGGAGACCTGGAGATAACCTACCGAATTAATGAAGGTACGTTTTATTCCATAGGCGGATTCCGCATGAAAGGAAATGAGCTGTTTCCCGACAGGGAACTTCTCGAGACCGTAAGACTTTCGCCCGGGGATGCCGCGTCCGTGAACGATATCCGACGGTCCGCGCGCCTGCTGGAAGACTATTACGGAAGACGCGGCTATCTCGGGACCTCGGTAAGAGCCAGGGTAAACCCGGACAGGGAAACCGGAAGGGTAAACGTGGTTTTTGCCGTGACCGAAGGAGTATTGACCAGGATTTCGGACGTGGTAATACGCGGCAACCGACGTACGCGCGACAAGGTGATCCGGCGCGAGCTGACCGTTTATCCCGGCGAAATATACGACCAAGTGGAAATACGCCGGAATGAAAGAGTTATATCCAATATCGGTTACTTCGACTGGGTGCGAAGCTACCCCGGGGAAACCGGATGGAAGGACCGTAAAGACGTTGTTTTTGAAGTCGAAGAAAAACCTACCGGAAATTTCATGATGGGATTCGGTTACTCCAGTGAAAACAACATGTCCGGTTACGTTGAAATTTCCCAGGGCAACTTTGATCTGACCGGCTATCCGTATTTTACCGGCGCGGGACAGAAAATACGACTGCGCGCGCAGTACGGTTCCAGGCAGAAGCTGTATGAATTCAGTTTCAAAGAGCCATGGCTGTTTGATCGCAGGCTCTCTTCCACTTTGAATCTGTATAACAGCGATGTCGACTACGACTATTACGACGTTGAACGCCGGGGAGGCGGGCTGTCGCTGGGAGCCGCACTGTTCGGTAATCTCAGATCGACCCTCGGATATACGCTGGAAAGAATCAGCGGTATAGACGACACGAACCGTTACGTTTTCGCGAAGTTGCCCGGTGAGGACAGCGACAGTATTTACAGGGAAGGCGCCACGGCATATTTCCATGAAGGCAAATCCCGCAGAAGTTCCGTCGATCTGTCTTTTAACCACGATACCCGTAACAGCACGATATTTCCTTCCGACGGCGGAAAAATTTCCCTGTTCGTCCATGTGTCGGACGGGATACTCGGGTCTGACACCGACATTTACGGCCTGGGGCTGAGCGGTGTTCGCTACCTACCCCTGTGGTACGGGCACGTCCTGAAACTGGAAGCGAAATACGAAATGGTGGAGGAATACGGCGATACCGTTGAAGTACCTTATTCCGAACGCCTCTTCATAGGAGGTGGAAGAACTCTGCGCGGGTTCGAATACCGGGACGTCGGGCCCAAGGTAATCCCCGCCGATTCAACCGGCAGGTACCGGCCCTACGGCGGCAGGAGCCTGGCGCTCGCCAGCGCCGAATACGCCGTGCCTCTGGTGCCGGGCATCCGCCTGGCGGGATTTTACGACACGGGTAATGTGTGGCCGGAGCCGTACGATCTCAACCCGGATGAAATGGCTTCAAGCTGGGGTTTGGGATTACGGTTTGATATTCCGCATTTTCCCGTTCGCATAGACCGCGCATGGGTGATAAACAAGGACAGTGAACTGACCGACGAAGAACCGTGGGTATTCTGGCTGACGTACGAGTAGTGAAACGCAGTGTTCGCGAAAAAAATATTAACTGAAAAACCGAAGGGAGTCCCGATAATGCCTAAAAGCTGTTTTAGCGCTTTAATATTCTTTATGGCTGTTGCCGCTTTACCCGCGGGGCAAAACGAAATAAAATTTGCGGTGGTGGACATGTCCCGGGTAATAGAGGCGCATCCCGACACCGGGTCCGGCCGGCGCCTTCTGGAAGAGAAAAAAAACGAATTCGAGCTCGAACAGGACCAGCTTGTCGCCGAGCTTGAAAAGCTCAAGGATGAATTCGATTCCCTGCGCGAGGCGGCATCCAACACAGCCCTGAGCGCCGAAGTACGGAACGAAAAACAGGGCCGTGCCAGAGAAAAGCTCATGGATCTCGGCCAGGCCGAACAGAAAGCCCGGAGGCAGGTCGCGCAGAGACAGGAACAGCTCAGCGACCTCAAAACAAGAATGCACAAAAGAGTAGTGGAAAAGATAGACGCAATCGTGGAAAAATACGCCTCGGAGCACGATATCGAGCTGGTTCTGGATTCGTCGGCAATGGCGCTTAACGGCGTGGAAACCGTCCTCTATTTCCCCGAGGGATCGGACATCACGGGGGAAATTACCGGACTGATCGAAAAGGAACAGAAGAGTGAAGAACAGTAAGCGGATCCTGACTGCCGGGGAATTAGCCCGGAAGGTCGGCGGCGCGGTAGAGGGGAACGGCGGTGTTGAACTGACGGCCGTGGCCTCAATTGCCGAAGCCGGAGAAGGCGACCTCACTTTTCTGTCGAATCCCAGGTATGTTTCGGACGCGGCGTCCACGCGGGCTTCGGCTATAATCGTAAGCGGCGACCGGAAGGAAAACTTTCCGTGTACGGCCATCAAGGTAAAGAACCCCGATAAAGCCTTTGCCGCAGCCGCGGCCCTTCTGGGACCGGAAGAGCCCGATGTTGTCCCGGGCGTGCATGAAACCGCGGTTGTTGCGGACGACGCCGTTTTTGGAGAAGGAGTTTCCATCGGTCCCGGATGCGTAATCGAAAGCGGCGTGAGAATTGAAAAACGCACCGTGATCTCGGCCCGGTGTTTCATCGGCCGCGAAACCGTTATCGGTGAAGATTGCCGCGTTTACCCGGGTGTGAATATCAGGGAACACAGCAAGCTCGGTTCACGCGTCATAGTGCACATGGGCGCGGTTATAGGCAGTGACGGTTTCGGTTACTACCGCGAGGAAGGAAAATGGAATAAGATACCGCAGACCGGAATCGTGGAAATCGGCGACGACGTTGAAATAGGCGCGAACTCCACCATTGACCGAGCCAGGTTCGGAAAGACGGTAATCGGAAACGGCGTCAAAATCGACAACCTGGTCCAGATAGCCCACAATGTCAGAATAGGCGATAACACCGCGATAGCCGCCCTGGCGGGTATCGCCGGCAGTTCCGAAGTCGGACGCGGCGTGCAGATCGGGGGACAGGCGGGTGTTTCGGGCCACATCAGGATAGGCGACAACGCCGTGGTGGCGGCGAAATCCGGAGCAACGAAAGACGTTCCGCCTGGAACCTGCGTGCTCGGCTTTCCCGCGATGGAACGCGGCAAGGCGGGCAGAATGCACGCCCACATGGCCAGACTGCCGAAGCTGAAGGAAAAAGTCGCCCAGCTTGAAGCCGAAGTTGAGAAACTGCGCAGAGAAAAACAGGAGTGATTAACCGCGGCAATTACCGGGAGATTAATCGAAGATGAAAATTCTGGTTACCGGCGGAGCCGGCTACATAGGGAGCGTGACCACCGAACTTCTGCTCGACCGGCATTACGAAACCGTAGTCTTTGATAATCTTGAAAAGGGCCACCGCGAAGCCGTGGACAAGAGGGCGCGGTTCATCAAGGGAGATCTTCGCGATCCGGACGCCGTAAATTCCGCGGTGTCCGACGTCCGGCCGGACGCCGTAATACACTTTGCCGCGTACGCACTTGTCGGAGAGTCCATGGAAAATCCGGGGCTTTACTTCAGGAACAACGTCTGCGGCGGCGTGAACCTGGCCGACGCAATGCTCAAGTTTGACGTGGAGAAAATTGTTTTCTCTTCAACCTGCGCCGTTTACGGGCACCCGCCTGCCGTTCCCATAACCGAACAAATGCCCCGGAAGCCCGTGAATCCTTACGGTGAATCGAAATTGATGTTCGAAAACATACTCCGGTGGCAAGCCAGCCTCAGGGGGCTGAAAGCGGTGTTTCTGAGATATTTTAACGCGTGCGGCGCCACAGACAAATTCGGAGAAGACCACGACCCGGAAACGCATCTTATTCCCCTGGTTCTGAGAGTTGCCCTGGGTCTCAGCGAAAAGGCCTCGGTCTTCGGGAAGGATTACGACACACCCGACGGCACGTGCGTGAGAGATTTTATTCATATCGTCGATCTGGCCAGAGCGCATATTCTCGCGCTTGAATCAGATGCATCCGGCGCGTTTAATCTGGGATGCGGTAAAGGCCACTCGGTCCTGGAAGTCATCAACACTGCGCGACGGGTCACGGGCCGCTCTATACCTTCTGAAACTCGCGAGAGGCGCCCCGGCGATCCGCCCGAACTCGTTGCCGCTCCCGACAAGGCCCGAAAGGCGTTCAACTGGGAGCCCGAAAAGTCAGGCCTGGAAGAGATTATCCGGACGGCATGGGACTGGGCGCGCGAGCATCCGGCAGGTTACGGAGGACAAGGCTGATGCCCGCCGGACATCCGGAAAGACAGATCGCCCGGCTGATGACACAGCAGGAAATGACACTGGCGGTCGCAGAGTCGTGCACAGGCGGCCTTATCGGCTGGCGCCTCACGTCAGTTCCCGGAAGTTCCAGGTGGTTCTGCGGGGGCGTTACGGCCTATCTCAACCGGATCAAAACCGATTATCTGGGCGTGGATCCGGAGATTATAGACCGCGTAGGGGCCGTCAGCGCCCCGACGGCCGCGCAGATGGCGCGCGGTGTTCGGAAGCTTATGAAATCGGCCCTGGGGCTCAGTGTCACGGGAATCGCGGGCCCGGGCGGAGGTACGCCGGTGAAACCGGTGGGTCTTGTTTTCACGGCCCTGGCGTTCCATGAAGGGGAAACTGTGGCCAGACGGATGTTTGAAGGAGACCGCGCGGCGGTCCGGGAATCCGCCGCGTCTTCGGCGCTTGAAATACTGCATGAATATCTTTTAAAAAGGGAAGCGCGGGCTTTGTAATATGAAACAAGGAGCAGGACATGGTTAAAAAGAAAAAGGACAATGAAAGCAATACCGGCCTGGACGCCATTCTGGATCAGATCCGCAAACAGTTCGGAGAAGGCGCCATTATGCGGATGGGCGACACGGAAGTAGCGAAGGAAGTACCCTTCATTTCCACGGGCTCTTTCTCCCTCGACCTGGCCCTCGGCATAGGAGGAGTACCGCGCGGCAGAATGATTGAAATTTACGGTCCTGAAGCTTCAGGCAAGACCACTCTGGCGCTCCATATTATCGCCAACGCTCAGAAAGCGGGCGGTCTGGCGGCTTTTGTGGACGCCGAACACGCGCTTGACCCCTCTTACGCGCAAAGGATCGGCGTGGGACTGGATGATCTCCTCGTTTCACAGCCGGCTTCCGGCGAAGAGGCTTTGACCATTACGGACACGCTGGTGAGAAGCAACTCTCTGGATGTAATAGTGATAGACTCCGTGGCGGCTCTTACCCCGCGCGCCGAAATCGAGGGCGAGATGGGGGATTCACACGTGGGTCTTCAGGCCAGGCTTATGTCGCAGGCGATGCGTAAACTGACCGGAGGCGTATCCTCTTCGAAAACAACCTGCATTTTCACCAATCAGATACGGGAAAAAATCGGCGTCATGTTCGGCAATCCGGAAACAACGCCCGGCGGCAGGGCTCTCAAATTTTACGCGTCCGTTCGCATGAATATCCGTAGAATCGGCGCAATAAAGGATGCATCCGGACGCGTCACGGGGAACCGGACCCGCGTAAAAGTCGTTAAGAACAAGGTCGCACCTCCCTTCGCGGAAGCCGAGTTTGATATTCTCTACGCCAGGGGCATCTCGTGGGAAGGATCTATTCTGGATTCGGCCATAAAGGAAGGCGTGGTTTCCAAGCGCGGTTCCTGGCTCTCCTTCCAGGACGAACAGCTCGGACAGGGCCATGAAAGCGCCCGCGCCCTGCTCGAAAAAGACGGCGAACTTGCCGGGAAAATCGCCGCGGCGGTAAAGGAGAAAATTGCCGCTTCCTGAAAACCGCGCCGGTGAGCGATTATGACAGCCGACGAATTGAGAGAAATGTATCTGGGGTTTTTCGCGGACAAGGGACACGCCGTTATTTCCGGCAGTTCCCTTATACCGGAAAACGATCCCTCCGTCCTGTTCACGACCGCGGGCATGCATCCGCTTGTGCCCTACCTGCTCGGTGAACCGCATCCCGCCGGCAAAAGGCTCTGCGATTGCCAGAAGTGCATCCGTACGGGCGACATAGAATCGGTGGGCGATACTCATCATCTGACTTTTTTCGAAATGCTCGGAAACTGGTCCCTTGGTGATTATTTCAAGGAAGAGGCCATAGCATGGTCTTTTGAATTCCTCACCTCGAAACAGTACCTGGGTTTCGCGCCGGAAAGCCTGTTCATCAGCGTGTTCGCCGGCAACGACACCGTGCCGCCCGACGAGGAATCGGCCGGAACCTGGAAACAATGCGGGGTCTCCGCAGAAAGGATTTTTGCCCTTCCGGAATCCGACAACTGGTGGGGCATCCCGGGGGGGCAGGGGCCCTGCGGACCGGATACGGAAATGTTTATCGATACCGGAAAACCGGAATGTTCGCCCGACTGCAGGCCGGGTTGTTCATGCGGGAAGTATTTTGAAATATGGAATGACGTTTTCATGCAGTACAACAAGAAAGCCGACGGCAGTTTTTCCTCTCTCAAACAGCATAACGTGGATACCGGCATGGGGCTGGAGCGGACGGCGGCAATGCTTCAGAACAAGCCCAGCGTATT
Source organism: Kiritimatiellia bacterium (assembly GCA_046483125.1). Classification (GTDB taxonomy): domain Bacteria; phylum Verrucomicrobiota; class Kiritimatiellia; order UBA8416; family JAWODU01; genus JAWODU01. Next base: position 48,477 of record JAWODU010000078.1, read on the forward strand.
TGATACCGGCCTTTTCAGCCCCGTTATAGAGGCCGTTTCCGACGGCTCCGGCAGAAAAATGAACGAGAATCCGCAAACAAGCCTTTCATTCAGGGTTATCGCCGACCACATCAGAAGCGCAACGTTTATTCTCGGCGACCAACAGGGAATCACCCCCGGCAACCTGGGGCAGGGCTACGTGCTGAGAAGGCTCATTCGCGGCGCGGTACGGCATGCCAAGAACATAGGCCTGAAACCCGGTTTTTCGGAATCTCTGGCTAAAGCGGTCATCGCCAATTACCGGCACGTTTACACCGAACTCGAAGACAATGCGCTACGCATAATCGAAGAGTTGAAAACCGAAGAAGAGAAATTCGAAAATACTCTGGATCGGGGCATGGCGGAACTCAACAAGGTCCTGGACAGAATGAAAGAACACGGGCAGACTACGCTTTCCGGCCGCGTTGCTTTCAGACTGTACGACACATCGGGTTTCCCGCTGGAATTCACGGAAGAAATCTGCCGCGAAGAAGGAATGAACGTTGATAAGGAAGGTTTTCAAAAAGCCTTCGAGAAACACAAGGCCGTGTCAAAACAGGGATCCGAGAAAGCTTTCAAGGGCGGCCTGGCCGACGCTTCCGGAGAAACAACAAAACTGCACACCGCCACGCATCTCCTTCAGCAGGCCCTCAGGAAGGTCCTTGGCGATCACGTCAAACAGAAGGGATCCAATATTACTCCTGAGAGACTGCGTTTTGACTTTTCCCATCCCGCAAAGATGGCACCCGACGAAATCCGGAAAACCGAGGATATCGTAAATGACGTAATCCGCCGCGGCCTGCCCGTGGTAATGGAAACAAAGTCCCTTGAGGAAGCCGGGAAAGAAGGGGCAGTGGCGCTGTTCAGCGGCAAATACGGCGAACAGGTCAAGGTGTACTCCATAGGAGATTTTTCAAAGGAAGTCTGCGGCGGCCCTCATGTAAACAACACCGGGGAACTCGGGCATTTCAAAATCAAGAAGGAAGAATCTTCCAGCGCCGGGGTGCGCCGGATTCGCGCTGTTCTTTTAAGAGAATGATAAACCCCGGGGTCCCGTTTACTGCTGAGTGATCGTCGCGCTCACCGCGTTCAGTTCGCTGTCCGTAACGGTGATCACGTTAACCCCGGTTTCGCCCTCAGTACTGGCATATATGGTGTTGTTTTCGCTGGTGCTTATGTCACCGATAGTTGAATCGCTTATGCCCCAGGTATAAGGGGAAGTGCCGCCCGAAGCAGTAAACAGGACCGACTCGGGAGGAGACGAACCCACGGTGGCCTCGGTGGGACTGATTCTGAGGTTTTCCGACAGCGGTTCTACGACATCCCTGTCGCCTTCGCAACCGGAAAACAGCCCCGCGCAGAATACAGCCGTAATTCCCAGAACGGCCGCGGCAATCATTCTTCCTGTGGCCATGAAAAACCTCCTCAACTCGCGAGTTGATGCTTATCTAATACTACTCTAACCCATGGTCCGGGCGCAATACATTCTTTGGACAGAATTCCGGCTTGTACGCTTTCCTGTCCTGCGTTACGTTGCCGTTATTCGTCAGGCGGCTCTGAAACATGATGTCAAAACCCGAAACACTGCGAATAGCCTGCTCCGCGTGCGGCGAGGAGACCTTCGCCAAATCCGTGCCCGTGTACGAAAACTTCCGCAGGACAGGCGAACAATTTGTATGCGTTTCATGCGGCTTTCAGTACGCCTCAGCGGATGAACTTCCTCGTAAGGAAGCGGGTAAACCGCGCATCTTCGGCAAGGGGGATCTCTCGCCCTGGGCGGATATATTCAGCGAGGAGGACACCAAGAACTGCCGGCATTGCGTTCACTACACAGTTAACCCGTTCACCCAGCGGTGTGGACTGCATGAGAAGACAGTAAAGGCTACCGACGTATGCGAAGACTTTTCGGGAAAAGACCCGGATGAAATATCCGACGATAACGGAAGGAAAGAAAAATGAAGATTCTCGCAGTGACTTTATGCCTCATCATTACCGGCTGCGGTACGTTTAAGACAGTGGAGTCATATCCGCCCGGAGCTGACGTCCTGATAGACGGCAAACCAACCGGGAAACGCACTCCCGCCGCGTTACGCGTGAGGCACCTGGAAAAAGGCACCCACAGCATCAGCGTGACGAAGAAAGGCTATGAAACGGTCACCCCCGCACAGGAAGTGGAGGTAACCCTTGCCGCCGGCCGCGTGATAGGTTCTGTGCTTTTCGTGGTGCCGACTCTGTTCGAACTGACCGGCGACCTGTGGAAAGATTGCCTTCCCGGGGATCTGAAACCGTTTTACCTGAAGCTTCATTCCATGAACGTGGATACCGTTTCCGGAAAGTCCGGCAGGAAGACCGATTGATACGGCCTGCTTCCCTCGGGCACAGGAACTTTCAGTGATGCACTATATAGGCTTTCGCCGTCCACGAATCCGGGGCACTGTTGCTCTCGGAGCCCTGGTACGGTGTCGATTTCACGGTGAGCACCCGCGTGACCATGTTGCTTGAAGGAGTGTTAACGCTGGTGTAAACCGTACTGTCTCCATGTCGGCTGGAAAGTACGCCCCATACCGTGCCGCCGCCGTCTTCTTCAAGGCTCCACGTGTACTCGTATCCTCCGGTAACCGTAAACTCCACCGATTCACCCTCGGAAATGTCCGCGGAATCGGGATATATCTTAATCCGTTTGTCCGTAGACTCGCTTTCACAGCCGCAGAGGAGAAAAACACTGACTGCCGCCGCGCAGAACAGGAGGCACAATTTCGTTTTCTCTTTCATAATTGCCCTAATTATAAAGGTACAGCCGGTCAATGTCAACGGCCCTCCGGCATGTCGTGTAACCCTTCGCGAGGGTATTTCGCTTTTTGTCACAATATGACCGAGCCGCCGTCGGATAATGTTTTACGGATATCCGACGGGTCAAGTTCCTGTACCATCTTGTTTTTCTGCAGGGCCAGCGCGCACGCCACACCCGCGGCTTCTCCGGTCTGATTCGTGTTCACCATAACTCGGGCCGCGCTGAACGCCTGCTTGTCCGAATCCAGCATACGCCCTGCCGGCACCAGGTTGCCGAAACGGTCCTGCAGGAGGCACCGCCACGGAATCTGGTAGAACGTCGGGTCTTCCGGCAGTGGATCGCGCCAGCGGCCCCTGACCCCCGGCATGCCCCTCTCGGGAATAACGACTTCCGTGCCGTTCAGGTAGCGGAATGTTATACCGGGTCCGTCCGCGTGATGGATATCCACGCGGTATGAGCCGTTCGCAATCGCGTCTTCAAAACGCTTACCCCGGAGCACGTCGTCACCCGTAAGGCGGTAGTTGCAGACAATCCTCCGTGTTTCCCTCGCGCCGATACTTGCCGCCAGGTCCGCGAGGCCGATTTCCGAACCGGCCGGCCCGTACTTTCGGATCAGGTCCATCACGGCCCGAACCTGGCGCCGTCCTTCGATTTCCGCTCTCGTAAGCTGTTCGGCGTTGGAAGTGTCGCAGTCAAACACGTGGCTGTCGGCGCGCAACTGAATGCCTGGAAGGCCGGGAACGTACGCCCCCCATCCCCAGTCTTTCCGCAGGCCGAATTCCTCTCCGTGCTCGCGTACGGCCTCCTGCCAGTCAAAATCACCCAGGGTGTGAAGTCCGTAAATCCTGGCGCAAGTAGTCGGGGGCTGAAGATTTTCCGGTTCGTAAGAAGGCAGGCCCAGATGCAGCGCCAAGGCCGCGTCACCAGTCGCGTCTACGAACTGCCGCGCGCGGATGGCCTGTCTGCCATTCTTGTTCTCTACGACAACCGCCGTCAGTTCACCGTCTTCAACAACAGGAGAGGCGTAAAACGAATTCAGGCAGGGTTTAATACCGTGTTCCACCACCAGTTCGTCCAGTTCGATTTTGAGTTCTTCGGTATTGAACCGGCAAGCCCGCACCGGGTCCGGAAACCCGCCCACGGCGCCGCGTTTCCTGAGACGGTCCAGGACTTCCTGTGTAAGCCCTGCGATAATTGTCTTTTCGCCGACGGTATCCTGCAGGCTGTGCCAGATATTGACGTCCCCGGCCGTGGCCACGCCGCCGAAACAGTTGTGCTTTTCCACTACAACCGTCTTGAGGCCCAGACGCGCCGCGCGCACCGCGGCAAAAACGCCGGTACAGCTTCCGCCTATAACGGCAAGGTCCGCTTCCTCGGCAACGGGTATTTCTTTTGCCGGCTCCGTAATTGTTTTCACGTTTATTCCTTGAATCAGCCGCAAAGCGGCGTAAGGGAAAACACTCTCTTTTATCAGAATTGAGGCGTAAAGCAAGCCGGCCCCGCGGGAAAATTGTTTCTGGACTGGAATGCTTATTGGCATATATTGGGGGTGTCATGGAAAAAATGCGTCTCGGCAAAACCGGCCTGTCAATCTCGCGCACTGCATTCGGGGTCCTGCCTCTTCAGCGAACACCCATGGCCGAAGCCGTCCGCATACTCCGGCGGGCCTATGAAGCAGGAATCACTTTTTACGACACCGCCAGGGCCTATACCGACAGCGAGGAAAAACTGGGTAACGCACTTTCCGGGGTTCGCGACAGTATTGTAATAGCCACTAAATCGGGGGCAACCGACAGAGACGGGGTTCTGCGCGACCTGGAGACGAGCCTGCGGAACCTGAAAACGGATCACGTCGATATCCTGCAACTGCATAATCCCGGGGCTTTGCCGAACCCCGATGATACCGGTTCATCCCGGGCCGCACTCGCGGAAGCCCGCGAGCAGGGCCTGATACGTTTTGCCGGCATCACCAACCACAGCCGCGGCCGCGCCGCCGAAGCTGTTTCCTCCGGTCTTTACGATACACTGCAGTTTCCTCTCTCTTACCTTTCCAGCGATGAAGATCTCGCGCTGATAGAACAGTGCCGGCTGGCCGACATGGGAATAATAGCAATGAAGCCGCTCTCCGGCGGCCTTCTGAACAACGCCCGGGCTTCATTCGCCTATCTCCGGCAGTGGGAAAACGTGGTTCCCATCTGGGGCATACAGCGCATGAGCGAACTCGAGGAATTTATCGACCTTGAAAACAATCCTCCCGTACTTGACGATCGCCTGCTCGAAGTCATTTCATCCGACAGAGAAGAGCTCGGAAGCGAATTCTGCCGTGCCTGCGGTTATTGTCTTCCCTGTCCCGCCGATATTCCCATTCCCATGGCCGCCCGCATGAGTCTTCTCCTCCGCCGCATGCCGTATCAGAAATTCCTGGAAGCCGAATGGGAAGAAAGAATGTCGCGAATCGAGAAATGTACCGAATGCGGCCATTGCCGGGACAACTGCCCTTACGGCCTTGACACACCCGCTCTTCTCAAGAAAAACCTGGCCGATTACCGCGAGTTCAGGAACCAAATCTAAAGCGGGCTTCGCCCGCAGTCCGCCGCGGCGGATCAGATGTCAGAGGTCCGGAAGGCACTAATATTCGGCCTTTGGGGTGTCATCACGGAGTGAATCTCCTATATTTCCGGCAGTGGCACTTCATCGCCGGTCTCCTTCTGCCAGCGTACAATTTGTTCGCGCAGTTCACGCGCCCGCGTTCTCTCCCGTCCGAAGACGTTGCGGGTCTCCTGCGGATCTTCCCGAACATTGTAGAGTTCGTGTTCCCCCAGCGGACTGCAGTTAAATTTCCATCCGTCAGGATTGATGATCGTTCTGACCGGGTCACTGCACGCCGCCGACGCCTCTTCCGCCGTCGCCATTTCCTTCATCCAATCCGGAACCCGGACCGCGCCCTTTACGTCCCCGCCAATACCGTTATCAGGGCCGTTCCACTCAACAAAGACAGGATCTTCACGCGCCCGCTCCCCGCTTTCAAACCAGGGCCGCAGACTTTTCCCCTGGAGGTATGTCGGAATCGCCTGGTTCATCAGGTCAAGAAGTGTCGGCACAACGTCAATCTGGCTCACCGGACCCTTGATCCGTTTTGCCGGCGTCCGGCCCGGCAGACGCACCATCAGCTGCACTCGAATCGCCTCCTGGTACATCACGCACTTCGCGATGAGACCGTGCGCCCCCATCATGTCGCCGTGATCGGAGGTGAAAACAACAATTGTATTGTCTGTCAGGCCGCAGTCATCCAGTACGTCGAGAATCCTCCCGACGTGCGTGTCTACCAGACTGCATAGCCCCCAGTAGTTGGCTATCATCCTTCGCCAGTCACACTCACTGGACAGAGAAAGACCGCTGTGACCGTTACGTTCGTAATGCCGCTGAAGTAACCTTGTTTTGAGCGGCTGTTCGGGGCCGGGTAATGCCTCGAAATTCGGCGGCATCGTGACCTGTTCCGGTTCATACTGGCTGTCCCGCGGACTGAACCCCTGGCCGACCAGCCAATGGTGATAATCGGAACGGTCGCTCCTGTCTCTGCCGACAGTGAAATACCCGTTGTAGCCATCCTCTATGCTCAACCACTCCCGGAATCCGTGCTGAGCGTAAAGTTCATCACCCAGATGCCACTTCCCGAAATGTGCCGTGATATACTCGTCTCCTGTGAGCATCTCGGGAAGGCAAAGCGTCTCGGGTTTTAGAGGAACGTTGTTTTCGGTACAGCCGTTGGCATGAGGATACAGACCCGTCAACAAAGTGGAACGCGACGGCGTACACACCGGCTGTGTCACGTACGCCTCGTCGAACACCACGGACTCCCGCGCCAGCCGATTCAGATTCGGCATATCTATGCGGCTGTTGCCATAAGCCGCCATCGTATTAAATGCCTGTTCGTCGGTATAGAGAAAGAGAAGATTCGGTTTTTTCATTTCCTGCAATTCCTGCCACTGCCCACGCCGCTCAGGACATCCTCCCGTATTTCCATGCCTCATCGTACATGGCAACGATGTTCTCGACCGATGTGTTCGGCTGGATGTTGTGACAGGGAGCCAATATGTACCCCGTGCCGTTATCGGCAAGGGAATCGATGCAGTGGCGGACCTCGGCCCGAACATCATCGGGCGTCCCGAACGGCAGGATCTTCTGGTTTTCGACCGCGCCGTGAAAGCATATCCTGCTGCCGAATTCTTTTTTTAATTCCACCATATCCATTTCCGGGCAAGTCCATTGGATCGGGTTCAGAACATCTATACCCGTTTCTATAAGCAGGGGAAGGAACCTGCGACAGCTTCCGTCGTCATGATGAAACACCTTTATGCCGAACTCGCCACAGAGATCGATAAAACGCTTGTGGTGAGGCGCGTAGAATTCCCTGTAGAGGTCGAGGCTGATCAGGGGCCCGGTCTGACTGCCGAGATCGTCGGTCACTTCCGCCACGTCGACCAGCCCGTCGCAGGCTTCGAACATGCGGCGGTGATGTTCGTAGTCGAAATCGCAGATACGCCGCATGATTTCGTGAGTCAGTTCGGGTTCGGCAAGCGGATCTATCAATGACTGTTCCAGGCCGCGGAGCTTGTTATGCATGAAGAACGGGGCCATGTATCCGCATTTCACCAGATGATCGGACCGCCCCTGTTCCGCTGTCTCCTTCATCTGCGAGTAATCGAACCAGTCGGCCGAAGGCCACGTGTATGCATCAAGATCGTCGATTGTCTGCGCATCGGCCAGGGGATGAAATGTCATTTCGTCGTAGGTCCCGGCTTCGTAGGCCACTGTCTTGCGTCGAATTCCCCAGAAGTCCACGGATTCTCCTTCAGGAACTGCGGGCGATTCCGGCCCGATGTAGGCGGGTCCGGTGCCCGCAAAGCCGTCGATCTTGAGTTCTTTTCGCAGGTCCGCGTTCTCGCCGAAATGTGCCCTGAGTTTTGCAAGCACTTCCGGCGTCGCCCAGATGTCGGTTGGAATCCGGTCCACCGGCTCGCGGTTGATCGCGGCGAGCATCCGTTCTCGTGAATTCATGTTTATGTCACGACCAGGGGCTTCAGCCTGCCTTTGTTTCGAGTCATAACGTCAGGAGGTACTCGCAAATTGCAACCGCCTTGTCAACGGGGTAATTCGGCGGATTGACAGGCGGCGCATTGGCACAGGGTGTCTATCCGGTTTTCCCGGCCCGGCGAGCTTTCATCTTCTTCATTTCCGCGTTGTGAACAATTTTCTTACCCGGGCACTGGTTCTTTCTGTCATACAGCCAGTTTCCCCGGTTATCGCGCACTACCGGAAGGCGCTTTGCGACAGGAGGAGGAGCCAGGACCGCGGCCGGAGTATCAGCATACCAATACGCCGCCGAAGACATTTCATTCGCGAGATGGTTTCCATGTCCGTGCTCGATCGTGACCTTGATCTCCTTGCGGAAGCGGACGGGATTCTCGATGTGCAGTACATAGCTTGTCTGGTAGCCGCTTGTGTTGCTCTCATGAATTGAAGATCCGTTGCGCAGGAAAGCGTTCGACTGCATCCCCCATGCATGGTTCAGGTAATCCTCGCTTCCTGTTCCGTGAAGATCCGGAGGCCACTTGTAACCATCCACCCAGATCATGTCATCACCTTCTCCCCACCACGTTCCCTGGAAGTTGGTAACGGAGAGATTACAGCCCACATAGTGTCCCCGGCCTCTGGTTTCGAGAATCACATAGTTGTTCTCCCAGGCCGATCTGCCTTTGTTGGCAATGTCGGCTTCGGCCGTGTTCACGCCAATCTCGTGCCCCCAGCCGCCGAAAGGATTCGTTCTTCTGAATTCCGCGTGGAAAAAGCCGGCTCTCGGCCGTGGTTCGTCAAATGTTTCGTAATCAAAATAAAAGTACTGTCCGTGCGGTTCGGCACTCTCGTTGATCAGCTCGACAACCGCACGCTCTTTGAACGGCATGCGCGCGTAGCAATTGAGCGCACAGCCCCGGTTGAACTGGTTGTTGTTCGCGGTCGACGCGGCGAACAGGAGGGACTGGAAACTGTTGACGATGCCGTGCCCCAGACAGAAAAAATCACCAAGCGGGACAAGTACGCTTGGCTTTTTCGCGTTATCCCACGTTATCTTGAGCAGGCATTCCCGGTAATGGCTGCTCTGTGTCATCCAGATATGCGTAATGGCTCCGGGACCGCCGATGTCCGCGAGAACACGGCATTCACCCGGCTCAATAACCCACGCATCCCTGTTTCTTCCGCTCATGTCCCAGGACGAGCAGCGGCCGGTTGTGCCGTCACGCAGGTTTGACAGTTTATTGATCATTGTCTTCTCCTTCGCGCAGTGCGCTGTCAACTCTCACCCGGATTAATGTTCATTAAAACGGGCTGAGGGGGCTGTTTCGCTGGACGGCCGCACCCCGCGGCCCAAGTGCACGCGCAGATTGGCACATCGCTCTCAGGACTTGCTTGACCTGATACGCCCTGGCTTTGCCCCCGGCGTTCAGAATGTTGACCCGTGGGTCGCCTTGCCACGGGGCCTTGTAGACCCTGTGGCTTGATCCTTTCTGTCTGGCTTGACCAAAGTAATTATCACAGACGCGGCAGGCGTCCGCGAATCAAATTCCATTCGGATTCCGCCGCATCCGCGCAACTATGCCGCCAACACTAGCCTTGTTGCAATAACATCACTATTGATATCCTTGTCAAGGTGCCAATGTCGCGCATGATGCTCAAATGAACCGCGTCGGCGCAGTTCGTCTGCAGCCGTCCATCCGTCTTGTTGGCCGTCTTCTTTTCGTCATCTCATCACCAACAGGCTCAAAGCCATCACCAGCATGCCTGCAACCAAGCCAAAGAGACTGTCGTGTCCTTTGCCGTAGGCGCGGCTCGTGGGCAGTAACTCATCGAGGCTGATATATACCATAATGCCTGCCACGCCTCCGAAAAGTATTCCCATGATTTCCGGAGGAACCCTCCCATTGTTGCCGCCGAAAAAGAACAAGATCGCGGCATAGCCAATGATGGCTCCGATGGGTTCAGCCAGGCCGCTGAGCGCGGAATAAACGAATGCCTTTTTCCGGCTACCGGTGGCGTAGAAGATGGGGACGGAAACAGTGATGCCTTCAGGTATGTTATGCAGAGCGATGGCAATGGCAATGGCCAACCCTAAGCGCGGATCATCGAGCGCTGCGAGGAAGGTCGCCAATCCTTCCGGAAAATTGTGGATTGTAATGGCCAGTGCTGTGAACAACCCCATGCGCATAAGCTTGTGATTCGCGCGGTGATCGTGTACGCCTGCAGATCCGTCTGCCGGATTTGCCAAGGCAGCTAAATCCGGCCCCTCCGCCGAAGGATCGTGCAATGGTCGCGTTTCCGCTTCCGAATGGATTTCGTGTGGATTCTCCGCGGCCGGGATCAGGTTGTCAATCAGCCCGATCACCAACATTCCGCCAAAGAAAGAACCGGCATTGATCCAGTTTGCTCCCGCTTCACCGAAGCGCCCCGCCAGCGACTCAACACCTCTGCAAAAGATCTCCACGAAAGACACATACAGCATAACGCCAGCCGAGAATCCTGTCGCAACTGACAGGAAACGATGGTTCGTTCTCTTCGCCGTGAACGCGATGACGCTTCCAATCGCAGTCGACATTCCGGCGAACAGAGTCAATCCAAAGGCAATCCATAGGTTGCTCATATTAACTCCTCGTCTACGGGACAACGCCTCGGCTCATGCGATTGGTGTTCCGCACGCGGAATACCAAGTCGCCATGCAGCCGGTTGTTCGGCAGACTCCTTGATCACTGGGCGTGGACCAGTGACTCACGGACCATGGCAGGAACTTTGATTGGAACAAAACGATCCTGTGAGTAAAGATAGTCCTCTCCGCTCTCGTCCACAACGCGGATATCGCCATGCACCTCGGCATCTGGATCAGGCACAGATCTGTAAATCTTGTGCATTTCCAGGGACGCAGCGTAGTTCGAGTTATCCACGCAGACAACGAACTTTGACTTGGTTTTTCGGGATGTCGTCATGTTCAATCCAGATATCGTTTTCGTTTCATTTCGCGTTTTCCGATGCCGTGGGCCTCATACCAATGCAACTCAGCTCTTCGCACATGGCCTGTGCGGAGACGAATCATTGCCTCGCCCTTAAGTTTGCGCCATCGGGCCCGGCCGTATATCCGGTTGAGGCGAGCCCGGTCCCGAATACCCATGCCCCGAGCAATGGGCTCAATTTCGGTGATCTCACCGATGACCGTGAATTCAACCATGATATATACTGCCGCATGCCCGGTGGGCATTCAATCTTTTTTGCTGAACGTGAATCTCAGCGGCGCGCGGCAGCGCGTACGCTGCAGATTGTGGTTCGGTGTCCCCTTTCAGAATTTGTGAGCCCAGGTTCTGACTCCCTGCATGATCATCTCCACTGAGATAGTGCCGACAAACAGGGCGGTGATACGTCCCGTAATCTCAATGTACCTCTGAACCAGGGGCTCTCGCTTGGGACGCACGTAGTCATGCAGGGCTTTCAGCCCGATCATGATCAGGCCCGAAACGAGCACCGCGACGAGCACGGTTGCGCATGCAGGGATGGGGTCGTTTCGCTTGCCGATGATGACGCTTGCGCTGATCGTGCCCGGCCCGATGAGGATCGGCATAGCGATGGCGCCGGCGAGGTGCTCGGATTCGCCACGGAGGATCTCAATGGTGGTGGGGCCCCGGAAGACAAACTGCAGACCGATGATCAGGAAGACAATCCCACCGAAGATCTGAAATGACGCAAATTCAGCGTGCATCACGTTGGAGAACACGGCATCGCCGAGTATAGCGAAGACCCAGAAGACGGCCGTAGCTATGAATCCCGCTCGTACCAACACACGGGCAAACTGCTGTCGGTCGAGCTTCTGTACTACATCGATCAGGTAGATGATCAAGAAAAACGGATTTAGGAGCACGAGTAGCAATGCCGAAGATCTAATCAGGTCTGTCATATCATCGCACACCCAGCGCGAACGATCACGCGTTGAAAATGGCACGTTCGCGCGCCATTATCAATCGCTTGGATCGTCTTGAAACTCTTGAATTTTTTAAAAGAGAAAGGCGTCCAAGACCATCAAATAGCTGTTTGGCTTTCAGAAAAAAAAGAAAATTTAGAAGAAGTTGAAAAAAATGATTCTGATATCAACTTTTTAATATTCAAACAGGC
>JAWODU010000084.1:0-4425 GCA_046483125.1 Kiritimatiellia bacterium
AATCGCATACGCTTAAACGCGCAACACTTTATCGATCCATGTTGTCGATTAAGGAGAGCGACTAAGGGCCCATGCAAAAATAACTTCACATTTTGGCCGCCGATGCATCGCGGCCGGCGGCGTTGCGAAAACACGAAATATCGGGAATATTCCTTTGTTTTCGCGCCTTGCCGGCCACGCGCCTCGACACCCAAATCTGTGAATTTATTTCTGCGCGAACCCTAAGCGGGTCGATTAAGAGTGGGAGATTAAGATTGGGATTAAGACAGGAGGAGATAAAGATTACGATTAGGAGTGTCCCACAACGTCTCTCCTGCTCTGCTTCCATTGCATCGCGGATAAGCGGCGCTCGAGTACCTCCAGTACGCCGCCCGCGATGCGGCGAACCGCGTGATGAATTCCGTTTTCGAACGGAATTCATCACGCAGGGGGAAGGGGTCGGTTGCAGTACCCCGGGCCCCGCCACCCCGAAATGCGTGACGCGGGGGGAAGGGCACAAGCACAACCCAGAAAACCCGAACCCCACCCCCACACTCCGGCCTGCGTGACGCGGGGGGAAGGGCACAAGCACAACCCAGAAAACCGGAACCCCTCCAGCACCCCACGGCGTTGTTGACGGGGCGAGGGGTTCTGGGGTACACTTAGTGCTTTGAAAGAAATAAAGCGACGGAGATACCGAACATGCGACTCATCGCGGGACTCCTGATTTTTGCTCTGATTATTGCCGCTTTCGCCGGCTGTGCCACGGACCGCGGCGAAGATATAGATAAGCTTCTCAGGGAACTGGGAGTGGACGAAATGCCGGCGGCGGGCGAAGGCCCGGCCGCGCATTCTCCCGAACCGCCGAGTCTCGGGCGCCCTCCGAAAGTCGGAGCCGACAGCGCGGGCGAGATAACAATCCAGCCTAATTCGCTGGTCAAGGTTAAAGTCGCCGAGGATCCCAGCCTTGACGGCAGTTACGCGGTCAACGAAATCGGCGCGATCGAGCTGAACTACGTCGGTCCGGTTATTCTGTACAACATGACTGCGCTTGAAGCCTCCCGGAAAATCAGGAAGGTCCTGGAAGGCAGGTTCTTCCAGAAGGGCAAGGCGACGGTGGCGGTGGAAATCCTCAGGCCTTCTTACGACAAGGTCCGCGTTGCCGGGGCGGTAAACAAGCCCGGTATAATCAATATAGGGGCGGGGGACGGAATTTCGCTTAACAATGCTTTGCGCAGGGCCGGAGGCGTGAGGGTGTCGGCCAGGGGCGCCAAGGTCAGGATAGTGCGCAACGGACTCCGCTCGGCGCTGGTGCTTTCACTGCCGGGCAGGGTGTACTCGCTGGTTACCGACGACGGAGAACCGTTCGTGCCGGACATCACACTGGATAACAACGATTTCGTTTACGTCTTTTTCAGGCAGGATGATACGGCCGGTGAGAGCGGAGAAAAGAAAATAATCGTGCTTGGAGAAGTCAAGCGGAGGGGCGTGTACTCATTTGCCGCCGCCGAGCCCTGTACCCTGATGCACCTCATATTTAAAATGGGCGGTCTGCCGCGGTACGCGGATACCACGGGAATCAGAATCTACAGGCGCGACAAGTCGGGCGAAGAAAAGGTGAAGGAAGTGAACGCGAGGGAAATACTGGAAACGGGCGATCCCGACAAAGACTTCAACCTCGAGAACGGAGACCGCGTCAAGGTTCCGGCCAGAAGACTGACGCTTTTCTGATGAAAGAATCCCAGGATCAGACCCGCCAGGACCCGAGAATCTACCTCGGGATGCTGTTATTCCGGTGGCAAGTCATCGCGATCTGCTTTCTCTACGCTCTTCTGGGAGCCGTACTCTACATAAACCTTTCTCCACAGCGGTACAGGACGCACTGCAAGGTGATGTCTTACCGCGACCCCCTGCTGGTAATACAGAAGGGGGGCGCCGGATGGAGTTCCCTTTCCTTCCACAGGTATCTGCTGACCAGCCGGAAACTCCGGGAACGGACCGCAAGGATTCTCGCCGATGAATGGCGGGGACGGTTCGACAGCTTCGAAGACATGATTCTGCCGGTGTCGGTGCGCAGGGAACGCGGGTTCGGCAGACTGATCGATATTTCAGTGGAATCCGTAAACGAGAAGTACGCGGCGGCCTTTCTGAAGGAACTCATAGCACAGCACAAGACGGAGTGGAACAATATACAGATGCAGTCCGCCGAAACGGCCGGAGGGAAGCTGGAGGAAGAACTGGCCAGGCTGGAGGACAAGATAGAGGAGGCGGAAGACGATGTCATACAGCACCAGCGCCTCTACGACATAGCCAGGGTGGAGGCCAGGAGCACAATGGAAGCGCGTTACCTGGAATCGCTGATGGCCCGGAGAAGCGCGCTTACCACGGAACTCATGCTGTTGGAGGCCAAGTTCCCCGAACTCGAAAAGGCCAGCGCGGCGGTGTTGAGCCACGTACGCAGACTCATGCGGGAAACCGGGGAAATTGAGCCGGCGCGCGAAGGACGCGCCGCCGACGACGGGCTGGGGGATGAAACGGAACGGCCCCTGGGTCCCGCGGCTTTTCCCGGGGAGACCCCGGCGGAGATTCGCCTGGAGCGGACCGAACCGGAGGAAGTCCGGGGATACCGTGAACTGAGGATAAAGCTCACGAGTCTCGAACAGCGGGAGGCACAGCTCGCCAGGAACCTGAAACCGGAGCACCCCAGGCTTGAACAGATACGCGCCGAAATAAAAAGGGTCCGCCAACAGCTCGAATTCGCGGCAAAGGTGGAAATGAGCAAACTGAAGGACAGGCGCGACGCCCTGCTCATAACGATCAACGCGCTGGAAACCGCCGAAGAGAACTGGAAGGGGAGCAACCTGCTGGCCAGCAAGCGCAGGGCCGAGCTGAGACGCATAGCGGACAGGGTAAATAGATTCGAAAACAACTATCACACGCTTTACGCCCGCCTGCACGATATGCGGGTGGAAGAAGAACTCAAATCCGAGCATTTTCACATTCACGAGCCGGTTACAACAGCGGACAGACCGGTCTGGCCGGACCCGGCAAAAATCCTTTTCATGGCCGTGGTGCTGGGGCTTGGTTCAGGACTGGGGCTGGCGGTCGTGGCGCAGGTAATGGACAACAAGGTGCAGACCATAGCCGACGTGGAACAGGAGATAGGAGCGCCGTTCCTCGGAGGTGTGCCTTACTGGGTGCACGCCGGATTGGAAAAAAGCATAAGACCCATTGTTACCGAGGAACACTCGAGCGGAGCCGTGGAGGCTTACCGGAACTTGCGGACCAACCTGTTGGCGTCTCTCGCCAAGAGGAACGAGAAAATTGTGATGTTTACAAGCGCCGATTCGCGGGAGGGAAAGACCCTGACGGTGCTCAATACCGGCATCATGATAGCCGAGATGGGCAAGCGCGTATTGCTGGTGGATTTCGACCTCAGGCGCGGAAGACTGCACAGGGCCCTTGCGGAGGAGAAACAGCCCGGCATGTCGGACGTCCTGATGGGCAAGTGTTCGCTGAGGGAGACCGTTATCGAAACGCGGATTGAAAATCTGCATTTCGTGCCGTGCGGCAAATCCCAGCACAGTACGGCGGAAGTTCTGCAGGCCGCGGATCTCAACGAGATGTTCGTAAACGTGCAGGACGACTATGATTACATTCTATGGGATACATCGCCGGTTCTGCGTATTACCGATGCTTCGATCATAGCGGGCAAGAAAGTGGCTCCCGTGGTTTACGTTACGCGCGTGAACCATACGCCGAAGCCGATGGTGAAATACTCGCTGGATATGCTGAAGGATGTTACTGTACTGGGCTTCATACTTAACAGCATAGAAATGCACCGTATAAGCAGTCTTTACTACGCGTACCAGTATCCGTCGTACGCCTATTACAGTAACGCGTACAGGTACGGGTATGACTATCACTATCACTATGGATACGGAGAATACGGCGGACGCGGGCGCAGTCGCCGAAGGGGAGGTTATCTGGGAAGCCGGATACACGACATGAAGGAGTGGTTCCGCGAAACTTTCCTGCCGACGGGATGAGTGGGGCGGAGGGCAGAGGACGGATGACGGACGACGGACGACAGAGGACGGAAGGGGAGATTAAGATTGGGATAAAGATTGGGATTAAGACAGGAGGAGATAAAGATTACGATTAGGAGTGTCCCGCAACGTATCTACTGCCCTGCTCTTCTTGCATCGTGTCCGGCGGCGCAGAGGAGCTTCCAGTACGCCGCCAGCGATGCGGCGAACCGCGTGATGAATTCCGCTTCCGCAGGATTCGAAAATCGGATGGAAGATTTGCCGCTGTCCGCTTTCAGCGGGACAAGGATACAAGCTTGCCACGCCGTAGGCGTGGGCTCCGCGGGTTGAGCTGTATTCGTATACGCGAGACCCGCGACAACGCAGTAGCAGCGGTGAAGCTTACGTCCGATTTTCG
>JAWODU010000001.1:0-18438 GCA_046483125.1 Kiritimatiellia bacterium
CCCCATTAGCGCCGATTCGCGTGATTCGCGGTTTTCTTCTCCTATTTCAGCTTTCAGCTTTCCGCTTTTCCCCTCCCCTCTTCATTTCAGCTTTCTGCTTTCAGCTTTCTGCTTTTCCCATCCCCCGCACTCGACACAACCCGCAAAATACAGTATCTCTATTCAAAAGCGAACAGATAAAAGATGAATTCCGCGAACATCACACTTCGTCTCCTGCGTATTTTTGCCGCGTACAAGAAACGCGCCTTCCGCCCGGCGGCTCTGCCTATACGCCTGTGGATAGAAAGCGCAAGCGCGTGTAACCTGCGCTGTCCCATGTGCCCCAACAAGGAGCTTGCGGCTGACGCCAAAGGCATCATGAAATTCGATCTCTATCGCAAAATCATCGATGAAATCAAGGATTTCGCCAATGATATCTACCTGCACCACAGGGGAGAGCCCCTGATCAATCCGCGACTTTGCGAAATGATTGCCTACGCGGGCGAACGGGGCTTGAAAACGCGGTTCCATACCAACGGCACATTGCTGAACCCTGACAAAGGGGAGAAACTTCTTGAAGCGTCCCCCACACTGGTGTCTTTTTCCGTTGACGGCTTCGATAAGGAATCCTACGAAAACATCAGGGTCGGCGCTGAATTTGAAAAGACCGTGGAGAACATTACCGCGTTCGCGAAAGCCCGGAAAACCGCCGGCCTGCGCAAGCCTTATCTTGTTGTTGAAAAAATCAGATTCCGGAACCCGCCGCCCTCGGAAAAGCCCGAACAGGTCCTGGCCCTGAAACAGCGATTTCTCGACTCCGGAGTTGACGAAGTAATTGAAAAAGACGAGTACGTCTGGGCCGAAGAAAACGCCCCGGAACTGGAAACGAAGCAGACTTATTCGGTCTGCACGTTCCCCTGGTACGCCATGGTGATCTGCGCGGACGGAACCGTCACGCCCTGCCCGCAGGATTTCGGAGCTGAAATGCGGATGGGTAATGTCAACACGGCGACTCTGAGGGAAATATGGCACGGCAAGCCGTACGCGGATCTTCGCCGTAAATTCGCCGAAGATATACAATCTCTTCCCTTATGCCGGAAATGCGACCGTCTGGCGCGCAAAACTGCGGGAGGTATACCGCTGCAGTACGCGGCAACGTTCCTGATCGACCAACTGGTCGGCTACGGCAGACTGCGAAAAACGCTCGGAACGATGGAAAGGAGGTCATAGGTCCTACACGTCCCATAGGTCCTATCACCCGCCGAAATGCCCAACCAGGCACCAAACACAAAGTACCAGGCACAGAAATCTATTCTTCTTCTGGCACCCCACCCTTTTTTCCAGGCACGGGGAACCCCCATAGCTGTGGATCTTCTCTTGCGCGTTCTGTCACGGCACGGCCATCGTGTCGACGTGGTCACTTACCGCGAAGGCGCAGGCCGCGAGTATGACGGCGTGAGCATTTACCGCATTCCCCCCATCCCCTTCGTCCGGAATATCCGCCCCGGTTTCTCCGTGAAAAAAATAATCTGCGATCTTTTTCTTGCCGCCAAAGCCGCCCGCATGGCGAAACTGAACAAATACGACCTGATCCACGCCGTTGAAGAGTCGGTTTTCATTGCGATGCGAATAAAAAACAGTCGCGGGATTCCTTATATCTACGACATGGATTCATCCATGCCCGATCAGGTCGCGGAAAAGTGCCGGTTGTTTCGGCCGCTTCTGCCCTGGATGAAGCGGCGCGAAAAACAGGCCCTGCTCGGAGCCGAAGACGTGGCGGCCGTGTGCGAGGAGCTGGCGGGGATCGCAAGGGCGGCAGGCGCCCGGAGAGTAACGGTCCTGAAGGATGTATCCCTTCTGGGCGTGTATTCCTCCGGCGGCGCGGATGCCCCCGAACTCGAGTCGTCTACGGAGCGAACGACTTTCATGTATATAGGTAATCTGGAAAAATACCAGGGAATAGACCTGCTTATTGAAAGTTTCGCGAAGGCGCGCCGTAAAGATGATGCCATGGAATTAATACTGGCGGGAGGGACACCGTCGGATATCGATAAATACCGAAGAAAGGCCGGTAAACTCGGGTTACAGGACGAAATCCGTTTCGTCGGCCCGAAACCGATAGAACATATGGCCTCGCTGTTTAAAGCAGCCGATGTTCTGGTGTCACCGCGAATCACGGGTACGAACACCCCGATGAAGATATACTCGTATCTCGATTCGGGAAAACCCCTGCTTGCAACCGACCTGCCCACGCACACCCAGGTCCTGAACGGCCGCGTTGCGGCACTGGCTCCTCCCGAACCCGGGGCATTCGCGAAGGAAATGGTCAACCTGGCGTCAGACCGTCAACGCGCCGCCGATCTGGCGGCCGCCGCAAAGTCACTCGCCCGGAGTCAATATTCATTCGATCATTTCGAACAAAGCGTATTGAAACTGTTCGCCGCCGGCGATGCGGGAGGGCAGTAACCACGGATTGCACGGATGTTCGCCGATCAGGGGATCGGCTCCTACGGAAGCAGAAGCGGTGAGATCGCGGTTCGATTTGCGAACGAAATGCGTGACGCGGGGGGAAAGGGCACACACGGAGCCCAGAGGACCCGAACCCCTCCCACACCCACGCCTGCGTAGCGCGAGGGAGAAGAGCACAGACAGAAACCACGATGCTCATAAAAACTGACCCAAAAAAAGCGTTGATCGATATGCCAAAGCCCATATAATAGCGCGTATTTCCGGGAGAAACCCCTGGGAAAAGTGAGACCGTCTCCGGAGCAGAAAAGGAAGGCACAAGCAAGTGACATCATACCTGAAGCACCTCGCGCTGGTCGCAGTACTTCTTACCGTCTCTACGCCCGCCATCGCTTCCAGCGCAGGCAGTCGGTTTGGTCCCATACCTGAAAAGGGCCGTGTCGTCGCCGCGCTTCATCTTTCCACGGAAGAAAGAGACGCCGTGGAGTACGACGACCGCTATAGCCCCGACTACACCGGCGGTTACGAACTGGAATCTGATTCAACGCTGGTGGAACTGTGTTACGGCCTCAATGACAGTATAGCGGCCGGCTTCCTCTTCGGTCTCGAGTCCACGGTACCGAATACGGGCGGACCCTCGGAAGACGCGACAATGATGGGTGTGAGCGTGCGCTGTGATCCGCTTAGAAAAGGAGTTCTTCCTTTCGACGTCGGCATCGCTTTTCAGTATCTTGCCAGTGAAAAGGTTAACGAAGGCAACTCGACGGTTTACTGGGAACGGTGGGAACTGGCGTTTGATGCTTCGAAAGAATGGCGCGAGGCCCTGTTCTACGGCGGAGTGCGTTATTCTGACCTGGCTTACGTTTATACCCACCAGAGCAGTTACGGTACTCGCGAGGGCGGACTGGATGCGTCCGACAACGTTGGCCTTTTCCTGGGTATTTCCTACGAAATCGTCACCCGGGCCGTTCTGTCGCTTGAATACAGGCTTATCGATGTAGACGGAGGCTCAATGGGGCTGGCTTATCGGTTCTGAAAGCGAATACTGGTACATTATGAATACTGAACGGTTACGTTTCTTTCTGCCCGCTTTTCTGACACTCTTATGCGTTCTGCCTGTTTCCCCCGCGCGGGCCGCGCAAACATCTGCCGCTGAAAAACCATCATGCGCGGTTCTTTCTTTCAAGGCGCAACCGGGGGTCCACCAGGGGCACGCACTGCGCCTTTGTAACCGTTTCACCGTCGCGCTTAACGAAACAGGACGGTACGGAGCCGTGCCGCGTTATCGGATGAACCGTGTTCTCAGGCGCAAGGGATTCATGCGTTTTCAATACCGCTCGGCCGAGCACGCGGCGCGCACGGCCGGGGAAATGCTGAATGTCGATTATGTGGCCTACGGAAACGTCGGGCGTAAGGGAGACAGTTATGTGCTGAAATGCTTCCTGATGAATACGGCAACCAAGGCCGTGGAAAAACGCGCCGATATCTCTTCGGCCGTTGACATTGATGAATTTCTGAACACGGCTCCGCAGAAGGCCGTGGCCGAACTGCTCGGGATCGAAACGGCGGAAATTCAGCCGCCTTCCCGGGAAAGGGCGCCCGAAACCGTTCCGGCCGAAAAACCCCGGCCCCGGAGGCGGGAAACCGTTCGTCCCGCTCCCAGACCCGAGCCGCGGGTAAAACCAGTTCCCCCGGTTAAACAGCCCGGGATCGTCAAGGCCTCGCCTGAAAAGGCGCCTGAACCCAAACCGCGGATCACGCGCCTGACGCCCCCTGTGGAAATGGAAGCCCGCGCAACGCCCGTTTCCCGGGCCGATTTTATTCCCGACCGCCTGGGTTACATGTGGAGACGCGTACGCAAACTCGATATGGAAAAATCCGGAGGCGCGCCGATTGACGCCGATTACCCTTACTACCGCATGAGATCCACCAGGAACGTTCTCAAAACCGGATGGGACCTGTACGACCGGTACCGGGTATATCTGAATCTTGGAATGGCCGACCTCAGGGTCCATTCGAATGAAGGCGAGACCACTTCATTCGACGCCTCTTTCGGGATTGGACTCCTGTTTGAAGCCCGCCTGTGCCGGGTTGATATTTTCGGCGGGCAGGCTGATCTGAATTACTCGCAGAATTTCCTGTCTTTCGAGGCGGACAACGGCGACACGGTGCGGGCGCGGCGCGACGCGACACGCACCGGAGGGGACGTGTCGATAGACTGGAAGGAATACCAATCGTCGCTTTATCTCACCAGCTACATGCCGCAAACGCGGCTGATCTGGGGCGCCCGTTACACGAAAGTAGACGCCGAAGAGACCCGGTCCTATACAGACGGCACGGAATACAAGGGCGACTACGACGTCCAGGATCCCCTTGGCGCGTTCGTAAAACTTGAATATGACGTGTCCGACAACGTGACCCTCGGGCTGAACGCCGACGTGGTCACACAGACGGCATTTGAAATGTCGCTGTTCTACGCGTTCTGACAATCGCGGGGCACTTCCGCGCACGAACATGAAGCGCTCTCATTTTATATCGTCGATCGCTATCGCCGCGCTTGCCGCCGTGACCGTTTTCCTGCATTTCCACGACCTCCAATCCGATCCGCCTGCCGGTATCAGCACTTCGGCCGGCGCTTACTTCGACGGGTTTTCAAACGCGCACGCCGCCAGAAGCTGTGTTCTTCACGGGGAAATGAGGCCCGATGAATGGGATCCTTTCGTTTACAGCCCGCCGTATGTGCTGGCTCAGATTCCATGGTTTAAGTTGAACGGCACGGGAATTGCCGCGGTCAAAAGCTTTTCCGCCCTGCTCTCGCTCGGCGCCCTTTTCGCCGCGGTAAGCTGTTTCAGGCGCTCCGGTAAGGAGACAATGCTGATCGCGCTTCTCCTTTTCTCGCTGAGCTATATGTATCTTCAGTTCGGAAGACTGGGACTCTTCGAAACGATGATGATATTCTTCATGCTCTGCGCCGTCTCGTGCATGGCTTCGCCGCCTCTCAGCCGTATGCAGGCCTTCGGAGCCGGAGCATTTGCGATGCTGGCGTTCGCGACCAAGGCAATATCCGTTTACTTCCTTCCGGCTGTTGCCGCGGGTTTTCTCATGGAAGCCCTTCGATCGCGCGAAAAAACCGGCGGAATCCGCTCCTCTCTACTGTCACCCGCGTTGGGCGTCGCCGGAGCAGCCGCGGTTTTTTTTCCCTGGCTGTTGTTTTTCAGGATTCCGAACCGCGACGCCATCGCAAGAATAGGGTCGATGTGGAAGGAGATGACTTTTCCGGATTCAATCGGCCGGGCATTGAAAGAAGCCGTTTCGACCCCGGCATTGGGGTCGATAGGCGCTTACGACTCAATATGGGTACTCGCCGTGATAACCGCGGCGGTGGTCGTGTATCTTTGCCTGGTACGGCCGTCCTCCGCCGAGCCCTGGGTAACCGCCACGGCGGTGTGGTTTATATGCGGGGTAGCCATGACCTCCGTTCTCACCTATGAAGCCACCCGGTATTTCTACCCTCTCCTTCCCCCGGCCCTGTGCCTGTCGGCTTACGCCATGGGGAAGTTCATAAAGACGGAGACATTGCAATTGCGGCCGAAAAGTCCCTGGGCGGATATCCTCGCGCTCGGCGCCGCCACGGTCCTGTTCCGGTTTTACCTCATGCCCCGCGTTGACATTGCAGAAATTATGCTTCCCGCAGTATCGCCCGCATGGAGGAAAATAGCCGCAGCTTTCGGCGCGGCGGTTGTGACGTGGATAACGGCGCGGCTTGTGCTTACTGCCATCAAACGGCCGGTCCGTATTCCGACCGGCGTCAGGTACTCGGTCGTAATTCTTCTATGCCTGTATTTCGCCGTGAAGAACGGCGACAACGTGTTGAGGTGGCTTCGGCACCCGCATAATTACACCATCGCGGAGGCCGGCAGATCGCTCAGGAAATATCCCCGCATGGTTGTCGGCGGCACATCCGCGCTCGCCGCCGTGATTGAAACCGATCACACCGCGGTAAGAATCGGCAAACCGGGGTGGTATAATTACCGCGATCCTTTTTCGAAATACGGCATAACGCATCTGTTTATAACGGATTACGCGGGAGAGGTCGGACGATACAGGAAGCTGTATCCCGAAATCATGGCCGGCGCCCGCCGGATAGACAAAATGAATATCTGCGGCTATCCGTTCCGGCTCTTCGAACTCAACCCGGAAAATAACAACAGCCGGGAATGACAAGTGTTCCGACCTTCGGCGAACATGGTTCGCCTCCTGCACGTACGCGTGAGACACGCGTTACTACACCTTCGGAATGTTGTAGTAGCGGGTGTCTCACCCGCACTTCTATCTCCCATCTTAATCCCAATCTTAATCTGAATCTTTATCTCCCCGAATCTTAATCGCAATCTTAATCGCAATCTTAATCTGAATCTTTATCTCTCCCTCCGTCCTCCGCCCTCTCCTCCCTGCTCCACTTCGCCAGTTTCCACTTGCCGTCCGCTTCCCGGATCAAGTCGAATTCAAAACTTTCGGTGTTCCCGTTCTTCATGCGGCGTGCGGCGGATAAACGGATTTCTTCCAGCCCCGTTTTCTCCGGCTCAAATTGCGTTAAGTTCTTTCTTACCGCCCAGTACAGCCAAACCAGCCGGTCCTGCTGGTATTCGTCCGGCACGGCAACCGCGGATGCCCCGGCAACGTAACACGAAAGCGCGCTCCCGTCCGGAAACCTGAAAACCCTGATCCACTTCATCAGCACCGTCTCGGGCATGTTCCATATACTGCGGCAGGCAAGCTGTGGGTACATCAGGTCCAGCGTTCCCGCCGAAGGCGGCCTTTCCCCCGGGGCCACGGACCAAGGGGAGCCCGTCCAGAAAAGCTCCGTTCGGTAGTAGTAACGGTCTATTATCATTGATATATCCTCGGATCCGAACGGACGGTTTTCCTTGATGATCACATCGTAATAGCCGTCAAGCAGTTTTTCGTGAAAGGCGGGAAACACCCGCTTGAGCCGCACTCCGCTTTTCCAGCCCAGTGCTTCCCGCAGAATTTGCTTGTCGTACCGCACCGCGTCGGCCAGCCCGAGGCAGTCCGGAACATAAACGTCAAAATATTTCTTCATGAAGAAACTGTGATGCGTCGGCCATACTCGTTCGCCCGCCGCGAGAGCGGCGCCCGTTTTCTTCTTGAGATACTCCAGAGCCTCGTAATCTATCGCGCGCGGAAGGCGGTTTCTCAAATCCAGCGCCGAAATGAAGACCGGCCGGATCAGCAACAGTACGCTCACGGTCCAGACAAACGCCCGCCGGGGCAGGGAAACATTTCGCCAGACGTAGATAAATGAATTCATTCCAAGCAGAAGACACCCGTAATACAGCGGCAGTTCGTCGTGCAGAGTCGAACCCGCCACCATCCTGACACCCGCCGTGGCCGCCGCGCCGCCCAGAAACCAGGGCATCACCGCGTTTTCAGCCAGGCCTGAGAGAATCGGGGTCCCCCTTTTCCGTGCCATGACTATATGAGTCAAAGCAAGTACGAAAGCCAGCGGGCACAGTGTCAACGTGCGCCGGAGCACGGACGCAATATGGTCGGACACAAAATAATGCCGGGACGGGAGTTCGTAAGTATAATACGTAAACCAGCCGCCGGTAAGCGCGTGACCGATAAGGTAGGGAAAGCCCGTAAAAACACACAACAGTACGCCGACGACTAACCCGGTTCTGAATTTCCTGCTGCGGGCCCATACGCTCAGGCAGAAAAAGGGATAGTACATTACCGCCCACTGCTTGGAGTAAAAGGCCGCCGTCAGGAGCAGGGCCGCTACCGCCAGCCTCCGGGGGGTAAGCGGTCCAAGGGATACCGCAACCGCCCCGGCGGTAAACATCAGCCACATGCTGTCCGGTAAAGCCGCGTCGAACACGGTATCGGACAGACCGTAAAGAACAAAGAAAAGCGCCGCCCCCGCAAGCGAGGTATTGCGGCTTCCTCCCAGTTTTCGAGCGGCAATTCCCGTGAGAAGCCCCGCGGTCAATGCCGAGAGCAGTGATATCCCCCTGCCCGCCCAGTATTCGAGGCCGAACAGCCGGAACCCCAGGGAGACAACGTAAAGAAACAAAGGCGGGAAGTTGACGGCGGCAAAGTCGCCGGACGGCTCAACATAGTACGCAAGCCCTTCCGCCATCCTGGCGGCGCCGAGCAATACGGAGTTTTCCGCGTAGGCAATTTCAAGTCCCCAGCCCAGCCTCTGCACGCTGATAGCCAAAAACACGCCAGCGGAAACGGCCAGTCCCGAAATAGCCGCCAGTGTGGAACACAAGATACGAAACTTCCGTGCGTTCACAGCAGTAAAACAGTATCAGGATCTACTCCAGCCTGAGTTTCTCCCCCGCGGGCGCAGGCAGGCCGCTGAAAAGTTCCCTGCAGTACCTTTTCAGCATGAGCCATCCGGTAGGAAATGAATAGGCAGTGCTTTCACCCCCCGCCCTGCCGCCCTCTATCGTGGGAATTTCGTAAATCCTGTGCCCGAGCTTCAGCCCCCGTATGGACATCTGGAACTCTATATCAAAGCCGGTGGGTTCCGTGTTCATTTCAAAGAGTTTACTGCGCCTGACGGACCTGAAACCGTTGATCGTGTCGGTAAGCCTGCCGCCCCAGCGCAGGCGCACCAACAGCGTAAAAGCGCGGTTGGCCCATGCTCTCCATTTGAAGACCAGTTCGTCCTCCTCGTTTTTCGATTCCTTCATGAAACGGGAGGCGATTACCATGTCGCAACCTTCTTTCAGTTTGCCCAGAAGTCTGAGTATGTCTTCGGGATCTTCATTGCCGTCGGGAGCGAAAAAAACCAGGTATTCGCGCTCAGTGTTCATCGCCCCGGCGTTGAATATGGCCCCCTTTTTGATTCCGGGTATCACCTTTATGCCGTGTTCCTGAAAGAAATCGACAGTTCCGTCGGTAGATCCCCCGTCCAGGGCATAGACTTCGTCAAACTCCGAAACGGGTATTATGTCGAAAATCTTTCCCAGCGCTTCAATTTCGTTCAAAGTGGATATAAACAACGCCGAATCATTCATCGTGAAATAATCCCCTTCCCCGCCTTCCTGTAAATCCCCTCTCTATCCCCTCCGTGCCCTCTGTGCCTCTGTGAGAGATTCTCACCTATCTTTTCGTATCTTTCGTAGTTCCTCTTTCTTCATTAGCGCACATTAGCGTGATTCGCGGTTTGCCCCTCCCCATTTCAGCTTTCTTTTTTTGCTTTTCCCCTACAGATATTTCTCCGCGAAATCACGGAACCCTTCCCGCGCCTTCTCCCTGAGCCGGGCCGAATTCCGCTCTATCTTCTCCCGCAGCTGACTCTCCCTCTTTAACATATCGTGCACCTTGTCCGCCAGCCGTCCGGCGGTCAGATCGGATAATTCCATTGCAAATTCCTCCATACCCGTCAACTCCATGAAATGCCTGACCTTCGGAGCGTAGATAAGCCCTACGCAGGGGGTGTTCACAGCCGTTGCAAGTATCAATGAATGCAGTCTCATACCCACAAAGACTCTCATCTCCCCGACGGCCGACATCATTTCTTCGGGTGAGTAATCCCTGTTGCTCAATACCGCGATATCTTCCGAATGCGCGCTTTTCGCCCGGACAGTCTCCGCAACCTGGATATCCATAACCTGCGTGAGAACAAAGCATACCTTACTGCCCGTGCGTTCGATAATCGCGTCAATCCCGGCGGCAAGCTCCGAAGAGAACTGTCTGCGCCCCATACTGCCGCGGTTTTTCCCAAGCCATCTGTCTATGTACGTGTTGACGTTGATTCCTATCAGTTCCTCGGATTCCCGGAGCCCTGTTTCCTTAAGTATCTGCCGCCCGCGCTCCGGACCGGCGGAAACGCAGGCGAACGCGGCGTCAGCGTATTCACGTATCCTGTCGCACGGCACGCCGGTCATTTCAAGAAGTTTCCGCGAATGGCTTTCCCGCACGTATATGTCGTCGCACCTGCGGCAGACAAAAGAGGCAAAAGCCCTTCCGGCCCGGGTGTCCAGAGGACCGACACCCACAAGCAGGCACACGACCTTCCTGCGAAATAGCCGCGCCAGGGGCACAAGGAAAACAAGCTGAATGAGAAAGTTGAACAACGGGTTAAATAGTCTAACGTCAAATATGATGCCGTCGGTAATGAGTACAACATCCGAACGCATTATCGAAAACACCGTCGGCAGACCCAGGAACCTCAGGCTCAGATACCAGGGCATCATACCGACGGCCCTGACATTTTTCCCGCTGAAACGCGAATAAAGATTCTTTTTGGATGGAACCGGCACCTCAAAACGGGTTCCCGGCCTGAGTTCCGATATGTTTCCGACGATTGAAGACAGGATGGCCGAATCCCCTGCGTTGCGGCCCGAGTTGGACCCCAGGACGCACAGTCTCTTTGAGCCGCTTCGCACCCCGTCGGCGCCGCGCGGGCGCGGAGCAAGACCCAGGGTCCTCGTTACGAACCAGAATATCCTCATGACGAAGCACTGAAATCTCTGGCTGCAGAAATGCCTGCATTTCAGTTTTAAAAGCCGGCGGCTGAAAACACGGGGCGGCATTCCGTGATCGCTGAAAAACGCCGTACTGTAACCAAGATACGACATGGAACTGTAATCCGGGGCGGACTGGTCCCTTACAAAATCCTCCAGGCCCCGCCTTTCCAGGTCTATCCCGTACCGTTCCGGGTCAAGGTGCCACGGGGACGCGGGCTCCATCTCTATAAGAAAGGCTTCAACATCTACCCTGCTGAATCTCCGCTCGATTTCCCGTTTCAGCGCCAGGGTCTCTGCAAACGTTTCTTTCGTCTCGCCCGGCACTCCGATAGAGAAAAAGACGGTACATTTGATGCCCAGCTTATCCGCGTATTCCAGGGACTCGAACAGTTCGCGGTTACTGTATCCCGGCGGCCGCGCTTTTTTACGGAGTTCTTCAGAACCGGTTTCGGGGCTTATCAGGAAAGAGGACCCCGGTCCGAAGGTACGGGCGAATTCGTCGAAAAACTCCGGCGAGTGCGGACCCCACGACGAAAAAATCAGGTCGAATTCCACGTTCCGCTCACGCAGTAAACCAAACAGTTTCATGTAGTAGTCCCGGCTGAACGGACGCGGATCGAAACTTACGTAACTGCCCTTGAAACCGAGTTTCTTCAATTCCTTTATCGTCTCTATTACCTTTTCGGGATCCCTGAAAAGCACTCCTTCACGGCCGCAGATGCGGCGCTGGGCTTTCGCGCCGCCGCCGCAGTAAAAGCAGTTCGAGAGACATCCGCGGCCCACCGGCAGTCCCCAGAAGATTCCGGCTTTACCCGAAGACAGCTTCCTGTTTAAAAACTTGTCCACGAACCGGGGCATGCGTGTGCGCAGGTAAGCCTTGGGCATGTTCCTGTACAGGGAAGCGTGTTCCAGAAGATCGAATCGCGTATAGACAAGCCTGTCGAGGGTCTCCTGATCGGTCAGGTACGTTTCCCGGTTAGTTTCCGTTTCGGAACCGCGCCTCCATACGAGGTTTGGTATACCGGACAGGTCGCGCGTTTGTTTCCCGAGCAGACTGCGGGCCAGCTCCCGCATGGGCCCTTCGGCGTCACCCGCGATTATCGCGTCCGCCTCCTGAAGGCGCTCCATTATTGCGGAAGCAAAAAACGTGGCCGTGAAGCCGCCCATTACTATAAACGCTTCGGGCACTGCCCCGCGCGCCTCCCTTACGAGACGAAACGTATCCAGGATGCCGTGATGGAAATGCAGTGAGAAGGCAATTACACGCGGCTTATGCCTTTTCAGATAATCGGCGAAACTGAACCCGGGGTCTACCATGCGTTCAATGCCGACGTGAAGGACCCTCGTGCTGAATCCTTCCCTGTCCGTTATGTCGGCCAGGGCCAGCAGGCCTATCGCCATACGGTTACAGCTCTGATAGACGTTGAGCGGAGGATAAAACGTGCGAAACTTCGGAACGTGCACGAAAAGCACGTCCAGATCATGGCTTGATTCTGATTTTTCCCGCATTCCGCTTTCCTCTTCTATTCCCATTCGCGCAGATTCGCGTGATTCGCGGTTTCTCCCCTCCTTATTTCCGCTTTCCACTGCCTCAGTTGCCCCCGAATCTCAAAGTAATATCTTTTCGAAAACTGTTAAGCCTGTCCAATACCCGCCCGAGCCGCGAATACAGAATCTTCAGCATCCACCGTCTCAACCACGGAGCGCGAAAGAGGCGCGTGCTCCCGTACATCGCTTCCACCAGGCGATCACTCATGCTTACGGCCGGAATCCCGTAATGATAATCAGGCGCCGGCCTCCCCCGCGCGGCACGACGCCGCAGTTTCACGAAACCTTCCCTCTTCTTCTCCTTCGCAAAGTTTACCGTCCGCCGGGAATACCGGGGCGGAGAAAGTTCGTACAGTTTCACCGCCCCGGCCCGCTTCGCCGATTCCAGGACCTCCCTGCCCCTGGGTGTGCGTTCGGAAACAAGCGTGCACCAGCTCAGATCGCCAAGGTAGTCTTCGTAGTCAATGGCCCAGAAATCCCCGAGAGCCAGATCCGCGAATTCGGCCAGGCCGTCCGTACACAAACAGCATCGCTCCGCCCCGTAAAGACGAAGCATGATCGTCATGACGTTCTTGATGTTTATGTCGTGAAGAGATTTCTTGACCCCGTTCTTCATCACAGCGGTGAACCCGCCCGGCCATCCATTCCCCCGGAATTCAAATCCGGATATTTCACCTACGTCTATACCGACGGCCTTCAGTGAATCCAGGTATCCTTCCTTCTCCATGTTGTAGTGACAGTACAGCCCGAAAATGTATCCTATTTTTTTCGCCAGGGCGGGATCGGCGGTTTCGAGCTTGCGCAGGCCGTGGACCTGGCACGGCAGGGCCACGACCGCGAAAGTTCCCTCGCGTTTTCTTATTTCCGAGAGCACGCTCATGGAAGGAACTATGCAGTATTTCGATTTAGAGGCGTTCCGGATCTGTTTTTCGGTTGTTGCCAGGACCGCTTTGGGCTTATAGGCAAATTCCTCGTCCATGCCCACAACGGCGGCGCCCTGGATCCTGCCCGTATTGAGAAGGTGCACCAGCAGAGCGGTAGTCAATCCGCCGCTCGCTCCTTCTTTCCTGATGGAATCGTCCGTAGGGTGACCCACAACCATGCGTTCCTGGCGGCCCAGCACGTCTGAGGGCTCATATGATTCGTTGAATAAACGTTGAGATATAGATTCAAAATCAACATCCGCACCGGGGCATACTCTTACACAAAGGCCGCATCCGGTGCATTCTCCGGTCAGTTCAGGATAAGACCGATCCGTAAAGCTTATGGCCTCAACGGGACAAACGCCTGCGCACATGCCGCACCGGGCGCACAGCCCCCTGGAAATCACATCTCTGTCCAGTTCAGCGTAATCGTGCTTCATCTGTCTTTGTCCCGCTTCAAGTCCGTCTTCGCATCACTTTCGCGGGATTCCCGTAGGCGATTGCCATCGATGGAATATCTTCCGTAACAACTGAGTGGGCGCCGATAATCGACCCGCTTCCGATACTGACGGATGCCGTGACCCGTACTCGAACGCCGAGCCAGCATCCACCGCCGACTGAAAGAAGCCGGCTCTCACTGCTTTTCAACTCCCCGTAAGCGGCAATAAGCACGTCCGGACCTATCTCTATCGCCCCTTCTGCAGAAATCACGCATCGACTGCCGATATTGGCACCGGAGACTATTTTCAGAACACCTCCTGCCGCCCTCAGTTCCGATCCCTTCCCTATGAATACATTGTCCCCTATGCTGATCTTCCCTCCGTCACGAGCGGAGATCAGGCTGTCCCCGGCCATGATCACATTTGAACCGATGCTTACATTTCCGGCCCCGATTACGCGTGCTCCTTCACCAATAACCGTTCCCGCCCCGCATGCCGCAAGGCAACGTCTCCACCGGCTCCGCCTCATAAGCAGGCCTGCGGCACCGGGAACTTTCCCTGCAAAACCTCCTGCGGGTTCCCGTCCTTCCCCCATCACTTCCCCTCCGTACGGCAATAGGACTGAAACATATCTCTCACGTTTTCGCGTGAGGCCTCCGGGCCTCTTTCTCCGAAATATATCCGGTACCATGTCTCCAGGTTCACAAGGCTCCATATCTTGTAGCCGTTGTTCACGCGCCCGGACTCGTGGGCGGCGAGTAAATGATCTATGTAATTCTGATTGAAGTACTCGCCCCTAACAAGACGCGAGTCGTCCAGGAGAAGATGGGACAGTTTTTTCAGATCTCCTCTCAGCCATTCGTTTATAGGGGAACCGAAGCCGCGTTTCGGCAGGCGGATAATCTCGGGCGGAAGGTGCTTCTTCGCCATATTCTTCAAAAGGTACTTACGCTGTCTCCTTCGGAATTTAAGTCCCGCAGGTATAGTGGCGGCGAATTCCACGAGCTTGTGATCCATGAATGGGCTCCTGGCTTCAAGGCTGTGTATCATGCTGATACGGTCCACTTTTACGTTTGAGTATTCCGGCATTCGCACCATGAGGTCCGTGAAGCTCATTCTGTCCACCTGGTTTACGGCGTGATCGCTCCAGTATCGCGACATTAAATCTTCCAGCGGGTCCGATTTTCCAACCTTGTCTCTGAAACCCGCGGCATACAGGCGCTCCTTTTGTTCGTTTTCGAACGAAAAAAAGCTGATTCCCCGGGCATATGACGATTGGGACGGCGCCAGGGAAACCGAATTGAACCACCTGAGGCTCTGTCGCCAGCTCTTCCTGGCGGTTTTTTCTCCGAGCAGTTTGAGAAACGCCGGCACGCCTTTTTTTCTTATGCAGGCCGGAATGCGGCGGTAAGCGTTAAGAACAAGATTGGCCACGTACCTGTCATATCCCATAAAAGACTCATCCCCGGCGTCCCCGGTGAGAACCACGGTCACGTGTTTCCTGGCAAGCCTGGATATGTAATACATGGGCAAGGCCGGAATATCCGCGTACGGTCCGTCCATACCCCATATCAGATCGGGCAGTATTGCGACGGCGTCCGGTTTAACGATAAACTCCCTGTGCGCGGTACCGAGGTGCCGCGCGGTTATGCGCGCGAAAGGAAGTTCGCTGAAACCGCGCGCGTCGTCCCCGATGGAAAAGGTATTAACAGGTTCGCCCGAGGCGCGTCTCATCATGCTCACAACAAGACCCGAATCTATGCCACTGCTGAGAAAAGCGCCAAGAGGCACGTCGCTCATAAGCCGCAATTTCACCGATTCCTGAAGCAGATGCTCCGATTTTTCGATCGCTTCTTCTTCGGTCATGCCGCTGTCGGGGCGGTAGTAAAGCTCCCAGTACCGCTCAGTCTTTACCGCGCCCTTTTCGTAGATCAGAATCCCGGCGGGAGGCACCTTGTGAATCCCTGAAATCATGTCCTCGTAACCGGGAACGAACTTGAATGAAAGAAAGCCGTCAATCGCGCCGGGATTCGGTTCGGGAGTGAACCCGGTATCCCTGAGCAGTGCTTTTACTTCCGAAGCAAAAGTCAGCGAACCGTTCGCAACGGTATAGAACAGCGGCTTCTGGCCCAGCCTGTCCCTGGCCAGAACAAGCCGTTTCTTTCGCACGTCCCATAAAGCAAAAGCAAACATGCCGCGCAGTTTTTTTACACAGTCAATGCCTTCTTCTTCATACAGGTGAACTATAACCTCGGTATCCGTTCTCGTGCTGAAGATGTGGCCCTTGTCCTGGAGTTCCTGCCTGATCCCGCGATAGTTATATATCTCTCCGTTAAAAACTATCCAGACCGACCCGTCCTCGTTGGAAAGCGGCTGGTGGCCGGTGTCCAGATCTATGATGCTCAGCCGGCGGTGGCCGAGACCCACGGGACCTTCAAGATAGGTGCCGTGGTCGTCCGGCCCCCGGTGGGAAAGAGCTTCGCACATCCTCCCCAACACACCGGCGTCGACTCTCCGGCTGTCATTTCCGTTAACTTTTCCGCAAATGCCGCACATGGGGTTCCCCGTTCTCAGCTTGCCTCTGCATTTCCACTCGGCCGTGCCGGCACTCCCTCAACGCGCGCCCCGGCCTCCACGTTTCTGTTTACCAGCGAACCGGGTCCTATTTCAGCCCTGCGGCCCACCTTGACACCGTCCAGGACCGTGGAATTATCCCCTATTCTCGCGCCGGAACCTATCACGTCCGCTCCCTTGCTCACAAGCGGCTGAGCGATCACCGGAATGTCCGTTCTTTCAAATGAATGCGTCGCGCCGGAAATATAAACCCGTTTGCCCAGCACAACGCCTTCTCCGATTTCCAGTCCCTTCAGCGATCCGAGACGTGATTCTTCGCCTATGCAGGTGCCGGCGCCGATCCTGACCTGTCCCCCGATACAGTTTATTACCGTCCCCCTGCCTACGGTAACGCCGTCTTCCAGGCGGACCCCGGAATCTTCGTTTTTTACGTCGATGGACACGTTGTCGCCCAGCGTGACCCCGTCCCCGATGCTGATTCCGGCCGGCCTTCGCAAGGCTATGCCCTTGCCGAACACGGCGCCACTTCCCGCCCGGCCAAGCAGGAACCGGTAAAACATCCGCCTCAGTATCACACCGCACCGTCCCGGAAAACGGCTGAACAGAAGCGTGAATAGTTCGTATTTTACGAGGTACAGCGTTCCGCGTCTGCCGACCACCGTTTCCCTGTACCTGGCCAAAGCGCCGGAGCCGCCGCCCCTCAGCCTGGACTGAATTCCGCCGGAACCGCTGTTTTGGATTCTTTCTTTGCCGTAGGTTAAATAAACGGCCAGACCGACAATCCCGAGCACCAGCAGTTTAAACCTTAGCAAAAGGCCCATGGCAAGCGACTCGGCGGGTGAAAAACCGGCAAGGGCGAAAATGACAACATACACACCTTCGGTAAAACCCAGGTTGCCCAACGCGGCAACCGGAATCATTGACAACAGCATGGCCGCCGGCACCAGCGCGGCGGTGCGCAGAAAATCCGTTTCCACGCCGAAAGTTCTGAAAGCAACGTGGACGTTGACCCATGTTACTGCATAGAACAGCAGTGTAAGCGCCGTTACACGTAAAAGGGCGCGCTTGTCCGACGCAAGTATTCCGACAGCGTTACCCAGTTTGCCGCGAAAACTGTTTCCGTGTGTCACCAGCTTTTGGCGGGCACCGTCCAGTCGCCGTGCCGCGCGTCTTCCCGGTCCGCCTTCAAGCATACGGACTGCTCCTTTCAGAATCCTGTCCACTCCCCTGAAAGGTTCAGGCATCCGCGCGATCCACAGGAATAACAGAAGAAGCGCCGCCGCGAGAGCGGACGTAACGTACACAAAGGGGCTGAGGTAAAGATCCGGGCTCATAAGCGGCGCGGCGATAACGAGCAGGAGTAAAACCAGGATGCCGGAAAAGCGCTCTATAAACACCGTAACCGCCGCGGCGGACTGACTGCCCATGGTACGCCCCGCGTAATAAGACCGGACAACGTCTCCTCCCACGTTCGACGGCAGAAGCCCTGAGAAAAGGTAACCTATAAGGTATATCCGCAAAAGGCGTCCGAACGGCGCCGGACCGGCCTGCAGGTCCACGAGCACTTTCCATTTAAGACAGCTTGATAAAACTATCACGGCAGTTATTGCGAATGATACGGCAAGGTAAAGCGGAGAAATTCCGCGGATTACGGTTATCAGGCGGCCGCTGACGGTCCGGAACAGAACGTAAAAGAAGAGCAGGCTTACAGCCGCTTTGATCCATATTCTGATATTCTTCACAAGCGCATCATACATGCACAAAGCGCCCGGCGTAAAGCGCATCCTCCGCCGGTCTCTACCCGTACCCGCGCCACGCAGGCCGGGGCGTGCGGAGCCCGAGGTACGGCTTGGCTCCTCTGGGCTCCGTGTGTGCCCTTCCCCCCGCGTCACGCATTTCGTTCGCAAATCGAACCGCGATCTCACCGCTTCTGCTTTGTTTCCGCCCTCCTCGGGTATATGTATACACGCTCGGAGGGCGGGGCCTTGCAGAAGCGGCAAG
>JAWODU010000003.1:0-8215 GCA_046483125.1 Kiritimatiellia bacterium
GTCGACGGAACCTCCATGTTCGGCGGTGGGATCGTCAACGTGCTGGGCGTGACGCGGATCCTCCTCAGCACCGTCACCGGCAACCATGCCGGCGCCGTGGGCGGGGGCGTGTACGCGGGCGCATGGCAGGGCGAAACGAGCACCACCGTCGTGAAGGGCAGCCTCATCTGGGGCAACACGAGCGGCACCGACACCGCCGATGACCTGGCCACGGGCAGCACCCTCGCCAACGCGCTCGTCAGCCTGGGCCACAACCTCGTCGGCGCGGCCGGCGACTTCTCCGACGCGTTCGATGCGACGGACCAGAGCGTCCCCGACGCGATGATCGGTCCCCTGCTGCCCAACGCCCCCGGTGGGCTTGTCCCCCAGGATAACCACCGATCCGAAAAAGTTCTTGATGGTGTCCTGCCCGGCCAGCGCCACGGCAAGCCCGCCCACACCCAGGCCGGCGAGCACCGAGGTAACAGGCTTGTCGCTGAAAGACTGTATGACCTGCAGTCCGAACACCACGACTACGGTGATTCGCAGGCTCTTTCCCACAAGCGGGGTGAGCATATCGTCCACTTTGCTCTCGGTGCGCGACGATATTTCAGCCAGGTGATAGTCCACAACGTCTATCAGGCGGTAGAACGTATACCCGATGGCCACGGCGCCGAGCACCCGCGAAACCGTCTCAATAACGTCGCCCGCCGTGCCCTCGCCCACGTCCATAACCATCATACCCAGCCATACGCCCAGCGCGAAACCAAGGAGGGTAAGCGACTTGGCCAGGGCGGCGAGAATCACGTTCAGAGTCTTTTTTCCGCCCGCCTCTCTTCCCCCGGTGTACTTTTCCAGGACAAAACGAAGGAGTCGCCCCAAGATCAGGGAAAGCAGTACAATGACGAAGAAATCAAGCAATTGCCAGATCTTCACTCCCGCTATCGTTGAGTCTGTCAGCCATTCCCACATATCGGTCCTTACCTTCCGTAACTGAATGTCCATCATACTGGCAATGCCGGCGCATTCGAGTCAAGCAAAAGCCGCTGTAACCTTTCAGGCAGGATCTGCCGGATCTACACGACTTACAGGCGGGATGCGTGATTCCGGATGAGAGGAACCACGGATTCCAGGGATGTTCGTCCGTCAGCCGACGGACTCCTGCATTAAGTTGTGCGGGTGAGACACCCGCTACTACAACGGTCGGAAAGTGTAGTAACGCGTGTCTCACGCGTACGTGTAGGAGGCGAACCACCGTTCGCCGAAGGTCGGGGCAGAGGGCAGAGGACGGAGGACGGAGGACGGAGGGAGAGATTAAGATTGGGATTAAGATGGGAGGGAAGGGACACTTAGTCCATAAACTTAGTCGCAACACTTTCCGCCCCGGCGGACGATTACGCTTACTCGACCCGCTTTGGCCGTAGTTGTTGAGCAGGAATCGGTTAAGTTTGGCGGTTAAGTGTAAGCGTCCGCCGCGGCGGCGGCGGAAAGGGTGGCGACTAAGCGGGTCGATTAAGAGTGATAGATTAAGATTGGGATTAAGATGGGAGGGGAGGAACACCTGGTCCACAGACCTAGTCCTTAGTCCTTAGTCCTTAGTCCTTAGTCCCTAGTCCTTAGTCCCTACACTTAGTCTCCCATTGCATCGCGTCCGGCGGCGCAGAGAAGCTTCCAGTACGCCGCCAGCGATGCGGGCTGTTGCGTCACGCATTTCGTTTCCGAAGGATTCGCAAACAGAGAAGCCGGCCCGCAAAACCGGTTTTCGCTTGCCCCGCCCCTCCCAACCGCCCAGTATATGTCCCTTTACACGTGTAACAACAAGGAGAGTTCCGCCATGCCCCCCGAGCTTCGCGTCCTGCATACCCAGCTTGGCTACCGCAACAGGCACGGAAAGAAAACCGTCATAGTCCCCGATACCCCCGCGATCCAGGGCATGTTCGGCGTTCCCCTGTTTTCCGTTGTCGAACACGGGGCTTTCTCCCGCACGCCGCTCAACAGCCCGGCGAAACACAGGTTTGTGTTCGACGGCCCTCTTCAACGCGTGAGCGGCGACTTCGGTACGTGGTGGGAAGGCGACTTTTCCGACATTCATGAAAACGGCGTATACCAGATCTTCTGCGGTGGAAAACGCGGTCCCCTTTTCGTTATACGGGACGATGTCTGGATAAGACTTCTCCCGCTGTGCCTAACGTACTTCAGGGTCCAGTCGTGCGGAAGAAACGTTCCGGGCTGGCATGAAGCCTGTCATCTCGACGACGCCCTGGTGGAAAAGGAAAAACGTTACATAGATGCGCCCGGCGGATGGCACGACGCCGGCGATTTCCGCCAGCACGCCACTTCCACTTCCATGAACGCCCTTTCCCTCCTGCTTGCCCACCGGATGTGGTCGGGACGCGAGGAGGAACTTGGAGTTGAGCCGGGCGTCTTCCTGGAGGAAGCGCGCCGGGGCGTTCATTTCTTCCTGGCCCTTCAACGCGAAAACGGATCCCTTTTCCGCGCCGTCGGCGACGGCGGAAACGAGACCAATCGTTACACCGACAACATCCGCGAAAGCGGCGACGAGCGCACCGCCGATCCGCGTCCGGCAAATCCGCCGGGCAAGTTCACGGTGCTTTACGCCCTTTACGCCGAAGCGCTGAAAACCGAGGATCCGGACCTGAGCGGCCGCTGTCTGAGCGCCGCGGAACTGTCAATGAAACACGACTGCTCGCTTGAAGCCGGCGCCGCCGAATGGCTCCAGTGGAAAGCGTGGGCTTACCTCGAACTCTGGAAGCTTACCGGAAAAGAAGAGTTACAACACGGCGCCGCCGGAACCATGCGCTCACTGCTCGACCTTCAGGTCAAAGACTACATAGGCGGCCAGTCGGTAACGCGGGGATTTTTCATGGAAGCGCCCGGCGCCGGCGTATCCGGCCATAAGCACATCGGCTCCGATTATGTGATCTGGATTCTGGCCGAGTTTCTTAAAATGTGGCCCGACCATCCGGATTCGGCCCGGTGGAAGGATGCGATTGCCATGTGGGCGGACGATTACGTCCTGGCGTTTGCCGCACGAAATCCTTTCGGTCTTCTGCCCTATGCCTTTTACACCAGTCCCCCTGAAGAACATGCCGGGTGTCTGTATCGAAGGCTGGGAGAAGATCTATGGTTCCGTTATTTTCTGGCGGACAATACATTCGGTGTAAACGCGCGCTCTGCCCTTTCGGCCGCCGCGCTTGCCGCGGCTTCCCGTGTTCTCTCACGGCCCGAACTTATGGACCACGGCTACCGGCTCCTGGAATGGATACTGGGAGCCAACCCCTTTCAGCTGTCAACCATGAGCGGCGCCGGTGTCAGGCAGGCCTGCGCGCACAGCTCTTATATGGGCGACATACCGGGCGGGGTCATGAACGGCATAGGGGGCGACAACCGCGACATGCCCTCCCCCGCGGCGCATCCGTGGTCCGGTCACTGGAATCTCGCCGAATACTACGGCTACAACACCTCGCAGTTCATGTGGGCCATGCTCGCCCTCCAGGACCTGGAATGGAAATCCCCCGGGCAAGGAGGAAAGTGAAATGGCATCAAAACACCCGAATGTTCTATTCGTTGTATCGGACGACCTTCGCTGTCAGCTCGGCTGTTACGGCAGGGACTGGATCCACTCTCCCCGCCTGGACGAATTCGCCGAACAGGGCATTCTCTTTGAACGGGCCTACTGCCAGCAAAGCGTCTGCGCCCCGTCCCGGGCGAGCGTGCTTACCGGCTGTAGGCCCGATACAACCGGTATTTTTGATCTCAAAACCCCGGTTCGTTCGATAATGCCCGACGTGTTGACACTGCCGGAGCATTTCAAGAACAACGGTTACGAAACCATCTCGGCAGGCAAGGTTTATCATCACGGCAACGACGATCTCGAAAGCTGGAACGGCGGCGCCACCCAGGCAAAGGGAGACTGGAAAGGCCGCGGCTATCTTACCGACGAAGCGATTGAAGCGGTTGAGCAATACAATCGGCAGGCCCGGGCCCGGGGCGGAAAAAGGCTCGGCCTGGGACCCGCTTTCGAGGCCGCGGATGTGCCGGACGAAGCCTACCAGGACGGCATGGAAACCCTTAAGACAATCGCGGAACTGGAACGGCTGGCGAAAGAAGATAAACCGTTCTTCCTGGGGTACGGGCTCCATAAACCGCACCTGCCGTTCAACGCTCCGAAAAGGTACTGGGACATTTACAATCCCCAAAGCCTTCCAACCGCGGCCAACCCCTTCCCGCCCAGCGGTCTCACGCCTTTTTCACTGCCCATGCTTGAGACTCTCTGGGAAATCGGCAGTTACACCAATATGCCCGAAAAGAACCCCATACCCGAAGGCCTCGCCCGGCAACTGATCCACGGGTACTCCGCCTGCGTGTCTTACATAGATAAACTGTTCGGTGACGTTATGGCGGCACTGGAGAGGCTGGACCTCAGCGAGAACACGATTGTTATCGTGTGGGGAGATCACGGATGGAAACTCGGGGAACACGCCTGCTGGTGCAAGCACACCAATTTTGAAATCGATACCCGTGCTCCCCTCATGCTCCGCGTGCCGGGACGCACAAAAGGTCAACGCACTTCGGCGCTGGTGGAATTCGTGGACATGTACCCCACACTGGCGGACCTGTGCGGTATCGGTGTTCCCGAACACTGCGAAGGGCTCAGCATGGCGCCGCTTATTGACGACCCCGGCCGATCCTGGAAAACCGCCGCCCTCAGCCAGTACCCGCGCGATAACGTAATGGGATACTCCATGCGCACAGACCGCTATCGATATACGGAATGGCGGGGCGGAACGACAGAAGAAGTCAAGGCAGTCGAACTCTACGATCACGAAAACGACCCCCAGGAAAACGCCAACATAGCGCAGTCCGCTCCGTCGGACCTGCTTTCCGGGCTTTCAGTAGAAATGAAAAACCTTCAGGCAAAACCTGACGCCGGAGTACGCGAATGGCCGGCATAAACACCGACTCACAGGGCCGTCTCATTTTCGGCAATTCCCCGTTCCCGCATGCCCTCGCCGTCCGTTGCCGCCGCGGCGGGGAATGGACAGCCGTACACCTTGCTGAAACCGGCGGCTGTTTCCGGGGCTCGGCGGAAAACACGGAGGTGCGGCTCTATCTCACTCCCAACGGGGAAAGATGGGATTACCGGCTCGAACTTTCCTCGGAAGTTCCGACCCGGGTACAGCTTTCCCTGGAACCGGAACAGGCTTCACACCCTTTTCACATCATTCCGGCCGTACTCTTCGGCGACAACAGCCTCTCCAATACCCCAAAACCGATATTCCCGCATCTGACGGCCCGTAAATCGGAAGAATCGAACTGCTCTCCCTACTGGGAATTTCGCGCGGACCGCGCCTCGCACCCCGTCTCCATTCTGTACTTCGACACCGGAATCGCCGCCGTTTCCATTGAACCGTATTCCGACGACGCCGGGGGAATCCTGGCGGACGACAATTCCGATTTCGTGCGCAACGGCGTTTTCGCCAGCCTGGCCCACGGCGCCTTGCCCTGCGCATGCGGAGTGACCCTGGGATACGGGAATATCCCTCATGCCTACGTGGCTAAGCGCAATTTCGCGGAAAGCACATCGCACCTCCTCCGCAAGGGTACCGCTCGCGGTTCGATACTTTTCAGCAAAGCCCGCGACCGCCGCGACATCCACTCCATCATCGGCGCCCTTTACACCGGCCTCCGCGAAACGCCCGTTTCTTCCATTTCCCGGTCCGAAGCAATAAACCTGCTCAGCCGGGCCATGATTGAAACAGGATGGGACCCGGCGGCCGAAAACTTTACGGACATGAAATGGAACTTTGAGAACAAACGCCTGGAAGCCTTTCGCGTCAATGACGAAATTGCGTGGACCGGCGGAACACAGACTGCATTTCCGCTTCTTGTATCCGGCCGGCACAGCGGCAACGCCGAAGCCGTTGAGAAAGCCGTTACGGTTCTTGACCGCGTGGCCGACGGCAAAAGCGTGAATCCCGAAAGCGGTTGGCTGTGGGACGTGTGCGGAAAGCAATCCGGGCGCAACATCAACGGATGGTGGTCCAACGCGGGAGCCCACCATTACGCCTATACCAACGGCGAAGCTCTTTACTATCTTCTATCGGCGTACGAATTCACGTCGGACCGAGCCGGACCGGACAAACCGGACTGGCTCCGCACGCCCCTGCGTGTCCTCGAAAGGGCATTTTCCATACAGGAAACGAACGGAAATTTCGGGTACGCTTACCGGACCGACAACGGGGAAATCACGGACGCGGAAGGATTCGCCGGCTGTTGGTTTACAGCGGCAATGGCCCGGGCTTACAAGCTGACCGGTGAAGAACGGTTCCTCAACAGCGCTTCGCAGGCCATGGATTATTATCACGCGTTCGTGCGTTCGCTCTACTGCTGGGGAACGCCGATGGACACGGCCAAGGCCGTCGATCAGGAAGGCGTCCTCGCGTTTATCCGGGCCGCAAGAATCCTGCACCAGGCTACGGGTAAAGATCGTTTTCTCAACATGCTCGAAGACGGCGCGCGGTACGAATACCTGTGGCGATTCGCTTTCCGAAGCCGGCCGCAGGCGCCGCCGCTGAAAGACAGCCCCTGGAACTCATGCGGCGGGTCCATAACGAGCACAAGCAATCCCCACATTCATCCGATGGGTATTCTTGTCTCCGGCGATCTTCTGTATCTTGCAGGCGCCTCCGGAAACGATTATCACCGAATGCGCGCGGAAGACGGCCTTAACTGGTCGCTCAACTCAATTGAACTGTATCCCGGACATACGGGTTATGGAACTCCGGGGGTACTGACCGAGCGTTTCTGCCCGAGCGACGGTCTCCTTTCCGAGAAATACCCCGATGGAAGCCCTTCGAGCGTCTGGTTTTCGTACCACGTCTGGGGAGCCGCATGCGTACTCGAGGGACTGCTTGACGCG
Source organism: Kiritimatiellia bacterium (assembly GCA_046483125.1). Lineage (GTDB taxonomy): Bacteria > Verrucomicrobiota > Kiritimatiellia > UBA8416 > JAWODU01 > JAWODU01. Next base: position 6,923 of record JAWODU010000003.1, read on the forward strand.
GAATACGGCCTTACACCCTGAAGCCCCGCTCCGGGGCCTTCCGGACCCGCCGCGCTTATCGCCGTAAAACCCTATTTCGAAAGATAACCGTTCAGAATGTTTTCCAGCATTTCCTGTTTGCCGGATTTCTGTTCCGGTTCGCCCTGCTCCAGTGCGTACTTTTCCAGCTCCTTGAAGCCGACGGCGCCGTCTTCGATTTTTTTCCCTATTCCGCTGTCATACGAAGCGTACCGCTGTTTCAGGAAATCGTCGTACACACCGTCATCGATTATCTTCGCGGCTGTCTGCAGTCCCTTAGCGAAGGAATCCATGGCGCCTACATGGGCTAGGAAAAGATCTTCAAGGTCAGTTGAGCCGCGGCGCACCTTGGCGTCAAAATTCACGCCTCCCGAACCGAGCCCGCCCTGTTTAAGAATCACCAGCATGGCCAGCGTGGTACTGTACAGGTCGGCCGGAAACTGGTCCGTATCCCACCCCAGCAGAAGATCTCCCCTGTTGGCGTCTATACTGCCGAGCATGCCGTTTATCGAAGCTACCGTCAGGTCATGTTCAAACGTATGGCCCGCCAGTGTCGCGTGATTTGCTTCCACGTTCAGCTTGAAATGATCCGCAAGACCGTGGCCGCGCAGGAAGCTGATAACCGTTGCCGCGTCAAAGTCGTATTGATGCTTCGTAGGCTCCTTTGGTTTCGGCTCGATCAGGAACTGGCCCTTGAACCCTATTTCCTTCGCGTAATCCACTGCCATGTGCAGAAACCGGGCGAGATGATCCAGTTCCCGTTTCATGTCGGTGTTAAGCAGTGTTTCATAGCCCTCGCGTCCTCCCCAGAACACGTAGTTTTCCGCGCCCAGTTTCACCGCCACTTCCAGCATTTTTTTTACCTGCGACCCAGCGTACGCGAAGACATGCGCGTCGGGATTCGTGCCGGCACCGTGGGCGAACCGGGGATGACTGAACATGTTGGAAGTGTTCCACAGCAGTTTAATGCCGGTGTCCTTCTGAAGGTCCAGAGCCAGGTCCGCGATCTTGTCAAGCCTGGCGCGTGTTTCTTTCAGGTTCTCGCCTTCCGGCGCTATGTCCGCGTCGTGGAAACAGTAATAAGGCGCACCCAGTTTTGAGACAAATTCAAATGCCGCGCGCATCGTATCCTCCGCGGCCTGCATTGGATCGCTCGAAGCGTCCCACGGCCGGACGTAAGTCGGAGCGCCGAACGGGTCCGCTCCCGTTCCCTTGAACGTGTGCCAGTAAGCCACGGCAAAGCGGAGATGCTCCTTCATCGTCCTGCCGCCGACC
>JAWODU010000012.1:0-13704 GCA_046483125.1 Kiritimatiellia bacterium
ACACTTAAACGCCTTCTTAACCGCCACCCTTTCCGCCGCGGCGGACGCACACCCTTAACCGACCTGCTTACTCGTCACGTGCCAGCCGTTGCAAGAGAGTCGTTTAAGCGTATACGACAAAGGGTAGCGGTTAAGTGTGCGATTAAGTGTTCCAACTCGTCCTTCATCTTTTTCATGGAACTTCTGACACTACCGCTCTTCGCATTCTGACCACATGGGGATATAAGGTCTTTCCCGGGCAAACCGTCGAACCGAGATCCCGATGGCCGTATATTCGCCCTGTCTTGACGCCGTAATGTTCAGTCAACAAAGGCACTATCTTCCGCAGGGTCTCAAGCTGAGCGCCGGACGGCTTCTGGTGCTCGAAATTTCCCAGGAACGTTACCCCGATGTTCCGTTCGTTTTCGTGAGCCACATGCGCGCCCTCGTAAGCCAGAGACCTTCCTTCCCACACCCTGCCCGCGTAGTCCACGATAAAATGGTAGCCGATGTCGCCGTATCCCCGTTTCGCGTGCGAAACAAGCACACCCCTCAGGTCGTGGATAACTGAATTGACGACCGTGTGATAATTAGTTACCCGCCCGATATGGTGAACCGTAATCCTGTCGTACTCGCCGGCTTCTCTCATCATAAGAGGCGCGGGCTGATGATCGGTCCACTCCCGCCGGCGTTTCAGATTTACATGCAATGTCAGGAAATCCAGGTCCGCCGCTCTCAGTGGAAGCTTGGCTGTAGCCGCGGCAATGCTCCGGCTTCCCGCTATAAACGCCCCGGTTCCGACAATGAACTCCTTAATGAACTGACGGCGGGTCTTTTTCATACTCCGTCCAGATCGATTATCTCCGGTATACAGCGCCATCTCCGTTTCCGGCTCAGTATGTTCAATTTCCTGCGGCATACGTCCTTTATCTCGCGGGGCAGATCCGACTTCCCGGCCTTCTTTCCGGAAACACCCAGTATCGTGGAAGCCGTTGAATTAAGGCGCCGCAGTCCCAGCATCCCCCGACCGCAGGAGACATCCCACACGGGCGCCAGTGAATCCAGAATGACGTGCAGGGCGCTGAAAAGAAAAAATTCCAACTGCATGTCGGATGTGATTCTTATTTTGTCCAGATTCAGTACCCACGCTTCTCCCTCCGGCGCGACTTTCCAGTCGGTCCGTGAGACCAGGCCCGTCCCGAAGGTCAGGATTTCGCCCGCCGCGTGCTTTTCGCCCAGGGACGCGAGCGCCCGGCACGCGAGAACGGCCAGTTCCTGATCATCCGCGATCACTCTCCCGCCGGGAGCTCTCAGGAAAGCATTTATGGCGAGCGCAACTTCCCGCAGAACGGTTTCATCCGCGACCGGCCGCCTCTCTCCTTCAACGCAGACCCGAACCGACGGTGTTTCAGACAGGGTGCTTTCCGGGTTTTCTTTTTGATTCCAGATCATCTCTGCCTATTAATCCGCTGATAGCGCTGACAAACTGATTCACGTCCTTGAATCGCCGGTAAACCGAAGCGAAACGCACATAAGCCACTTCGTCGACTTTTTCCAGCCTCTCCATCACTTTTTCGCCTATAGCTTCACTCGGTACTTCGAGTTCGTGTTCTCTCTCCAGCTCTTCTATGATGCCTTCCACCATATTTTCTATTTCCGCCGCGCTGACCGGTCTTTTTTCACATGCCCTTTCGATGCCGCTTCTGAGCTTGTTCCGGTCAAGTTCCTCGTGCCCGTCGTCCCTTTTTACCACCCGCAGTTTCGCCTTTATGACTTCCTCATACGTGGTGAAGCGGTGACCGCACTTTGCGCACATGCGGCGTCGGCGGATTACGTCCCCTTCGCGAACAGCCCGGCTGTCAACTACTCTGTCTTCAAGATGTCCGCATTTGGGACAGCGCATTTTATCGAATTCTTTCTTAAGGTGCCGCTCTATCCGGCCACTTCCCTCACAGCAGACAGCAGAGAACCCGTTTCATTACTGCGCACAAATTTCTTTATCCCGGATTTAAGATACCTGCTTTCCGGTTCGCCGGATCCGCTGTCGTCATAAAGTACGACCGGAATGCCCCTGGCGTTCGGCAGTTCCCTGAGCATTGATCCAACCACGTCCCCGTTCATACCCGCAAAAACGAGTTTGACAAGAATCACATCGGGACGGCTTACAAGAGCTTTTTCCAGAACATCCGGCCCTTTGTCCGCTGTTTCCACCGCGTATCCCGCCGCCTGCAGTGCGGCGGAAAGCCGCTTACTTACGCCTGCGTCATCTTCGCCAATCAGCACTTTCCCGGTCTTTTCAGAATCGGCCCCGGTTTCATTCCCTTCGGATAAAGATCCCGATCTCAGGAATATTATTCTTGCCACTTCAGCGAGAAGATCCTGCGGCTCGCACGGCTTGGCGACAAAACCGTCCACGTCCACGTCCGCGAAAAACTCCGCCATGTTGGCGCGGGCGGTAAGCACCAGGACGGGATATTTCGGCTTCCCGTCTTCCGAAGAAATCCTCCTGAGAAAGCCAACCCCCCCCATCCCCGGCATGCTCATGTCCAGAATAATAAGGTCCGGCTCCATGCGCTCAAGGCGTTTCAGGCCCTCTTCGCCGCTTTCAGCAGTTGTAACTTCGTAATCCTCGAACGCCAGAAAGTCTCCAAGCGTGACAAGGAGGCTGGTATCATCGTCAATCAGAAGAATTCTTTTTTTCCGGTCATCGGTCATTTGCTTTCCTCCTCAACAGAGGCCCCTTTGTTAATGCCTTCAGCACGCGATTTCAGACTCGCCGCCCCTATAAAAGCGCTTTCGATAATATCAAAGAGTTCCATTTCATTCCATGGTTTTGCCAGCAGAGGTATTGAAAAGCTTTCAAGTATTTCGGCCCTGCCGCGTCCGACATGAGCGCCGGTAATCGCGATAACCGGTATTCTCTGCGTCGCCTTATTGCCTTTAAGCTTCAGTACCACGTCTCTCCCGTTTATCTTCGGGAGGACCATGTCCAGTATCAATATGTCCGGCTGCTGCTTCTCGCTCTTTTCCAGTGCATCGGCGCCGTCGGCCGCTGTAATTGTCCTGTATCCCTGTGTTTTCAACTGCCTGCACAAGAGGTCGCGGACCGCATCCTCGTCGTCAACCACCAGAACCGTGGGCGGTTCGGCCGCCGGAAGCGCGATATACACGCCCGTACCCTTTTCAGCCCCTGGCGGCGGACTCTTGACCGTCATCGCGCCACCATGAAGCTCCACGATTTCACGCGATATGGCAAGTCCCAATCCCGAGCCGCTTGATTGCTCGCCCACGGTAAAGTAGCGCTCTGTTATCTTTTTAATCGCTTCCGGCGGCACTCCGATTCCGGTATCCTGGATCGCCATTACCACCTTGTTTTCTGTTCCGGGAACGGCTTCGGTCCGCACTTTCACCGTCCCGCCGGCCGGCGTAAATTTAACGGCGTTGCCCACTATGTTCAGAACCACCCTTTCAATCTTCTGCGGATCGCAGTTCACGAACGTCGAGGGCATGCTGCCGGAGATTTCCAGCGTAAGCGATTTCTGTTCAGCCTGCATGCGAAGTGACTCAGCACTGCGGGCCGCCAGACGCGCCAGGGGTATTCTTGTTCTGGCGAGGGCCAGAGTCCCGGACTCCAGTTTCCTCATGTCCAGGATATCGTTCACAGTGTTCAGAAGACGCCTGGTATCTCCCTTCAGTATCTCGAGGTACTGTTTCACCCTTTCCGGCAATTCTCCGGCCACTCCCCTCAGCATGTTGTCTACAGCGTAAATCATTGACGTAAGAGGAGTACGCAGTTCATGCGAAACATTCGACACGAACTGCGATCTCGATCGGTCGTGTTCTTCCAGTTCCGCGACGGCCTTTTCAAGCGCTTCCTGCGCGCGCTTTCGAACGCTGATATCCCGGATAAAGAAGCAAAGCCGCGATTCGTCTCCCAGAGCCACTTTGTTAACGGCTATTTCCGACGGAAACATTGATTTATCCCGTCTTACGCACTGAGCTTCTATGAGCGTATAGCGCCGGTCACGGAGGTTCCTGAAAATCGCTTCAAGAAGAGAGACGTTCGCGCCCGAAATCAAATTGATGATGTTCGCGCCTCTGAACTCCTCCTTTTCACGTAGAAAAAAATCGAGCGCGCGATCATTGAAATCCACAATCCTGCCTTCGTAATCCGTAACAGCTACGGCATCGTAAATGCTCTGGAGTAATTTTCTGTACTCCGGATCCGAAGGAGGCGCCGCAGTCCCGCCGCTTTTCTCAACTGCAGGCCGAATACGCTGTGTCTTCTTCTTACGCGCCAGTGATTCACCCAGAAAATCCGGGTGTATATCAATCCGCATTGTTTCTGATGAAGGATTCTTATGGCTCATGATTCAATAGAGGGACGACTGAATTTTCTCGTCGGGCTTCAGCGTCTTGGGTACGCCGGCTATCTCGAGCAGTTTGTCGATAAGTTTCCGCACTCTCTGACTGTTATCGGCGGCAAGCGCGAGCATTTCCTTCTGCTGATCGCTGACGCTCCCGAGTGATCCCGAGGTCAGCATATCCACGGAACAGCTGATTACCGAAAGGGGTTGACAGAGTTCCTGAACGATCTCAGCCAGTGTTTCAAGCAATTCTCTGCGCGAAATCCTCTGTTTCTCCTTTGCCTTCTCTTTACCGGGGCTTTCGGCACTTTCAGCTTCTTCATCGGCGCGAACATTATTTATGAGGTCCGTTATCTTGCGTTCGGTCTGCACCACCAGGCCGGTTATTTCACGATCAACGTCTGCGAGCACCTTGTGCAGTTCATCGGGCGGTATTTTATCGGCTCCCTGCCCGGCTTCCCTGACCCGTTCCTGCATACCGGCAAGCAGAGAAGCGAGCTGTCCCACGGCGGCCAGCCCTTTGCCTTCCCCGGCAAAATCGCCGACGTTCACCGCGCCGCTCTTCATAACGAGCCCGCGCCACTCTTCCGGGCTCAGGCCCCCCTCGCCCAGCCGCTCGGGCAGATCCCCGGCTTCAATTCTCTCCAGGCCTTTCGCCTTTATATAACGAAGGATCCGATGTTCGCTTTTTTCAATACCTTTTCGTTTTTTGACATATTCACTGGCCAGGCTGTCAATCCGCAGTTCATCGCCAAGTTCTTCGGCGGCATCAGACACCGCTTCCGCGGCCTCACGGTCATCGCCGGACATCTCCTGCAGCTTGCGGCACAATTCCTCCTGAAGTGCGGACAGCGTTTTCTCGAGCTGTTTTTTGCCTTTCTGAGTATTGGCCGACGGATCATTCATCATTCCATCAAAGGCTTTTCTCAGGTAATCGGCAACTGCCCGGCCCAGTTCCTCGGTGCTTTCTTCCATCGACGTTTCCGGGGTTTTCCGAGCTGTTTCCACAATAAGGTCAGCCAGGCGGCCGGCATCGGATGAGACGCTTTTCAGCCCTTTTACCGCCCGCTGAGTATCGGTGTCGGAATCTCCTTTCAGAAACGCGGTCACCTCTCCCATGAGCCGGTCGCCTTCGGCGGTATCCGCCTGCTCTGCTTTATCTTTGGAAACAACAACTTCGTCCTCGGTAATCTGCTTATAGACAACCGTTTTGGCCCTCACATTATCCAGGCCGGCCTGCTTGACCGTGGCGGCAAATCCTCCCGACTGTTTGAGCTGATCCGGTTTCGTGTTGAGAATATTGACAAGCTCCTCGAACTTGTCCTCTGTTATGCCCTTTGTAATGGCGAAGCTGTTGAGTCCCATCACATGGAGGCGGTTTACAAAAGCTTTCATCAAAGGATTCTTCAATTCAACGCTGCCTCCGTTGACCAGCAGACCTTCTTCCGTGAGGTTGAACGCAATTTCATCGCAGTTTTCCAGGGCTTTTGAAACAATGCCGTAGCTGTCTTTCATGGATTGCGCAGTGACACTGTGATCTGCGCCGTACAGACTGGTATTGTTGAAGACCAGGCCCATGGATCTGACTATCTCCGGCCCTTCCGCAAGACCTTCGGAAACAGGTTCTCCCGCTTGCTCTTTATTTGCATCCGGCATGGCTTCAGCCCCCTTGAGAACTTTTCGCGCCTGTGCACGGGGTCCCGGCCACCGTATACGGCGCAGAACCTTGCTCTGTAAGTCCAATTATAGGATAAGGACCCTGGGTTTACAACCATAAGAAGACACTACTGAATCCGTCAAATCGACTGCCCGAACACTGTAATAATAGTTTCTTGGAAGAAATCCCATGTTGCCTTATAATTTGCCAAAGTATGAGGATTCTGGCGTCCAGAGCTCTGAAAACCGTCGAGCTATTGCTCTCCAGCCGGGCCGGCACCACGGAATTTGCCGTCCAGGCTCTGCTTGCCGTACTCACGGCCGTGATCGTACTTCGCGTTTCTTCCGGCCTGCTTGATTTTCCGATGAAGGGAACGGGGCGTTCGTTCCTTGCTGTTTTCACAACGGTTACGGCCGCTGTAGCGGCTCTCTCCGCTGTTTTTGTTTATGTATCCCCTACAGTTTCCCGGCCTCTCCTGAGAATCCTCCTCCCTGCCGCGGCGGCAATGGCGGCGGTGCTCGCTGTAGGAGTTCCCGTGACATGTTTTATTCACAAATCGAAATACCTTTCCTCGCTTTTTGCACTGTTGTTGGGAATGGCAGGCGCCGTTCTGGTGAGTCTTATGGTCAATGCCGCGTTCAACGCCGTTCACCACGGCGGCAAGCAAATGACCAGAGTGCGGTCACGGACATCAACAATTAACGATATACTCGATGACTAACGCCCGAGTCGACTTCATTGACCTGCAGTAAAGATGGGATTCGCGACAAGCGTAAGAGGCCATTCGCCGTATGCATTCAGCCGGTAATAGACGTCTTCAGAAGCGCTCGTATCTGCAATTGTACGATCAAAAGGCGTTGCACCTTTCAATTCCCGGAATTTTTCTCCATTGCGTACCAGGCAGACGCTGACTTGCTCCGGTTCCCCGCTGGATTCTATCCTGATGTCTATCTCGATTTGCCCTTGCTTTTTCTTCCGCAATTGCCACTTCTTTAGAACAAGCGACCGTTCCGCCTTGTTCCGCCTTGCGTAAAACCGGCCGCGGCCCATTGACTCCAGAATTGAATCCCGGGAACGTTCAGAAGCCCATACCATGGTTTCCACGTTTCCCAGCTTCTTGCCCGCCTGTCCCTCGTAATGATAAAGCATCTCCCCGAAGCACCACGCGGGTCTGTGCCGTCTGCCTTCCACGTAATCCCGAAGAACCCTGTCCCACACCCCGTCCGCTTCAACAAGCGTATTGCGTCCCTCGTAAACTCCGCCGAAACCGGTGTATCCTTCGGTCTGCCGAAGCGCTTCCGGGTAGGGATCCGTCCGCGTCTCAAAAGCAACACCGGCGTAGCGGAACCGATGACGATCGGCTTCCTCGGGGTGCGCCCAGTAATGCAGTAGACCGTGTTCGGCAAGAAAATCTGTCGTTCGTTGAGCATGGGAAGGAGAACCGGCGGCGCCGTATATGTCGAATGCCGGAACGAGAGAAGCCGTCACGTTGAATACAACCGCGCATAAAGCGATCGGCACAAAGAAACCGCGCAGTACGGCTCTGCGCAGGACTTTGCACGAATATCCCGACCGGCGCGCCAGGCACGGGCACACGGCAACACCCGCAATCGCGAGGGCGAAAGCTCCAAGTATGACACGCGAGCCGATTATCCATGCTGTATGTCTGCCCCGGACAAAGCCCGCCGTTTCGGGTATGCTTTCGATAACTTCCGGGTTATCCAGCCCGAGCACAATTATGTTCCTCTGGTGGTCCCGGCAGGTAAGGTCGCCCTTGGACAGACTGCCGGTCCAGTAGAACCTGGGGCATATTTCCGCTCCCGCGATGAAAAGAACGTTTGAAACGCGTCTGTTCTGTTTTTCGATCAGTTCAAGATATTTTTCCGCTCCCACGCTCATTATCGAGCGTCTGGAGTGATCCATCCAGAGCAGGTGGCGGGCAGGCGCAATACCGTACTGGATCCTGTGAGTCAGGTTATCGGTCAGAAAAACAACATCAATTCCGCGGTCCTCCGCCAGGAGGGCCAGTTCATTCAGGGAATAACGGCCCGTGGAGGAAATTTCGCTGTGCACATGGACGGCGCACGAATATACTTTCTGTCGTTCGTCGATACCGGCTGCATCCGTTTCAAGGGCGGCCTCGGCCGGAACGGAAAAAAACAGGCTGAAAATCAGATACGGCAGAAGAAGGAAACCGCGGACACGGCGCGCTATGGCTCCAGGAGCCGTTTTGGGTTCATGAATACACAAATTCCGAATATCCTGCATGTGATAACCCGTCTTGACCGCGGCGGCTCGGCAACCAATACAATAACCTGCGCCGACGCTCTTCGCAAACACGGATTTACCACCGCAATTCTTTACGGCCGGACGCGTGACCCGGATAACTCCATCAGGGAAAGGCTGGAAAACCTTCGAATCAGGCATGTCAGCCTCAGGAACCTTCTAAGGAATCCCTCTCCCCTGAACGATCTTGTTGCCCTTCTGCAGATGCGTTCTCTTATGCGGCAGGGCACATTTGATATCGTTCATACTCACTCCTCAAAAGCGGGCGTCCTCGGCCGGATTGCGGCACACTCAGCGGGAATCCCCGCGGTACACACACCGCACGGACATGTATTCTACGGCTACTTCGGGCGCGTGCTGACGAACGTGTTTGTGCTCGCAGAGCGGCGCATGGCCCGCGTGACAGAACGGATTGTCTCGCTGACCGACGCCGAAACACGCGAATCCCTCCAGCACGATATCGGCACACCGGAACAGTATGTTACCATACCGAGCGGCGTCAGGATTTCTTCATTCCGTTCGCCGGATTCCGAAACCGGCAGGGAATTCAGAAAACGCCATAACATCCCGGTTCATGCCGTTCTATTCGTATCCATAGGACGGCTGGTTCCCGTCAAAGGTTTCGATATCCTCCTCGAGGCCTTCAAACAGGCGGAATTCGGCGGGCAAGAGGTACTGCTCGCCATAGTCGGAGACGGCCCCGAACAACAGAAACTCAAACGTCTTGCCGCGTCTCCGGCAATAAGCGGCCGGGTAAGATTCGTCGAGCCGATGAGCGACGTACGTCCCGCTCTTTCGGCGGCGGATATATTTGCGCTTGCCAGCCGGAACGAGGGAATGGGCAGGGCGTTCGTTGAGGCCATGGCCTCCGGACTGCCGGTAATAGGCGCAGCCGTGGGAGGCGTTCCGTCACTCATAGAAGACGGAAAGAACGGTTTGCTGGTCGAAGCCGGAAACCGCAGGGTAATGGCGCGGGCGATGGAAGCTCTGGCCCTGAAACCGGACCTGCGTCTTGAGATGGGCAAGAAAGCCGGTGATTCAGTTTACCCGGAATACGATGAGGAAACTATGGTCACCCGGCTCGCCTCCCTCTATCGCGAAGTGCTCAGAAATGCGGGAGGTTATTCGCGTGTTTCGTAGTCGTCTTCTGAGGGTCTGTTGTTCTCTCGCCTTGACTCCGCGTAACGGACAGTGGACACTCTACCCATGCGCTGTGCGATACACCAACCCCAGTTCCTGCCGTGGCTGGGTTATCTCAACAAAATTCACTCAGCCGACATCTTCGTCTTTCTTGACGACGTACAGTTCAAGAAAAATGAATTTCAGAACCGCAACCGGATCCGCGTCGGCGGCGAGGCAAAATGGATAACCGTTCCCGTCAGCTATGATTTCGGTAATTCCATAAGGGAGACAAGGATAGCCTCCGGACCCGACTGGCGCAGAAAAATGAAGCTGACGCTCCGGCAGAATTACTCCAAGGCTCCTTTTTTTAAGGACTTCGCTCCGGCCCTTTTTGAACTGCTCGACCGGAAGTGGAAGAACCTGGCGGAGTTGAACATCGCGTCGGTAAAATGGCTGACGGAATGCTTCGAGATACGCACACGCACCCTGATATCGTCTGACCTGACAAAGGATATTTCTTCCGACGGAACAACGGCTACAGACAGGCTTATACAAATATGCGCGCAAGTCGGCGCCGACACGTACATTTCCGGTGCAGGCGGACGCGGATATCTGGAAGAGGAGAAATTCGAAACTGCCGGCCTGGCCCTGGAATACCAGGATTTCTTGCATCCTGAATACCCTCAGTGTTATACTTATGGAAATGGCTTCCTTTCCTATCTCTCAGCCGTTGACGGACTGTTCAACTGCGGCGGAGGCGCGGAAGGAAGAAAACGGCTGAACCTTTGAAAGGGGCAACTGGACGGAACCATGAAAATTCTCGCGCTTGGCGCTCACCCTGACGATATCGAATACGGCTGTGGCGGCTTTCTGCTCAAAAGCGTCGATAAAGGCCACGATGTTTACCTTTACGCGGCAACAGACGGCCAAGGATCGTCCGAAGCCGACCGGAAGCCGGAACAGGAAAAGGCGGCGCGTTTTTTGAACGCCCGCGAGTTGATCTGGGGCGGATTTCAGGATACGGCCCTCGTTCACGGACGCGAACTGATCAAAGCCATTGAAGAGATACTCGGCGGCGTGAATCCCGATGTCGTGCTCGTTAATGCTCCGGAAGACGCTCATCAAGACCACACGGCATTGGCGTCCTCAACGGTGACCGCCTGCCGTTACGTCAGAAGGCTTTTTTTTTACCATGACTACACCACCCACGATTTCCGTCCGGATACGTTTGTCGACATAGAAGACGTGCTGGAAAGAAAACGTCAACTGCTCTCCTGTCACGCCTCCCAGGTCAACAAGAAATATCCCACCGGGCTGGACATGCTCGAAAGCGTGAATTCACTGGCCGCTTATTACGGCTTTATGGCCAAGGTAAAATACGCGGAGGGTTTCAGACCGCTCAGAAATCTGCTGGATATTTGAGGCAATGCACCAACACCCCTCGCCCGCCATAATCCGTCGGCTGACGGACGGCGGCGGGACACTTTAGATAGAAAGGATCCGTCATGATCAAAGAACAGAATAGAAAAAAGATACTGATAGTAGATGACGACGAAGTAGTGCGCAGTCTGTTGACCAGGATAGTGAAAAAGCTCGGAGGCGAAGTCGTCTGTGCCGGGAGCTCCGGCGAAGCGCTCACAAAACTCAAAGAAAGTCCGGCATTCGACCTGATCATCATGGATCTGATCATGCCCGGTGAAAGCGGGTGGGAGTTCCTGAATGCTCTGCACCGGAATACCGATCTGTCAGAAATCCCGGTCGTGGTGATAACGGGCGTCCTTCTGTCCGAAAATGAAACGAAGAAGCTGAGGTCCAGAGCGTGCGCGGTCGTACAGAAAGGGCTTTTTGACGTCGAGAACTTCAGGAAACTGGTTGATGACCTCATCTGAGGACAATCTTATTCCGCATTCGCGGCCGCGATTGAGCGAAGGCGACATAGAGTCGGTCCGCAATGCCCTGCGGGCGGCTCATCTTTCACGGGGCCCTGAAACCGAGGCCCTTGAACGCGGCCTTTCCTCTTTTACCGGCGGGTACCGGGCTGTGGCCGTTTCCTCCGGTACCGCAGCTCTTTATCTGGCCCTGGTTTCACTGAATATCGGCGCCGGGGATAAAGTGGTAATTCCCTCCTATACGTGTAACTCGCTTTACGCCGCGGTCGTCCACGCCGGAGCCCGTCCGGTATGCGCCGATACCGCACACGGCGGTCCGTGTATTGCCCCGGAGACCGTATCGAGTGTTCTTGATAAAGACGTTAAGGCAATTATCGCAACCCACGCGTTTGGTTACACGGCAGATATCGGGGCCATAGCGGAACTTGGAATACCCGTCATAGAAGACTGCGCCCAGTCGTTCGGAGGCAAATACCCCGACGGAAAGATCCTGGGAACGGCCGGAATCGCCGGTATCCTGTCTTTTTACGCGACCAAGCTCCTCCCCGCCGGCGAAGGCGGCGCCTGCATAACGGGCGATGATGAACTGGCCCGGAAAGCACGGGCACTGCGCGAATGCGACGAACGGCCTCTTGATGACAAAGCTTTTAATTTCAAAATGAGCGACATTCACGCGGCTCTTGCCGGGAACCGGCTTAAAACACTTGAGGACAGCCTGGCGCGCCGCGCCGACATTGCCGCCCGTTACGACGAAGCTCTCGGACCTTTTTCATTCAGGAAGGCATCGTCCCGGAATCAGAGCGCCTGTTACAGGTACCTGATCAATCTATTCCCGGAAGAAGAGAAAACGGACTCCAAACGCGTAGAACGTTTTATCTCCCTGTCAAGGAACCGCGGAATAATATGCAGGCGTCCGGTCCGGCGGGCCCTCCATCATTCACTCGGAGGCAACTGCACCGCGACGGAACGGCTTGAGGATTCGCTGGTGTCGGTTCCGATTTATCCGTCACTGACGGACGCCGAAATCAATCGGGTCTGCACCGAACTCCCGCAAATTATCAGGGAATGCGTGAAGACAATATAAATAGCAAGATAACAGAAGATTTTCTGACAGGATCAACGGGATCAACAGGATAGCCTGTCGACAATTCGGGGCCATGCCCTGCATCTCCTGATCCTGTAAACCCGCCGCGGCGGGTAGATCCTGTCAAAAGAACCTTCGGTAAAAGACTGAATCAAAACGTTATGAAAGCGAAAACACTTGAAATAAAGGGTGACAGCATCCGCCGCGTGTTTATCCTGCTTGCGTTCTTTCTTCTCGCCGCGTCCCTGATGGGATATCTGCTGAACCCTGTTCACGCCATGCTGTTCGCTTCTTCGGTATGCGTCGTGTACGTCGCGACGCCGCTGGTCATGCGCCTGGCGCATAGAGCCGGAGCCGTGGATTACCCGGGAGGCAGGCGCATACACGCCATGCCGACGCCGCGATGGGGCGGAATACCCGTTTACGCGGGGGTCATTGCCGCGCTCCTTCTGGCCAGTCCGAATTACATGCCCAACGTGAGGGCCATGATCATCGGCGCCACGCTGGTTCTCGCCGCCGGAGTGGCCGACGACGTCTTTGGTCTTCGTGCTTCCCTCAAGCTGGCCGTTCAGGCGGCCGCCTGCCTTGTCCTGATCGCCGACGGCGTACACGTCACCTTTCTTCCCAACGTATGGTGGGGGTTTGCCGGAGAATGGGTAATCACCATAGTGTGGATTGTGGGCATAACAAACGCCGTCAACTTTCTCGACGGCATGGACGGGCTTGTTCCCGGGCTCGTTGCGGGCACAAGCATGATTTACTTTGTTCTGTCCATACTGGTGGATTCCCCGATGCTCGCCTACTGTTCAATCGCGCTTTTCGGGGCCTCGCTGTGCTTCCTCTCATTTAACGTCAAGCCCGCCAGGATTTTTCTCGGGGACGGCGGCAGTAATTTCATGGGGTTCTTTCTGGCAGCGCTCAGCATTCACGGCACATGGGCAAAGAGCAATCCTCTCGTGTCTTACTTCATTCCGATACTGGTTCTTTCCGTTCCCATCTACGATATGGTGTTTACAACTTGCTCGCGGGTGTTAAGCGGCCGGGTCAAATCGCTTAAATCATGGCTGGAGTTCACGGGCACGGATCACATTCACCACCGCCTTGAAGCGCTCGGGCTGTCGCGCGGCAAAGTGGTGATTACCATATGGTTTCTGAACATGGCCGTGGGGCTTGGAGCAATCACGCTGTTTGAGGCCCGCACCTACGGCGGCGTGGCCCTGGTAGTGCAGGCCGTCTGCATTTACGTGGTGCTGGCGCTTTTCGAAATACTGGGCAGCAGGAAAAGGGCCGCCGATATTGGCGATCGGGGCTTGACAAACG
>JAWODU010000037.1:0-18112 GCA_046483125.1 Kiritimatiellia bacterium
GAGCCCGGACACTTGGTTCTTTCTACAATTCCCACAAACTCTGCGGATGTTCTAACACAACCCGAGGGCGATGAAATTCAATACGACATCCTCCACAGCCATTACTGGCTGTCGGGGGCGGCGGCCTGGGAGCTGCACGAACACTGGGGCGCTCCCATCGTACATACGTTTCACACCCTGGGGAAGATGAAGAACGTGGTGGCTCAGAAACGACTGGGGACCTCCCCTCGATATACCAGTGTGGCGCTCTGATGTCTTCATAACGGAAGTGATGAGTCCTTTACCTTTTCAACGCGAGAAAAACGCTGCTCGGCAGCGACACTCGGGGTCTGCCCCGAAAGAAAATGTTCGACAACAACATGACGGTCTTAAACGACTCTCTTGCAACGGCTGGGACGTGACGAGTAAGCAGGTCGGTTAAGGGTGTGCGTCCGCCGGGGCGGAAGGGTGGCGGTTAAGAAGGCGTTTAAGTGTATTGAGAAACCGGGGGAGAGAGCCAGGATGTGGCCAACCCCCTGCAAGAGAGCGAATTAGAAAGAAAAGTGTGCTGTCAGCTTTGACAGAACGTAGGTGGACGACCGGAGAATTATCGTGAAATCAGTTTCAGAAACGCTGAGCGAATGGATGCAGGCGGCCTTTGCCGCGGCCTTTCCGGAAAACAAATCAGAAATCGGCGAAATCAGCGTAATTCCCTCCACCAGGCCCGAATTCGGCGACTTCCAGTGCAATTCCGCCATGCGGCTGGCCCGTGTGCTCAAAACCGCGCCGCGGGAAATTGCCGGGAGGATAATAAAACACGCCCCCGCCGCTGAAGGCGTTGCCAGGACCGAACACGCCGGCCCGGGCTTTATCAACATCTTCCTTGACGACAAATGGATTACCAAACGCGTGGAAACAGTGCTCTCAGACGAGCGCCTCGGCACGGACCGGCCGGGCGCCGGCAGAACAGTGGTGATGGACTACGGTTCTCCGAACATAACCAAGCCTCTGCACATCGGTCATCTCCGTTCCCATAACATCGGAAGCGCGCTCGACAGGCTTTACCGTTTCCTCGGATACCGGGTTATCGCCGACAACCATCTCGGCGACTGGGGCACGCAGTTCGGCATAACCATTTCGGGCTATCGCCGCTTCGGCGACGAGGAAGCCATGAAGAAATCCCCGATGGAAGAACTGGAACGTGTCTACATCAAGAGCTACGAACTCTCGCGCAAAGACCCTGAATGGCTTGATAAGTGCAGGGAAGAGCTGGTTAAACTTCAGAACCAGGACCCCGAAACCACGCGGCTGTGGCACCGCTTTGTGGATCTCAGCAAGCGCGAACTCCAGCGGATTTACGAACGCCTGGGGGTTTCCTACGACCTTATTCGCGGGGAGAGTTATTACAAAGAGAAGCTTGAGGGAACAGTAAACCGCCTTGTGGAAAAAGGAATAGCCGTCAGAAGCGAAGGGGCGCTGGTTGTTTTCCTGGAGAATGAAAAGCTTCCCGTCTGCATCGTAAGAAAAAAGGACGGCGCCTTCAACTACGCCACGACCGACCTGGCCGCTGTGGCCGATCGTGTCGAAGAATTTTCTCCGGACCGCATAGTGTATGTAACCGACGAACGTCAACAGCTTCATTTCAATCAGGTATTCGCCATATCAAGAAAACTCGGCTGTACGACACGCCTCGAGCACGTCTGGTTCGGGCTGATGCGCCTGCCGGAAGGAACGTTTTCAACGCGCGAGGGCACCACAATACCGCTTGAAGTGCTCCTGGACGAAGCCGAGTCCAGGGCGTTCGATATCGTCAAAGAAACCAGCCCGGAACTGGATGAACACAGACAAAGGGAAATAGCAAGGGCAGTGGGTACGGGAGCGGTCAAGTACGCCGACCTGAGCCAGAACCCGCAGAGCGTGGTAACTTTTACCTGGGACAAGGCACTGGCCCTGGACGGGAATTCCGGTCCCTATCTGCAGTACGCCTACGCGCGCATAAAGAGCGTGCGTGACAAGTACAATGAAAGGTTTTCCGGTTCCGATCCGCTCGCGTTCCCGCTGTCTCTATCGGAGCCCGTCGAACGCAAACTCGCCCTGAAGCTCCTCCTGTTCCCGGAAATTACGGTCCGCGCGGCGGAAAGCTACAAGCCCAGCATGATAGCCGACTACCTTTACGAACTGACGCAAACGTACAACAGCTTTTACCAGAACGTACCCTTCCTCAAGGCCGACGACGGCGTCAGGGAAAGCCGGGTGAAGCTCTGCGCCGCCGTAGCGGCGGTTCTTGGCAAAGGCCTGGAACTGCTCGGGCTGGAAACTCTCGATCGTATCTGACCGGTCAGTCCGCCGGCGGTATTGGCCCGGCAAGCGGCTTTTCCGCCGGACATGCTCGTCTTTAAAAGACACACAATCTGAAACGCTTATTATCCGGGAAAGGATCAATCTCCGGATTGCATTTCATAAGGTAAAGCGCTATATTATTTCTATGATCTCAATGTGGTGCTTGACTGTAGACAAAAGAGTGGTATTCTGAAGCGGAAATGGCCGGGGTTATAGCGTAGACTTCGAGAAGGTCAGAGAGAATATTCGGAAAGACGGGCTGAACCCTAAGCATATTCTGGTATTCTGCGAGAACCTCACGGAAGAAGAATTCGCGATGCTGACAGCAGTCCAAGATAATGCCAAAAAGATGCCTGGCGGCAGGGCGGCGGCATCATATCCCCCGCACATGGATTTTGCTCTCTTTCCCGAAAAGGCGAAAGATCTTCATACACTGGAGGCGTAAATAACATGACTGCACAGGGCCGCATAGATCTACAACAGATTCTCAGCAACAAGAAACACGAGATCAGTGCATGCAGGGACGCAGTGTCTCTTGAGGAGATGAAAACGCGGGCTGAAGCATTGTCGCGCAGAGAACGTCCGCGCGACTTCAAAAAGGCCCTGAAGAGGGGAAGGTTTTCCGTTATCGCAGAGATTAAGAAGGGCTCACCATCGCATGGAATATTGCACGAAGAGCTGGATGTGAAGCATGTTGCTCGCGATTATGACAAGTCGGAGCACGTTTCCTGCATATCTGTTCTAACGGACAAGGAGTATTTCGGCTGTGGTCGGAATGACATGTCCACCGTACGCAAGTTCACAGAAAAACCGGTTCTCCGAAAGGATTTTATCATTGATGACTACCAGGTTTATGAGGCGCGAGCATACGGTGCAGATGCAGTCTTGTTAATTGCCTCGCTCCTCGGCAGGGAAAAGCTCCGACGGTTCTCTAGCCTGGTAATGGAGATGGGAATGGAGCCCTTTATAGAATGCTCGGAGAAAGAGCATTTCTCTTGGGTTCCGAAAGAAGCCAGGGTAGTGGGGATCAACAATCGCAATCTACATGCCACAGACCTTAAGCAAACGGCTAAGCCCGGCTTGAAAAGAGTCAAAGAGCTTTTGCCGTTTGTACCGAGAGGCAAGGTTGTCATTTCCGAAAGCGGCTGTAAAACCAGCGTAGACATGAAAGAGATATACGATCTGGGCCGGATCTCTGCTGTTCTGATCGGCGCGGCTATAATTGAAGCCAAAGGCGAACGGGGACAGCGGATTGAGGGTTTGATGAAAGATATTCCGCGAAGCCCCAAAGGAAGCATTTTAACACGCCTTTTGCGCCCCTTGCCGACAGGGTATTCTTCCAGACCAGCACGACGAGCAGCCACTTGGTGTTAAGGGCCCACGCAAAAATAACTTCACATTCCGGCCGCCGATGCATCGCGGCCAGCGGCGTTGCGAAAACCTGAAGAAAGACTCCGTCAAGTCAAACAGGCCCGACCGGTCTGGCACGTCCGACAGGTCCGATAAGGGGAAAACTCATCAACACGGACTGATTCCGGTCCACGGCGGCTACCGTAACCTGAGGAGCTTTCAGGTCTCGGAAATCCTATACGACGGAACCGTCATCTTCTGCAATCGCAACGTGAACAGACGCTCCCGCACTTATGACCAAATGGTGCAGGCAGGCCGCAGTGGACTCATAATCCGCCACGGGTATCCCGAATAGCGAGAAAACTCAATGGGTTCAGTGTTGTCCGCACTGCTTGCTACAAGGTGTCACAACCGCACTGGTATCAGTTTTCGTATCACTCCGGGCCCGCTCACAGCTTTCGGTACTGGAAATAACACACACAAGGGCACCTTCCCCTTTCCGGCGCGTTCCCGGGCCTTCTGAGCCCATTCTGAGCAGGATTGAAGGCTTCTCCGGCCTTCGACGACACGGGTTTTCAGGCAAACAGCCGGGCGTACCCCATCAGCCCAAAAGAGGTCCCAAAAGCAAGGATGAGAAGGGGACTGACCCGCGCTCTCCCTCAAGAGCCATCCGGTTTCCGCGTTCCCTGAACCAGGGCAAGGATATCATGCTCGCCGAGTGCGGTGAGCTCCCGGTTGATATTCTTCTGCCACGAGCGGGGACTTGCCTGATACAAAGTCCGGACTCTCTTGAAATCCGCGGTCGCGTTCAAAGCCGCAAGTATCGCAACGGCCTGCGCTCTGTCCTTTTCCGCTTTTTCCCTGTTCTTTCGCCGACCGGCAATCAGAAGCTTGTGAAGCGCGAAGTTGGCGGGGTGGGGAAGATTCACCGCGATGTCCCCAAAGAGCATCTGAATCGGATTCTGCGCCAGCATATCCATGTACCGAAGCGGCTGGGCGTTGATGCCGAGTTCGTCGATCGTGTAAGGCCGGTCGCTTTCTCGCCCTCGGGCAGGGACAAGAAATTCCAAAATCAGGTCCGGGTGATTAAGAGTGATGTATCCTTTCCGGCCTTTATAGTCCTCTACGAAGCCGAGGTCTTTGAGTAACGCGCCAAGGTCGGTCTTTCGTCCGATCCTGGGCGGACGAGAGACGAGGAATTCAAGATCACGTGTTCGGAGAGGCGGCAGTAAGCCTTTGCCCTTGAAGTAGTCTTCATAGAGCAGAACACACCAACTGCCGACAAGCAGAATCTTGTCCAGGATGCCTTCCTGTTTCATTCGCCGAAGGACTTCGAGGCACAGCTTATATTTCTTCTTTTCCACGTAGAACGCCTTTCAGGTAGCGTATCTGCTTCTTCACCTGCGACAGGGCTTTGCGGTACCGGGCCCGTTGTTCCTTGGCCTGCCGGTATTTCCTGAGTTCCTTCTCGGAAACGGATTTGCCTTTGTAAACCGACTTGACCTTCCCGTTTTCCCGGAACACAAGATAGTAATACCCGTGCCCTTTGATGTTCCGTTTTACGAGACTGCCCCTGGGAAGCCTGGACAGTTCCTTCTCATACCGCTTCTTCATTCGAAGCGAGTTGCCAAGCTCCTCTTTCAGAATACCCTTGATGACCATCTTTCACCACTCCTGCCGGTTACCATACAACGTTGGCAGCAGCATACATTGTATAGTAACAGGCTGTCAATCTGTTACTATACAAGTACGAGAAAAAGGAGAAGTGTATAGTAACGACCTGTGAACACGGGATTCATGCCCCGTCTCGCACTATTAAACGATCCGGAAGAAACAACCAATTCCCTGAATTTTTCTTTGGTCTTGTCTTGCCCGCTGAGCTTGGATAGAGTGCCTGTGAATAGAGAACGAGCGGGCCCATAGCTCAGTTGGTCAGAGCAGGGGACTCATAATCCTCTGGTCGTAGCCCGGCGAAGCCGGGTAAAGTTCGAGCTTGCCCCGCTGCAGCAACGCAATAGAGTTGGGCCTGTAGCTCAGTTGGTCAGAGCGACGGACTCATAATCCGTTGGTCGCAGGTTCGAGTCCTGCCAGGCCCACTGCGTCGCTGCGGACGGGGTCCTACTGGGCCACCATCTCGCGCAATTCAGAGTTTTATGAACAATCCTTCCGACAATTCGTCACCGGGCACAGACAACGCCGTTACTTCGGTTGTGTGGCAGTGGCGCGAAAAGGACGAGCCGCCCGGCGCAGTGCGCTCCCGGCGGCTGAAGAAGGCCTTTCTTCAAAGCGGAATAATGGCGGCCGCGTCGCTCGTGCTTTCTTCTGTTGTCAAGAGTCCCGCGGCGGCCGTAGTAATCGCGTCTCTTGCCGCTGTGGTTCTGATCAGCGGACTGGCAGTGCCGCCGGTGTTTCGCGCATGGGAAGCGGCGGGGGAGTTCCTGGGCCTGGCGATAGGCACGCTGATTACATGGGCCCTGCTTCTGCCTTTTTTCTACATTTGTTTTACCACGGGCAGAATAGCGCTTCTTATAAGGCGGCATGACCCGATGGCACGCCCTCTTGAGAAGGAAAACACTACTTACTGGTCGGATCACCGGAAGCGGAAATCACTCGAAAGCTACCGGAAGCAGTACTGATGAATATTCTGGGTATCAGCGCGTTTTACCACGACTCGGCGGCGGCGCTTGTTCAGGACGGACGCATAACGGCCGCGGCCCAGGAGGAGCGCTTTTCGCGGCGCAAGCACGATCCCGGGTTCCCGGAAAACGCGGTAAGATACTGCCTGGCTCAGGGAGGAGTGAAGCCTGACGGACTTGACGCGGTCGTGTTCTACGACAAACCGATCGTCAAGTTCGCGCGCATTTTGGAAACCTGCTTCTCGGTGGCCCCTGCCGGACTGCGTTCCTTCATGAAGGCCGTGCCGCTGTGGCTCAAAGAAAAACTCTGGATTCCGTACCGCATTGAAACCTCGCTTGAAAAAGCCGGTTTGCGCGCGCCTCGCGAAATGTTCTTCACGGAACACCACGAATCTCACGCGGCCAGCGCCTTTTATCCCTCCCCGTTCGAGCGGGCCGCCATCCTTACCGTGGACGGAGTGGGGGAATGGGCGACGAGCGCCGTCGGGCGGGGGCAGGGGAAAGATATCGAGATACTCAAGGAGCTCCGCTTTCCGCATTCCCTGGGGCTCCTGTATTCGGCTTTTACCTACTTCACGGGTTTCCGCGTTAACTCGGGAGAGTACAAGCTGATGGGGCTGGCTCCCTACGGTGAACCGAGATACGAAAAAACTATACTGGATAACCTCCTGGACATTCGTGAAGACGGATCCTTCAGGCTGAACATGAAATATTTCGGCTACCTGGACGGCCTCACGATGACAAACGCGAAGTTCGCCCGGCTTTTCGACGGGCCGCCGAGAAAGCCGGAGAGCGATATTACGAGACGCGAAATGGATCTTGCAAGCTCGGTACAGAAGGTAACCGAGGATATAGTTATGAAGATGGCAAAACACGCGAAGGATATCACCGGAGAGAAAAACCTCTGCATGGCCGGAGGCGTGGCGCTCAACTGCGTGGCTAACGGGAAAATCCTGAGGACCGGTATGTACGACAATCTCTGGATACAACCGGCATCGGGCGACGCAGGAGGTGCGCTCGGCGCCGGGCTGTTCGCCTGGCACGCAATAAAGGGACACGGGCGGACTGCCGACGGTCTTAACGATCGCATGCGAGGGTCATTTCTGGGACCCGCATTCCGGGACAGGGAGATTGCCGCTTTCCTGGAAGCCCGCAATATACCTTTTCGCCGCCTCGAAGAGAACAACCTGCCGGAAGTCGTCGCCGGGTTGATAGACGATCAGAAGGTCGTGGGAATCTGCAGGGGACGCATGGAGTTCGGGCCGAGGGCGCTTGGCGCAAGATCCATCCTCGGGGATCCCCGTTCAACCAGGATGCAGTCGGTCATGAACCTGAAAATAAAACACCGGGAATCGTTTCGTCCATTCGCTCCTTCGTGTCTGCGCGAGCGCGCGGGAGAGTATTTCGAACTGAGCGTCGATTCTCCCTATATGCTGTTCACGGCTCCCGTGCGGAAAGAGCGCCGGATCGCCGCGGAAAGACGCGCTGACGAAGCCACGCTGATCGAACGCGTCAATACCCCGCGTTCCGATATTCCGGCTGTCACCCACGTGGACTATTCAGCGAGGGTTCAGACAGTTGACCGATCGGTGAATCCGGACTATTATGATCTTATAAAAGCTTTTGAAAAGAGGACGAACTGCGGTCTCGTGGTAAATACGTCTTTTAACGTAAGGGGCGAACCGATCGTGTGCACTCCCGAAGACGCCTACGCGTGTTTCATGCGAACGGAAATGGATCACCTTCTGCTGGGTTCGTTCCTGCTGGACAAGAAAGAACAGCCGGCCGCGGAAGCTGAACTGTTCCGGGGCCGGGACAACATTCCGGATTGAGAAAGCACTGACTGTTATGCTGTTTTTGAAACATCTGGGCAGACTTCTCAGGGAATTCGCGGGATTCGCCTGGGACAACAAAGCGTGGTGGATAATCCCGATAATCCTCGTGCTTCTGCTTTTCGCCGCCCTGCTCGTGGCGGGGCAGTCCAGCGCCCCTTTCATTTACACGCTGTTCTGAAACTGCGTAATCAACAGGCAGTCGGTGACCGCGAGCCGCCTGTTTCCCTGTTCATAATTTCCCAGGCTTTGGAAACATAAAACCGGTAATTCTCCAGCGGCGTACCGTTCGGAACCCGATGGTCCAGAGCAAAAACACAGCCGCCGGTTTTTATCAAGGGAGGTATCTTGCACTCCAGTTCGGCGACAATCTCGTCTTTTGACCGCCGGATAACGTGTTTGTCTATTCCACCGTAGAAAGCCAGACGACTACCGTATTTTTTCCTGATTTTGACGATGTCCATATTCGCGGCCGGCTCCATGGGATGCATGCAGTTGACGCCGGCGTTGAGAAATTCATCTATTACGGCGTTCATATCGCCGTCGCTGTCCTGGTCGAAAAGCCGCACGCCCCTGTTCTGAAGCAGGTCCCGGATTTTTCTGTAATAAGGGCCAATGAAATCGCGTATTTGAACGGGGCCCGCCAGGGGGCCTGATTTCCCGGCCATATCCTCGTGTACCGAAAGCAGGTCCACCGTGACTTCGGCAGTGACCCGTTCCAGCACCTTGAAAGCCGTGTCTCCGATAGTGTCAAGGATGTCCTTTACAAGCTCCGGGGCATCATAGTAGGCCACGCAAAGACGCTCTTCGCCGAGGAGTTGCCGCGGTTCGTCAAAGCCTCCCGGTATGCTAACGCATACGACCTTGTCTTCGGAGAGACAGCGCCGCGCGGCGCTTTGCCAGTCACTGCCGAGCCTGTTCTCCGAAAATTCGTACCACGGCTTGATCTTCAGCCAGTCATCCATCGTCTTAACGGGAAAATCCAGGGGGAGGGGAAGTGTGGCGGTACCTTTGGGCAATTTCACGATCCTGCCGAGTTCATCGCGCCAGATCCTGTGATCTTCCGTTTCCTCGATGGGCTCGGGCTTATGCCCGCCGTTTCTCCCGGTATTTACGGGCAGTGATCCCCGGGCTTCGCAACGGTACCGGAAGGCTGAAAAGTTTAATTCTTCGAGGGTAGCGCCCTGTTCCTCCCATTCCTCCTTGAGCCCCACGATGGGACCGAAAATCTCGGTAAAAAGAGGACGGTCGTTCCTTTCGAACGTCATGTAGTCGAGATATTCTTCACGGCCCACGGTGGGATTTTTTTTAATGGCGAGGTCGGCATGATCAATCCATTTGAGTTTACGCGTCATTACAAATCTCCCCAAATGGCTTAATAGCAGAGGGAACCGCCGGTGCCAAGAATCTAACGGTAAATTCATTGGCTCGGTGCTTGCATTGGACAATTCATGCGTTATGCTGGATCAGTTGTTTATGTGAACCCGGAAAGCACAGAAAGGACATCAACAATGACAATTCTCAGGCGCATTATCACAGGCTTGGTTCTGACCGGCGTTTTTGCTGCGACCGGCTGTATAGACCACACCACGCTGATCGTTGTTAAGAAAGACGGCAGTGGAATGGTTATGGAGACCACATATCTCGGCAAGGCGTTTACCGATATGATTCAGCAAATGAGCGCAGGCATGGGCGGACAGCCTGCCGACCCCTTTGCGGAAATGATGAAACCCGATCAATACCGCAACAAAGCTTCGAAGATGGGAGAGGGCGTCAAATACGTAAAGGCCTCAAAAGTACAAAAGGGCGCTTTGCTGGGCGTGAAGGTCGTCTACGCATTCGACGACATCACCAAGCTGAAAGTCACTACCGAACCGGAAAACCCCGGCGGAGGGATGCAGATGGGCGCGGGCCAGGACAAGGACCAGGAAAAAAGCAAACCGATCAAGTTCGGTTTCCAAAAAGGCGGCACATCCAGGCTTACGGTCAACATGCCGTTTGAAATACCTGAAGGAAAACCGAAAGAAGGCGCCGCCGCACCAGCCCGGCAGACGGTACCCGCTCAGCAGATGGAAATGATGAAGCAGATGTTCCAGGATTTCCGCATGAGAATGATGGTCAAGGTGGACGGTGATATCCGCAAAACAAATGCTTCATACGTGTTCAAGGGCAGTAAATCCGGCAAAAAACAGTATGTAACACTTATCGACATGGAATTCGGAAAACTCCTGGACGATCCGGAAATTCTCAACAAGCTTGCCGCCCGGGGACAGGACGCCGGCATGGAAGACATGGTTGAACTGCTCAAGGATATACCGGGATTGAAATTCGAGACTTTGCCCGAAATCGAAATAGAATTCAAATAAAGAATACGTGCAGACTGGTGCCCGCCGAAAAAACCGCGGACGCCGGAAATCCGAAACGGGCGAACAGAACTGCGCATGCAAGGGCGGAAACGCCGGCGCTCGTCATGAAAAGAGGGTATTCGCCGGAAACCCCCGCCTCCATGAGACCAAGGTGGGTAACGTACAGCCGAAGCGCTACTGAACACGCAATGGCTATCGACTGCCTGCCGGTGAGCCTTGCGGCGAAAGACATTAGGAACGCCTGGAAAAACATTATCTCGAACCCCGCCGTCCAGAGTACCAGCGCGAAACGTCCCCCCGTAGTTGCCGGATATCTCAAACGCAACACCTCCGGGTTTTCCGCCGCAGTTACCGCCCTGTGCAGGGCTGGATCAACCCACGCCAGGTAAAGGGGCAGAACCAGAACCGCAAGGCCCGCGCCCAGCATGACTCCGAACAGCATCCGCCTGCGTTCGGGGAAAAGGCCCGCCATTCCCCCCTTTCGGCCCCAGGCCGTTGCCGCTCCCGACAGGAGGATAAGCGACAGAAACGCCGCAATTGTATAAAGAACCACGGGGAGATTTCCCTGCAGGATCCTCGGGATAGACAGCATCGTTACGGCGCCGGCAACGGGTAAAGCCCGCCGCAGGTTCGACAGACTGAGATATTCACGCATCGCTCAATATGCGGTTACCGCCCTGCGGGGATGACTTCTATTTCATACAACGAAAAACCCCACTCGTCATTGACGCGTTTACGAAGATCCAGCTTGATCTTGCGCGCCCGCAGTCCCCCGATGTCGACTTTATCCACCCTCGAGGCGGGTTCCGTCGTTTCGTTCACGTACAGATAAACGCTTCTCCACTGCTCCCCGTCGTTGGAAAGCAGAACGGAATACTTCGTTGCCGAAGCCTTTTCCCAGTGAAGACGGAGCGCCTTGAGTCTGGCGGATTCCCCCAGGTCTATGACAATTTCCTGCGGCGCGGAATACTCGCTGGACCACCTCGTAAAAGTGTCCCCGTCAACAAGCGCTTTTACGTCACCTTCGCCAAGCTCGCCGAAATGCGTGGATGACGCGGTGATTTCCGCGCCGACGGCAAGGTGGTCGACCCTGGAACCTTTGCTTTCGCCGGAAGATTCAGCGGTGGACGGGGATGCTTCCTTCGCTTCATCTGCCGGAACCTTATCCCGCAGGCGGTTCCTGTCTCCGGCGGAAGGGCGCGCGGCTGTAACGGCTTTGCTTCCGCTTGACGCAGACACCTTTTCAAGAACAAGAAGAGTCTCGGCCGTAGCCTTTTCGAAAAGCCGGCGCTCCCGTTCTATCCTGTCAATTTCCGCGCCGATTAACGCGACGGCCCGACCATCCCTGGCTTTCCGAGCGGAATCCCTCGCTTTTTCAAGGTCCGTTATGTAAGACTCCGCGAGATCCTTCAGTTTCCCGCTGTATTCCGTCGTGAGGCCGTTCCTTTTCCGTTCATAATCGGAATGCATCCGGGTGAGATCGCCGGTAATGGAATCATTCGCCTCCGCGGCAAGAATCCCGCAGGTTACTATCACAACTACGGATACTGCTTTTCTCATTCGCCACTCTCCTTAAAGGGTTGTATTATCCCTATCACGGAATTGTCCGTTGAGCAAGGAAGAAGGAGGCATATGGATGAAACACTCGAATGAAGGCTCCCTGCCGGAAGGGGGAACCCTTCCGTGGACACATTCGTGCTTTGTGTGCGGCCAGGACAACCCCCGCGGCCTGAGGCTTAAGTCGCGTCTTGAAGACGGTACCGTTTACATGGATTACACACCCCGCCGGGAGGATCTCGGCTACAGCAATCTTATCCACGGCGGAATAACAATGGCGCTGATGGACGAAGTAATGACATGGGCGGCCATTATCCGGGCTCAAGCTCCGTGCGTGGCCGCGGTGTTTAACTGCCGCCTCAGAAGGCCGGTAACAGTCGGCATGCCCATTACTGTAGAAGGCAGGGTCCAAAAAAGTAAGGCCAGACTTGTACTGACCCATGGTATAGTAAGAAAGAAAGACGATTCTTCGGTTCTGGCAACCGCCAACGGTAAATACGTGCCCATGAAAGCCGATGACCTGCGGGCCGTATCAAAAGACTTTGTCGAACACCCCAGCGCAATAGCGCTCTCCCGGATACTGCCGCACGGGAATGGGGATCATTGAAAACAGTCTTCCGCAGGTTCTACTGCGAGGACTGGCCGGACGGACTCTCAGGGCCTGTTTCCATACTGCTCAACATCTTCCGGCACTCGGGGCATGCCTTGGTGCTCAGGCTGATCGGAAAATTCTTCATGAAGTATTCTTCGATGTGCTCCCACTGGTCTTCGCCTGTTTTTACCCTGTGACAGTAGAGGCACGTCGTCATGAGCTTGTCCACTATCCTGCGCTGTTGAAGGTAGGTGTTTCCCACGGCTACCACAGCAGCAATTATAACCGCCGCCGTGAGCGTCAGACCCCTGTACAGATTAAAGCCCGAAGGTTCGACTCCAAAGAGCCAGGCGGGGAGGTCGATTTTTTCATTCGCCCACACAAAAGTTATGAGCAGAATGAAAACGAGGAACTGCCATAAGGCTATTCGGGAGAAGGCGTCTTTGCGGTTTGTCTGGACCTTTTTTACGTCGTCTTTGTCGTTCATGAGCGGTCATCTCCGGATGGTTGAAACTACTGAAAACATGCTAGTCTTAAAGGGAGCCGGTGTCAAGAGAACGTGTCCGTCCTCCGTCATCCGTCACAGCTTCCGGCGCGCGAAGGCCAGATTGATGATCCGGGCCAGAAGCCTGTCGTACGTGCATCCGGCTTTCAGCGCAGAATCCGCGAACTCATCGCCCTGCGCCAGTTCGGGATTGGCATTTGCTTCCAGTATATACAGTTCGTTTTCAGGAGTAAGACGACAGTCAAACCGCGCGTACCCGTCCACCATCAACACCCTGTACGCGCGCTTGCAGACCCTTGATATCATTGCGCCGTCTGCATCCGAAATACCGGTTGCGAAACCGCTTACTATGCCCCAGCGTTTTCTGTAGTTTTCGTCCCACTTGGCGCTGTAAGTGGCCAGCCGCGGTTCATCATCGGGAACTTTTGTGAATTTCATTTCCCGCGCCGGAAAAGCCTGGAGTTTTTTCTGACCCATGATGCCGACATACAGTTCGCGCCCCGGAATGTATTCTTCGGCAATGGCGTCCGCCTTCATCCTGTTGTGAATAAAAGACACCCGTTCCCTGAGAAGTTCTTCGGTCTTCACGTATGAGGCTTGCGAAATCCCGGTTGAAGCTTCTTCACGAAGAGGCTTGATAACCAGGGGAAATTCGAGGCGAGCCGGAAGCCAGACTTTGCGTCCCCGCCGGAAAACGTGAAAATGCGGGACCTTTATTTTGTGGTAAGCCAGGATTTTCTTGCTCAGGGCCTTGTTGTTGCAGAGAAGAAGCCCGTCGGGCCCACAGCCGGTGTAAGGTATTTCCAGCAATTCCAGCAGGGCAGGGATGTTTCTGTCGTAATGAGCTTTCCCCATGAAAAGCTCCGTCAGGTTAAAAACAAGGTCGGGCTTTTTCCGCTCTACTTCTTTAATGAGTATGCCGATGTCGTCATATATGCCCATCATCCTGACTTCGTGACCCATGAGCTGAAGCGTTTCCACGACGGCGGCTTCGGTGAACCAGTCCTGCTGTTCAAATTCCTTTGTGTAATCCTGGTCGTCCGGCGGCGTACCCGCTGAATCGAATAAAACAAGTATGTCCAGCTTCTTCATCTTCGTTCTTTCTTGAATCTTCCAGTATACAGATAATTCATGGCGAGTGAAGTGACATAAGCGGCGGTTTTCATGACGGAATCGCTTTTTTCCGGTCTGTCACAAAGACGCAATTCCTCTGCGCGTCTGACGAGATCGCCCAGCAAACCGTTTATGATGTACTTCTTTTCGCCCGTGCAGAAAGACACGTAATCCACTATGGCCCGACGGTGACGACGGAGAACCGCGGCGGCTTTAACCGAACCGGCCCCCTTCCTGCTCCTGAATATGCGTTTCAGGTGGAAATCGTGAAAATCGGGATAATACTCGGCGTAGAAAGCGGTCTTTCGTTTGTAATAAGTACGCAATGTGCCTTTCATTCCGTATATGTCCCAGTACTTGCGGCCGGTCGGTTTCCTGGGAGCTTTGCCGCCGATATCCTTCATCAGGGCTTCCACGTACAGAAGCTTGTCCATCGCCTTCCAGCCCGTGTATTTCCGGCGCCAGTCCGATTCCGGGTCCAGCCATACGGCGAATGTTTCCGCAAAATCCTCGTCCGGATGATATTGCGCGTACCATTCGTCCAGATGTCTCACGAAACGCTTGCTGTAAGGCCTGTAACGGTAGCGGTCAGGGTACTCGGAATGAAATTCACCGAAGAGCTGTTTCCATTTTTTTCTCCGGTGAAGGAGATAGGCATAGTTCAAAGCGTGTCCCGTCTCGTGCCGAAGTAACTGCATGCAGCTGGTCCTGTCGCCGCCTTCGACTTCCAGCATCATTTTCTTCTCGAGACGTTTCAGCCTCGGATGCGCCAGGAAGAACGCTATGCCGATTATCGGTTCGCCGTCGGGGCACAGCCATTCGTCGGCGAGATAACAGCGCGGCTTGAAATTTATACCCCTGGCCGACAGTTCGCGGTAAAGCGCGAACACGCGCTCTTCAAGCCACGTGCCCTCGATTCGCACAGGCAGGTCCTTGAAACGCAGGGCAAGCAGTGCTTCATCCGTAAGTTTGGACAGATCCGGCATAGCGGCTTAATAGGTTGCTTTGATCGCGTAAATATTCAAGTCTTTTTTGCAATTGAACAGAAGCCCCGTTTCTGTCAGTTTTAACGCCGTTGTCATGACCCACAGTAAAAACATCTGCATCCCCGACCCGGTGATCAGGCGGCTTACCAGATACCTGGAAGCCGTCCGCGAATACTCCGAGTCAGGCTCGGAGTGGATTTCTTCCCAGGAAATAGCCGATTCCCTCGGCCTTACCAGCTCCACCGTCCGCCAGGACCTGTCATATCTCGATTTTTCGGGGATCTCCAAGCGCGGTTACCAGGTCGGCCCCCTGCGGGACGTTATTGAGAATTCACTGGGTACGGACTCAACGCATAAGGTGGTAATCATCGGGGCGGGAAATCTCGGCAGGGCCCTCGCGGCCCACTCCGGATTCACGCGCGGAGGTTTCGCGATTTGCGGCATTTTTGATTCCGACACGCGTCTGACCGGTACCCGTATCGGGGCGCTCAAAGTGCGCGAAATGCACCGTCTCGCCGGCACCGTCCGCAAGAAGAACGCCGACATCGGGATGATAGCCGTACCGGGTCCTTCTGCCCAGAAAGCGCTGGAGGATCTGTTACATGCCGGTATCAGGGGTATATTGAACTTCAGTTCCGCCCATCTCAACGGCCCCAAAGGCGCGTCCATTGTGGATGTCCGGATTGTGGCCAGCCTTCAGGAGCTGGTCTATCGCATGAAGTCTTCGGGAAAATGCTGATATCCGCCGGGCAGGAGGATTGTAAAAAAAGAGCAAAAAATATCGTTAAAAGTTTGACAATTACTCTTCGTATTTCTTACTGTTCGCTTTTCTGGTTACTTGAAGAGCGTATGAAGCGATGAATTATGAGCATTAAAGCCGTAAAAGAAAACGACCTGAGCACGTGGGTGGACTCGCTGATCTCCGAAATGCCGGTCATAGGAGTGCAGGCCCACCAGGGCCGGTTCAACTTCAAAAAGCTCAAAGCCGCCGGGGATCTGCGACTGGATTACGACACTACAGTTATTCCGCCAAAGGCTGTGTTCCAGCCTCCGGAGGAAACACTGCTGAAGTTTACACAGGACGGCTACGAAAGCGTGATGAGTGATGAAGCTTTCGTACTCATGGGCGTCCATCCTTATGACGTCACAGCGATAAGACAGATGGATGCGATTTTCCGCCGGGATAATTGTGACGCCCATTACATTAGGCGCCGGGCGAATGCTGTGATTGTAGCCGTGGATCCGCAGAACGCTTCGGAAGACGTCTTTGCCGGACAGATGGGGACCTCACACGTGGAAGAAGGATATGACATTCTACTTACAAAAACGGGCGACGAATACGTAGTAGACGCGCAGACAAAGAAAGGCGAAGCACTGGCCGGTAAACTCAAGGGCAGAGAGGCCGGCTCCGAAGACCTGGAGGCGCGAAAACAAATCTGGGCGGAAAACCGGGAAAAGCTTTCGGGGCATGAACTGAAAGCCGCTCCTTCATCGTGGCCCGGGCTTCTCGAAAACGGCTACGATCATCCGGTCTGGGAGGAAAAAGCCGAAAAGTGTTTTTCCTGCGGCTCGTGCAATCTTGTGTGTCCCACCTGCTATTGTTTTGACGTTCAGGATGACGTTAACTGGGATCTCAAATCCGGCAGGCGTCATCGGGCATGGGATGGCTGTATGCTGACCGACTTTGCCACCGTTGCCGGCGATCACAACTTCAGGGGCGACCGCGCGGACCGGTACAGGCACCGCTACTATCGCAAGGGTTCCTATGTTCCGGACATGATAGGCGGAGAAATAGCCTGCGTGGGATGCGGACGGTGTATCAAGGCCTGCGTGGCGAAAATAGCTAACCCCGTTGAGATATTCAACCGTCTGCAGGAGGGTAAATGATGGCTGAGGCCTGCAATCCCGAACATGACATTTACAAGCCCGAGCTGGCTGTAATCGCGAAGTCCGAACAAATGACGGAACTTGAAAGGTTTTTTGCCTTTGAAATGCTTTCGGGATCGGAACTGGGGCACAAACCCGGCCAGTTCGCGGAGGTATCCGTCGCTGGTATAGGAGAAGCTCCGATTTCGATCTCCTCCTCGCCGACGCAAAGCGGCGGCTTCGAAATGGTAATACGCAACGTCGGGAACGTATCCGGAGCCCTGCACCGCATGAAAGAAGGCTCCAGGGTCGGCATAAGGGGACCGTACGGAGTGGGATTTCCCGTGGATACGGAACTCAAGGGCAGAGATCTGCTCTTTATCTGCGGCGGTATAGGACTGGTCCCTGTTCGTTCCGCCATTAACTACGTGCTGGACAACCGCGGCGATTACGGAAAGGTGACGATTCTTTTCGGTGCCAAGACTCCGGCTGAGCGCCTTTTTACGGGCGAACTGGAAACATGGGATAAGGCCGATGACGTAGATTTCCGCGAGACGGTGGATGCCGCAGGGGAGAAATGGGAGGGCAACACCGGCGTGATCACAACGCTGATTCCGGATCTGGACATCGACGTGAATACATCTTCTGTCGTTGTCTGCGGGCCTCCCGTAATGTACAAATTCGTCATGCTGGAACTCGAGAAGAAAAAGATTCCGTTCGAAAACGTGTACCTTTCTCTTGAGCGCAGAATGAAATGCGGCGTGGGCAAATGCGGGCATTGCCAGATTAACGGCCTCTATGTCTGCAAAGACGGTCCCGTCTTTCGTTACTCGGATATCCGGGAAGTAAGAGAGGCGATCTGATGAGCAAGCCAAGGGTACCCATTTTTGATTTCGCCTGCTGTGAAGGAAGCCTTTTGACATCGACTTTGAAATTACTCAGCTGATGCTCCGACTTGAGATCCGCTATCTGTGCAGCATGCATCATATC
>JAWODU010000035.1:0-13959 GCA_046483125.1 Kiritimatiellia bacterium
TGTACCACTGGCATTACCAACTGTCCCTATCATATCTGAAACACCAGCTAGAGCACCTACTGAAAAGCCACCATATAGCGCGTGCTGTTCATCGCGATGAGCAGATCGCGGTCCGCATCGTAGAACACCTGCGGCGCGCAGCCCCAGTGCTTGTCCGGCGGGATATTGCTCGGTTCGGGATCGCTCCAGGTCTCGCCGTTGTCGCGGCTGACCAGTTGCAGCAGCGGGTG
Source organism: Kiritimatiellia bacterium (assembly GCA_046483125.1). GTDB lineage: Bacteria > Verrucomicrobiota > Kiritimatiellia > UBA8416 > JAWODU01 > JAWODU01. The sequence continues at coordinate 231 of JAWODU010000035.1, forward strand.
GCCCTTGGCATGCTTGTCGTCGCGGATCAGGGCGACTACACGATTGTCGCCGCACCAGGCGCCGGCGATCTCGGTGAGCTTGTGCCTCTTGCTGTCGGTCATCTTGACCACCTTCTCCCAGGTGACCCCGTCGGGACTGAAGGTGACGTAGCGGCGGCAGCCAAACATCATATACTGTTCAATGTCCGGGTTGTAGAACATCTGCCCGGTGGACCAGACGCCGGGTATGCCGCTGGCCTCCGGGTCGCTCCACGCCTCGGACTCCAGCAGATCGGACCAGGTCTTGCCGTCATCCTCGCTGACCAGGATATAGCGTTTCTCGGTGCTGCGGTCGGCGCGCATGCGGCGCATGAACAGCACCAACTTCCCGTCACGGGTGACGCCGCCGAAGATGTTGCGGTCGTCGAATTGTCCGTCGCTGCTGTAGACCGTCTCGATCTGCGACCACTTGTCGTCGTCGGGATCGTAGATGGACTGTACGATGTGGCCGCCAGTGCCGACGTGGTGGCCCTCGACGCCGGGATCGCGCCGGAAGGCCAGCATGAAGCGTCCGTCGCTGAGCGGCAGCAGTACGCCTGAGGCCATGTGATCGTCGCCGAAAAACGCGGGTTTGACCTCTGTGTACTCGAACTGTGGATGCGGGGCGTCCGCCATGGGCCCTCTTTCTTCGGCATACCCGAGGTTGCAGGCGGCGGTGACCAACAGCAGGGATAGAGCACACATCAATAGAACTTCTGTTCGTATCGCGTTTTTCATGGTATGGCAATTACTCGTCATGATCGTTCTTCCTTTTTTCGTTGTGCGTTTTGTCAAGATCCTGCAGGCTCTTGGCGATCGAACATCCTGTTCATCAGGGGTTTACGGTGCATTAGCCATTCTCCCCTGTTTTCCTGTCCATTTCGGCTCACGATTACGGGCGACGATTACGGTGGACGATTCGGATGATTCTCCTCGTAATCCGTAATCGTCGCCCGTAATCGTCAACCGCTCTTCGGATGGTCTTCGACCATCATGTTGCTCCGTTCTTCGCGCACCATGCATGAAGCATCGAAATCACCCGCCCCTGCATGGTTTTCCCGCCTTCGATGCGGGCCGCGTCGACTTCCCGCCGAGAAACCAGAAGATCGAGCATCAGAATTGTCTGGAAGGCGTGCTCCTCCGCCATCTTCATGAATCGATTCTGGTCCGCTGGAGTTGTTCTGCCGTGGCCCTCGGCGATATTCAGGACGGTGCCCGTCGTGCTGATATCCAGCTTCTTTCGCATCCGGGCCTTCGGGCTCAGTTCCTCCAGCAACTCATGAATCCAACCCGCGCCCTCCAGCGATAGTCGGTACATGTCAAGGTTGGCGAATGGAAAGCACGGGCTGCCGTAGGCCGTGCGCTCTTCCCAAACACAGTGCGTCCCTACCCGCTTCATGCCAAGCAGCATCCCGCGTATCCGCCAAAGACTCATCAGCAGCGCTTCATGTGTCTCGCCCTCGACAATACATCTGGCGAAGCACACATCAAGCGAAGCGGCACACTCGTGTGTCGACGCAATGGAGACATCAAGAGACGAGGTGCGCTGCGCCGATCCGGGCTTCTGGGCGTTCGCCCGCATCAGATTAACGCCAATGCTCTCCATTGCTCTGTCCAGATGATCGAGCGCGACGATCGAGTTCGAGCCCTGCGATATGAGTTCCTCACACTGGCCTGTGACACTCAGGTAACGTTGGTAGACCTCAAGGCTCTCATGGGGAAACGTTGGCGACATCTTCAACTCCTCCTGGTGGCGTTCCTTTCGGCTCACGATTACGGGCGACGATTACGGTGGACGATTCGGATGATTCTCCTCGTAATCCGTAATCGTCGCCCGTAATCGTCAACCGATCCCTGTCTTCATGTCGTCTTCATTACTTTTCACAATACTTTTGACAGTGCTCTCCGAACCGAAGGCAATTCGGCACCACTGAACCTTACTCTTCCACGCTCATCCGGAAGTAATACAGGTCGGCCTGCTCGGCGCCCTGCATGCGGGCGCGTTCGGTGATGACAACCAGGAATTCGTCGTCGCTGATCGGGGCGATCGTCGGATAGCCGTAGAAGGTGTGGTTCAGGGGACGCTTGTCCCGAATCGAGTCGTCGGCCCAGGGGCGGGGAATCTCGAGCTGCAGCGTCCATCCCTGGGGATTGTCGATGATCTCGCCGGGCCTGGCGGTGTAGACGTACAACGCCTGTTCGCTTTTGGGTTTGGTATAGCGCGTGCTGTTCATCGCGATGAGCAGATCGCGGTCCGCATCGTAGAACACCTGCGGCGCGCAGCCCCAGTGCTTGTCCGGCGGGATATTGCTCGGTTCGGGATCGCTCCAGGTCTCGCCGTTGTCGCGGCTGACCAGTTGCAGCAGCGGGTGGCCCTTGGCGTGCTTGTTGTCGCGAAGCAGGGCCACGACGCGATTGTCGCCGCACCAGGCGCCGGCGACCTCGTTCTGCCTCTTGCTGTCGGTCATCTTGACCACCTTCTCCCAGGTGACGCCGTCGGGACTGAAGGTGACGTAGCGGCGGCAGCCAAACATCATATACTGTTCAATGTCCGGGTTGTAGAACATCTGCCCGGTGGACCAAATGCCGGGGATGCCGCTGGCCTCCGGGTCGCTCCACGCCTCGGACTCCAGCAGATCGGACCAGGTCTCGCCGTCATCCTCGCTGACCAGGAGATAGCGCTTCTCCGTCTGCTTATTGCCGCGCATGCGGCGCATGAACAGCACCAGCTTCCCGTCACGGGTGATGCCGCCATGGATGTTGCGGTCGTCGAACCGTCCGTCGCTGCTGTAGATCGTCTCGATCTCCGACCACGTGTCGTCGGCCGGATCGTAGATGGACTGCGCGATGTGGCCGCCCGTGCCGACGTGGTGGCCCTCGACGCCGGGATCGCGCCGGAAGGCCAGCATGATGCGTCCGTCACTGAGCGGCAGCAGGACGCCTTCGGACATGTGATCGTCGCCGAACAATGCGGGCTTGACTTCAGAGTGCTCGAATTTTGGATGTGCGGCTTCAGTCATGCGGCTCCTTTCTTCGGTGAACCCGAGGTTACAGACGGCGGTGAGCATCAAGGTGGTCAACAGTGTGGATTTCATCATTACAGGTATCTCCTTGTGGGCAGAGACATCGCCAATGCGTCAGCTTTCACGCGGAGCATACGGCACTGACGATCCCGCTGCAGGTTTTCAGGGTTGTCGTTGTTGACGTACCACGCGATAAGCAGGGTGTCGCCGTCGTCGACGAGTTCGGCGGTGGGGTAGCCGCAGTCGTAATGCGACCATGTGTCGTCGACTACGAGTTCGATGTCATCCCGCCAGGTGCGGCCGCCATCGTGGCTCACGCGGGCGCGGACGCCGAAGGGCTTGGTTCGGTGGCTGTAAAAACAGATCAGTGTCTTATTGTCGAGAAACACCGCTTCCCCCCATGTTTGCCCGTCGTCTTGCGAAACGTTCTTCGCATGGCTTTGCTCTTCTCATTGGAAGCATATGACGGTTCCTTTCGACGACGGCAGGAGTAACGCCCCTGCTCCTTTGTTGGCAAGCTTGGCGACTTCCTCGGCCGACAGCGCACGGTCAAGGACCAGGATGTCGTCGGCATTGCCGCCGAACTGTTCGTTTTCCAGATTTGTGCCGGACCCGTCTTCCCCGAAGTGGACATTCTGGGCAAGGGTTACGGACCCGCTGCCCGCGGTATTCGTATTCAAGTCGAGTTCCGTGCCGTCGAAGTAGATCTTGACGCTACCGTCGTCGTAGGTCACCGCGATGTGGTGGTAGGTGTTTCCGTCATCTTCAATGGGGACAATACTTGTTGGCTTGATCTCAGTGCCGTTGAGCCATAGCTCCACGCCGTTGTCGAAGGGGTCGGTATCAGCGGAATCAATGGTCACGATGAGATCGCCAGCGACACCGTCAACGTTATACGACGTGAACAGCCGCACCCGGGTAGCGATACCTGGGTCGGTCTTGCTGGCGTCGAGGCTAAACGCGGCGGCAAGGGTGAAGGCACTGCCAAGGTCCGTAGTGCTGGGAATTTCGATCCGGTTGGGGTTGCCGTCGTCAATGAAGCTGACCGACTGGCTGCCGAACGCCGCGTTGGCGGCGTTGGTGTCGACTGTGACACCAGAGGAATCAAAGATCGGGTCCTGCGCCCCGTCGTCGGTGAGCCGGTCCGAGACTGTGGTGCCCGAGTCAGGCGACTCGAACGTATAGAGAATGTTGGTGGCGGCATCGGCCGACGCGGCGAACAGGAGGCCCAGCCCCGCAGCGGCCACAGCAGTCATAGAGCGGGTCATCAGGTTATGCGCGAGGGGCCGAGTCATCTTCATGCTTTTTGTCTCCTTTACCCTTTAGCAACGTCTATTCATCTCCAATACGGAAAAACAACCACGCGGTTCCGGCCCAGACAAGCATCAGGACCGCAAACAAGGGGGTGAACGGGGTCATTGGCAGGCCGAGCACGGGTGCGGCGAGCCCTTTGGAAAAGCCGACGCTCTGGCCGGCCAGGACGGGCATCAGGCCGGCAACAACGCCCACAACCGCGTAGCGAACCGCAAGGTACTCTCCTTTTCCGGCGTCGGAAACAATACTATTGTACATTAATCGAAACGACGCAACCATTGCCCCGGCGAGTCCGATCCCGAACAGAAAGAAGGCGGCGGCCATCCCGACCATCCGTCCGGTCTCTCCCGCCAACGGCAGAAGCATCCAGCCCATCGGCATGAGCGCCATCAACGAGAAAATGGTCACAAGAATACGTCGGCTTCCGTGCCGGTCCGAGGCATGGCCCCACAAACGCGCCGAAACCGCACCGCCCGCCATGGCCGCGATGCCGAGGTGCACCACTCGCCCGCTGGGGATTTCAAGGACATCCTTTCCGTACAAGGACAGGAATGTGCCTATAAGCGCCTGACTGCCCTGGATCACGCCCGCCCCCAGCAGGAAGGCCAGGAAACGGCGGTCTTTTACAGACTCGATCAAGCGTTTCAGAAAAGCCGGATGGTGCGGGTGGCGCTGAACCGCGTGTCCGCCCGCCATTCGCATGGACGCCGCTATACCCACCAGCCCGATACACGCAAAAAAGACATAGCCCACCTGGAAGCCGCCGAAACGGCCCAGCCCCAGATGCCCGTCGTACTCGATCAGTAATCCGGCCAGCCCAAGGCCCAGGCCTGCCGCCAGAGTACCAAACTGGTTTGCGGTTCCCTGCGCCCGACCCCGGATGTCGTCCGGCACAACATCCTTCAGCCAGGGATAGAAGGCGGTTTCGCCCAGCGATCGCTGTACGCCGAACAAGAGCACGCAGGCGGCGACAAACACAAACAACGCCTGGGCGCCGAAGGCGCTCAAAACCCAGGGCGCGAACACAAGGGCCATGATGGTGAACTTGCGCGAACCATAGAAAATCAGGTAACTGCGCCGATATCCCAGACGCTCGATCAGCGGCGTGCTCACCAGGGCGAGCACCTGCAGGAACGGAATCATGCCTACCACCATCCCTATACGCGCAGGACTCAGGCCCAGCTCTTTGAGATACAGCGGGAACAGCCCACCGCCGAACGTGCACATGGCAAAGGCGGAATTGGCGCCCGCCAGCAGGTAGAACCATTTCAGGGAACGTCGCTGTTCGGCGTCGGACAGCGGCCCCATGGCTCGTTCAGGATGTTGAGACAATTTCGTATTCACGACGCCAACGTAGAGGATAAGACTGGCCAACGCCACGCGATAGACATACACTTTTCTGCGAAGTGGATGCAATTATGTGAGCCTGACCATGTCAAACAAACCGTCACAGGAACCTTTGCTGATTGACCTGTATCGCGACTTTGTCGACGCGTTTGCCCTGACAGCACCATGCACCTGCCTGTGGTCAACGCGAACAAACGGACGCCCGGCGCCATATCTCCACAGCCATGAAGACTGGGAAGTTCGCATCGTGCTGCGCGGTCATATCCCATGGCCGGACGGCGAAACCGCCCACCATCCGACGTGCCTGTTAATACCTCCGGGCAGACTGCATCGGGAGTATCAATTCCCAAAGCGCGGGCAACCGGCAATCGCCGTGCTCAACGGCGGAGGGATGTGGCAGGTTTGCGACAGGGGCGGACGCGGGTTCTTCGGGCTTGGCGGAGAGCCGTTGCGCTCCCGTCTCGGGCAAGCGCCCAACGATCTGCTGGACGCTTTCGCCAACGAGGCATCTGCGCTCGATGATGATACGCGCCGATTCTGGGAAAACCGGTTGCGCAGCATGTTCGAGGCGTTTCTTCTTGCCATGCTGGAAAGGCGGCACGGCGCCCCATTCGGCGACGCTTCGCTAACCCGCGCTCAGCACTACATCCACGCGCATTACACGCGGGCCAACCTGACGGTCGAACAGGTCGCGGATGCCGCGGGCTGCACGCCGACGCACCTCGCGCATGTCTTCCGCCGGGAGCTTGACGCGACCGTGCGCCAGACCATCATCGACTGCCGACTCCGCAATGCGAGGCGATTGCTTGAAACGGGCCGTTATCTGGTCAAGGAAGCCGCCTTCCTGACTGGATGGCGATCACCCTACCACTTTTCCAACACATTTGCGGCACGCTACGGTATCCGCCCCCAAAGAGTTAGTCGCTTGCCGTTGCAGGAGGAGCATCGATAGTCGTCAGGGCTCAAGTGGCTGTTGAAAAACTCAAGATTCCTCGACTGCGCTCGGGATGACAGCTTAGCTTGGCTCACGTTTTCTTGAATTTGTCATATCGAGCTTGTCGAGAGATCTCGCCTTAGGCGTGCAACACTGTTCTTCAACAACCACTTGAGCCCTGCCCCTATCTTTCTCTGTGCAATCCATGGTTGCCCACCTCCTCACAACGCCCTATTATTGCCCGCAATGCGCGGTTGATGAATAGATCAGGTCAGGACATGAAGGGCGAACCCAACATCCTTTTCATCATCGCGGGCTAGGTACGGTCGCAGTCGTGCGGCTACAACGAATAGGAACGCTCAATTAAAGTCGCCACAGTTATCGCAACGCTCTTGACCATCGCGGCCGTGCGTGCCGCCGAACCCTCGGACGCGAACCGCGATGCGAAAGGAAACTCCATGACATCAAAATCTACGGAATGTCGGGCCGTGCGCCCGCCGGCAGACGACTTTGTAACGCTGTGCAGAGAAGTGGACGAGCCTGCCCTTCGTCAAGCGGAACGCAAAAATGTGCACGACTGGAAAGCAGAATCCCAATGACAAACGGAAACACAGCCCTCACCTGGCAACCGCCCGCGTTATTTGATCCCGAGAAAGGGGGTCTCGGATTGCCGCAGTTGGAAGGTGTGGAGCACATGTTGCTCTACGACCCGCTGCCCAGCCAATGCGAGGTCGACTGCGGCGGCGACGACCGCTATTGGGGCCGCCTGTAAAAGGGAGGTATAGAACGATGGGAAAGCGCATGTACGCCCACGATTATACCCGGCCGGGGTTCTACATGATCACCATCCTCACGGCCGGGCGTCGGCGGTTGTTCGGCAGGTGCGAGAACAACCGGACCCGGCTTTCCGAGATGGGCGAGATCGTGAAGCGGCGCTGGCATGAAATCCCACAGTATCGCCCGGGCATCGAAACAAACACTCTGGTGGTGATGCCCGATCACCTGCACGGAATCGTGTATGTGAAAGGGAAACTGCCGAAACCAGTCGGCCAAACCATCCGCGGCTACAAGAGCGGCGCCACCTCCGAACTGCGAAAGCATACCAACGACCCCAGGCTGGATATCTGGGAGGAGGGTTACCACGACCGGGTGATCATGAATTCGGACACGCTCCGCTCGGAGCGCCGATACATCGCCGACAACCCGCGGCGATACTGTGTGCGCAAAGACAACCCGGAGTTATTTGTACGTGTGAACCGCCTGGAACACCCGCGGCTTCCGGCGGGCCCGGCCTGGGCAGGCTACGGCAATCTGCATCTTATTGGTAAGCCCGCGATGATGCCCGTACAGGTATCACGGAAGGCAAGCCAGAGCGAACTGGCCGCGCTCAAGGCACATGTGAAAAAGCAGAGCTGGCGCGGGACCGTTGTGGTTTCCCCGTTCATATCGCCGGGCGAGAAAGAAATTGCCCAGGAGGTGATGGCACAGGACTACGGAAGCCTGATCCTGGTCAAACCGGAAGGTTTCCCGCCCTTGTACAAACCTTCGGGGGTCTACTTCGACCTGTGCGCCCAGGGGCGCCTGCTCGTGCTATCGCCCTATCCGCACACCGGCCGGGCGCAGCCCTTGACCCGCGAGCGCTGCCTGGAGATGAACGAGTACGTGGAGGAGATGTGCGGGGGAATGTGCGGCAATAATGCCGCACCGCGGTAACGGCGGGCGGCCATTATTGGCCGCCTTAATACTTCAACTGATGGGGGTAATTATGGCAATAACGCAAGCGGCTTCGGCCGAGGGTAAGCCTGGGATCACGGTGCTTAACGCGTCGGGCGCCAGGCTGACCTGGGCCGCCGGTGCGTATGTCTTTTACAGGCTTGACGCTTTTTACGGCGTCGACACCTCTTCTGGCACGTTTTTCTCGAGAGAAAGCCATTCTGGCGTATTATTCACGGCAAGAACTCGTTTTGTGCGGAGGTACCGGCGAATAGGGCTCACGCAATCTATCCAGAGCCTTCACATCCTCTTCCGTAAGGTCCCTGCACGCAACCCGGCAGTAGGTGGTGAGCGGCAGGCCGAGGCGCCGGAGCCAGCATTTCGCGTTGCGGGGATAGGCGCATTTGATCGTGTCCTGGGCCCGGGTCAGAAACTCCTGCAGACGCCCGGCCTCCTCCGGAGCTTTTTCAAAATCCCGGCACAGCCGGACGTACGGCTCCGGAATGAAATTGGCGGCGATACTGCTGTATCCGCCCCCGCCGGCACGCAGAGAATCCAGCAGTGTCGGAGCGTGCGCGTTGAACCATGTAAGCGGCGTACCCTCAATGGCGGCAAGTTTCTCGCGTATGACGGGCAGTGAACAACAGGTGTCCTTGTAGAAGACGACGCGCCCGGTACCGGCCGCCCATTCCAACAGCTTCGGTGACAGCGTGCGGTGATACGGCCGGGGGCATTCGTAGAGCCCCAGTGGAATACCGTCACAGGCATCGAACACGGCTTCAGCACGCTCCCTCCAGATGGTGTCCGGCTCATCTTCCGCCGCCAACTGATTCACGGTCAGCACCACGGCCGTCACACCGGTGTCGCGGATCCGGCGGGCCACAGCCGCCTGTTCATCGGTCGAAATCCCGAAGGCGCCGGCCGCCACGACCGGCACGCGTCCGCCCGCCTTCGCAACCACGCGCGCCGCCAGCTCAAGCCGCTCCGCGGCCGTCAGCTCGTATATCTCGCTCGACAGGCAGACGGCGAACAGTCCCGCTACACCGGCGTCGATGTACCAGTCCACCAGCGCATCCAGCGCGGGACGGTCGATTGCGCCCTGATCGTCGAACGGCGTGAGCATCACCGGCCAGACACCGGGAGGAATCAGGGGGGCAGTTGAAGTCATGTGATGTTACTTTTCATTTATCCCGAACACTTCGCGGCGCCGGAAAGCGTTCAAGCTGCGGCAAAACCCTCAATCGTGTCAAATCTCCGGAGACAATCTATGATCGCATGCGAGCACACCGCTGTAAAACCTGATCGCGGATTCGGGTGGTCATCTCCGCATCTGCCGGATGCCGGCCCGGCGCGCACGTGTCTTCAGCGATTGCCGAGATACTGCGGGTCAGGGCATCAACCCGTTCACGAACCATCGGCCGCCCCAGGCCGCATGTCTCGGCCAGACACTTGAAGTGAACCGGAGGAATCCGTCAGGGTCCTGCTCAAGTTTCCCCACGGGATCGTTGTGCAAATAAACACTCAGCGTACTCATCTCGTACGGCCTCTTTCGTCGTCGGACGGTATCGCCAGGCGCATCTTCAAGCCGAGCGCCTGCAGGACCTTGAACGCGCCTTCCATACGGGCTGTGGGCTTACCCCGCTCCAATTCGATGAGGTAACGAAGCCCCACACCGGCCACCATGGCCAACTGTTTCTGGGTGACTTTAAGGCGCTTGCGCTCCTCACGGATGGCGGCCCCGAGTTCCTTGCTGTCAGCTACTGTCTTCATATTCCTGTAAGGGAATATACTACAGTAACAGGCGGAAGTCAACGAGGAATATTCCCGATCGGGAACCATCGGCATAAGCGCGTTGAGGAAAATCATTTGACAGAATGTATAGCATTCTGTTTAATGGTTTGCTGTAATGGAGTGAACGTGATGCAAGTGGAAAAACTCATAGAATTGCATGAACTGGCGAGAAAAGAGGCCGTAAACTATCCCCTGAGACGCTTTCTTTACAGCGACATCAGCCAAATGGAAGGAAGGCATTTCACGGGAATCGTCGGGCCTCGGGGAAGCGGCAAGACAGTCATGCTCAGGCAGTACGCCCTCGAACACCAGGACGCTTTCTATCTTGCCGCCGACACCCTGGAAGCCGGGGACGATGCATGGGATATTATTCAAACCCTGCAGGAGCATTACTCTTACCGGACGTTCCTTCTGGACGAGATACATTTCCTGCCGGATGCCGCTTCGCTGTTGAAGCGATTGTACGACTTCAGGAAATTGCGGGTGCTTTTTTCCAGTTCCGTTGCCCTTGCGATGCATGCCTCGGCCTACGATCTTTCAAGAAGGGTCAGGATGGCAACCCTGTTCCCCTTTTCTTACCGGGAATATGTCTTCTTCAAGGAGGGAATGTCCCTGAAACCGCTGACCGTGGATGCGGTGGCCGGCGGGCAGTGGGATCCGGATCATGTTCGCGCCGGAAGGTTCTTTAACGGATACCTGCGCGGCGGGCTTCTGCCGTTTTCCCTGGAGGAGCCCGATCCGCTCCCCCTGCTCCGCAACACAATAGAAAAAGTCATTGCCCGGGATATACCGTCGGTTATGCGTCTGGCGGTTGACGAACTGGAAACGATCAGACGGCTGTTACGGTTTATCGGTTCTTCGGGAGTCGACGGCATTAATTACTCATCGCTTTCCAGGAACCTCGGCATCACGAAATACAAAGCCGAGCAATACGCGGGATGCCTTGAAAAGGCCTTTGTGCTTCACCGGCTATTCCCGGCGGGGACGAATGTGGTGCGTGAACCGAAGGTGCTTATGGCGCCGCCCTGCCGTCTCCTGTACCGTGCCTACGAAGAGGCCGCGGGCGGGCTGAGAGAAGACTTTTTCGTGGAAGCTGTTAAACAGGCCGGGTTACCCGTTCGTTACCTGAAAAGCAGACGCGGGGCGAAAACGCCGGACTTTCTTGTCGGAGAAGAGGGATCGGAGGTCGTCGCGGAAGTGGGCGGAAAGGGGAAAGGGCGCAGTCAATTCAAGGGCATTGAGGATTTCAGGAAAGTAATTTTTGCGGACACGCCGGTTCCGGACGAAAAACGCGTACCGCTGTTCATGGCAGGCTATCTGGCGCCGTGAGTTCTTCAACGAGCCGAAAAAGGTAAAAACGCGCTTTTGAAATTTTGCCATAAGGGAACATAGGCAAGATTCATAGGAAAATCGAGGATTTTGAGGTTGCCTGGCGGGAAAATGCGAGAAAGTTGATTTTTTCTCTTTTTTTGCCTTGACTCTTATAGGTAATTACAGGATAGTGCATACAAGAACGATGAGTCCCTTATCACAGATCAGCCGGATTCGGCAGCGCATTGCGCGACTGGTTCGGCAAAGACAGGCGGCTGAACGGAGGCTTTTAGGGCGTCCTGAGTTACTTAAAGGCACGTTGCTGGAGGTCAAGCGCAGCTGCGGCAAAGCCGGTTGCAGGTGCGCAAGGGGTGAGAAGCACACCTGCTATCAGCTTTCGGTCAGCGTGGAAGGAAAAAGGCGGACCTGGAATGTACCGCGTCGGTATCTGGCAAAGGTCAAGCGTCTGACGGAAAACTACCGGCACTTTCGCCGGGCCCGGGCCGATTGGGTGCGGATTAATGAACAGATGCTGAAGTTGATCAATGATCTGGAAGCAGCCCGAACCGTATCGGATTTTCGTGATGAGTCCGGGAGTAAAAGAAGCTAAGAAGAAGCGTGCGGCCGAGCGCCGGGCCGGGAAACGGGCCGAGCGCAAACGGCTGAGCAGGGAGCATCGCTACGTGGCTTGGAAACATCTCTCGCGCAACCAGAAGGAAGTGGCCACACGCCTGGCGCACGGGGAAGGCTGCGACTATATCCACGACGGTTCGTGGGGCTTCTTCGACCGGTTCATGCTTTTTCTCAAGAGCGTGGGGTATCTGGCCACGCTGGATCTGGACGGGAAGGGCTACACTCGCAAGATGATCACCATCGCCAAGCTGCTTCTCACCTACCAGACGCGCATCCTGTTGGGCATTGACTCGATCAACAAGGTTCCGTTCCTGCTGTTCGGAGACATCGGACTTCTGATGACGCTGGGCTGGACGGCGCGGCAGATCAAGGAGGGGGTGTGCAAACGCGGGGAGGGCAAGCACGACGGCCCGGTGCACAAGGACACGCTACCGGACTGCCTGGAGCGTATGGGGGCAGAGGAGATCACCCGTAGCCTCAATGACGGCATCAAGTTGCTCAAGACCATCGGCGTTGCCGGCTTCCGAACCTTCGACGAGTATCGCGATCCGCAACGAAAGCGGGCCGAACCCGATCCGATCAACGCGGTGATGGTTACCTGCTGGGACGGCTACGAATACAAGCCGGGCAAGGAGAAGGTCTTTCTGACTTCGCTGAATGTCGGTGAACCCCGCGTGGTCATCGACAAGTACGACCTGCGCAGCCTGATCGAGAACTGCGGCAACCGCGATCTGAAGCAGGGCTGGCTGATCAACAAATACCCCAAGAAGGAAGTCAACGCCATCCGTGCGCATGTGTTCCTGACCATCGGCATGTTCAACATGTCCCTGGCCTACCGCACCGAGCAGGGCGAACAGATCGCCGAGGAATGCATCCGGCGCTACCGAATGAAAACGATGCTGGCCGCCCGCCACAAGTGCATGATCGTCTGCGGCGAACACTACGGGATCTTCGATCTCGAAGAGCTGATGATGCTCCTCGGCCAGCCGGTGCGTCGCCCCATGCGCACTCAGGAAGAAGCCTTCCGCAGAATCTACGGGCTATAGGAACCGGACCACTACAGTCGAACTGTGCCCACATACCTGTGGGACTGCCCGCGGGTTACCCTCCAAAGCCTCCCCATCCCCGGATCGGTCGGTTCGTTGGCGTGGGTTGCAAGACGGACGTGCCCGTGCCCGGGCACCGCCGCAGGGACCGCCGGATCTATCGCCCTGAAGATTGCCCGGCTGCTCCGCAACGGGGGGGCGCGAACGCTTTTTCCGCCCGGAGGCCCGGTTTTTCTTAAGAAAACGACCTCTATGGCAAAATCTCAAATAGGCTTGACCCCGATTCCCCAATTGCGTCATTGTAAACTGCGGCGAAGAAGTCCTCCGGAAATACGAAAACTATCTCGATGATTCGCTCAGAGAATATATAGGCAAGCAGATATCCGATTCCCGCCGGGTTCTGGAAGAAAATAAAGGACAGCAGACATGACCAGGTTGACAATGTTGGCTATTGTCGGTTCAGTGTTGTTTGGCGTGGTGACAGGCGCCAGGGTATACTAACGATAGTATGTCCCCGGTTCTGGTAGCTTCTAGCAGTATTGCTAACGTTAGGAGTATTCGAAGTATGCACTTTTCCAGTTTCCTTATGCTTCCAAACA
>JAWODU010000030.1:0-34569 GCA_046483125.1 Kiritimatiellia bacterium
GCGTTGAACTCGTTAAGTGTGTCGCCGATTCTTTCAAGCAGCTCAATACACTGGGCTTTCTTTCCGCTTCTGCCCAGCATTCCCATCAGCTTAAAGGTTATACCGGCCAGAATACCGATGATCACCACCACCACCAGCATCTCAATCAGCGTAAACCCTCTGTCGGCCCGTTTTTGTGGTTTTTTGTGCCTTTTTGCGGCCATTCTCTCTTCCTCCGTCCTCCGTCATCCGTCCTCTGTCATCCCCTTGATCCAGTCTTCTCCCATTCTCCCATTCGCGCTGATTCGCGTGATTCGCGGTTTCTTCCCCGGTCCTGGCGTTCATCTCTATTTCGCCATTTCGCTTATAATCGTAATCAGCGGATAGAACATTGCTATTACTATCGTACCGATAACCAGCGCCAGCAGTATGATCATGAACGGCTCGATAATCGACGTCAGTCCCTCGACCGTGGTGTCGACCTCCTCGTCGTAATTGTCCGCTATTTTCAACAGCATTTCCGGCAGGGCCCCCGTTTCCTCCCCGACGTCCACCATGCTCACAACCATGTCAGGAAACACGCCGGCCGATTCCATCGGAGCCGCCATCGGGTCTCCCTCCTTGACGCTGTCATGCACCTGCTGAATTGCGTCGGCAACCACCGCGTTGCCCGCCGTGTCCCTCACGATCAAAAGCGCCTGCAGTACCGGCACTCCGGAAGTCATCAGCGTGCCCAGCGTCCGGGACATCCGGGCGATGGCCGTTTTGCTGAACAGAGCGCCCATAACCGGAAGCTTCAGCTTGAACTTATCCAGCCCGTAACGACCTTTCTCTGTTCTGCCAATCAGTATTATTCCCACGATTATCGCCGCCAGTATTCCCAGAAGGAAATACCAGTTGTGAACGAAAGCGTTGCTCACCCCGATAACGAACTTCGTCAGCCCCGGAAGCTCCTTCCCCTCCAGCAGGTCCTCGAAGATCTTCGCGAACTGCGGAATGACCTTTATCAACAGAAACGCCAGGATACCGAACGCCGCCAGCAGGACCACAACCGGGTATATCATGGCGCTTTTGACCTTGTTCTTGATCCTCTCGGCCTTCTCCATGAATTCCGCCAGGCGGACAAGGACTATCTCCAGCACACCGCCCGCTTCCCCGGCCCTTACCATGCTGACAAAGAGCTTGTTGAAAATCCTCGGATACTGCCCCAGGGCTTCGGAGAAAGTACTGCCCCCCTCAACGGCTTCTCCCATTCCTGAAAGAGCCTCTTGCAGGCCGGCGTTTTTTTCCTGCTTCAGCAGAATTCTAAGCGCTCTCAACAGCGGCAGTCCCGCGTCAATCAGCGTTGCCAACTGCCGCGTGAACACCATCAGCTGTTTGGGCTTCACCCTTCCGCGGAGAAATGCGGGCAGTTTGATTTCCATCTTCAGGCCCGAACCGCCGCCTCTGGCCTTTTTAACCTTCGCCTGAGTACCGCGGGTCTGCCCGCCCCCGAGCTCAACAACGCGAGTCGGGAAGAAACCCTTTGTTCTGATCATCGAAACCGCCTGCGCCTGACTCTCGGCGTCAATAACGCCCTCGGTCTCCGATCCCTGCGAATCCATTGCGACATACCTGTATCTAGGCATAAGCGACCTCCATTTTACCGGCCGCAAAGATAACAACTACGCCGCTTCCAGGCAAGTACTTCCGCCCCTTCCGCACATATCTGCAGTTCCCTTTCCGCAACCACCTCCGTTTCTGCTGTACTGATACTTTCCTTCTCCATTTCGCTCACAGCCTTTATGTACCGCTGTTCTCCAAAGCACCCCCCGTGCCAGTCCCGGCTGGACCGATTTCCTTTCCCGATATCTCCCCTTTTATAGCCCGAATTCCTCAGAAAATTCTCTCCTGACGCGATTTCTTCCCCAAAAAGGGCTTGAAACCGGGATACAAAGACCGGATAATGCGTTAATGGTACGCTTATACTGCGTCAACGTACGCGAATAAATGAAACCCAAAGACACATCGCGGGATCTGCACCCGGTAGTCGCCGATTACGTATCGACCGATCTGGACCTGGGCGCCGTACTTCGAAGGCACGCATCGCTCAACGAGGATATCATCCAGGCCATGATACTTCTCGAGACCTATCTCCGGGACAGACAATCCGCGAATGCGGCCTTCCTTGCCGCCAGACGAGTAGAACTCAAGGGACATGACAGCGCCCTTTGCGCCCTTTTTCTCTGTGTCTGGGCCCTTGCATGTCTGAGCCAACTGCCTTCCGTGCCCGAACGCCGGGCCGAAGCCGCCACGCTTCTTCACCGCGCGCGAGCGCTGATTTCCGCCCCTGTTCCGCCTTCCGTAAAGGCCTTTGTTCTCCTCGTTGAGGCCCGTCTCCTCGGAATTGACGGCAACCGCCGCAAACAGGAAGACACGATACGCCGGTCCCTTCGGATTTTTCCTCCGGATTCCGTCCGGAGGCGCTGGGCTGTACTTGAACTTGCCGATTTAATGGCGCGCATGGGCCGGATCAGCGAGATCGATCATGATCTTTCCCGTCTTTCAGGTACCCGCGACATTGATTGGCTTCAGCTCATAAACGCCGTGGAAACGGGCCGGCTTCAGTACGCCTCAACTCTGGCGGCCCGGCTCGGTGCCCCTGCCGCCTCCGGCGCCGGCCCGCCCGCCGCGCGCCGGTACCTGCGTTTGCTTGATCTCATGCTGGACACAAGCGCCCTGAATCTCCCCGCCCCCCCGGACGCCCCCAGGGGCGCCCCCGACTGGGCACTGGTAATTCACTGCCTGCTCAACCGGGCGACTCACCAGGCACTGCGATGGGCCCGCCTGTGTGAAAACAATGAATCCCTGTCGGTAAAAGGCGTGGGCTGTGTGTCCTTTAACCTGATACGCTCCGAGCTGGCCGAGCGTAATGCCGCCGGCGCGCGCAGACTGCTGGAATTGCGCCGAAATGCCGGAAACTGCCACTATCTGGATGACTTCTTCTACGCCAGAGCAACGCTTCTCGAAGACGATTTCGACGGTTCCTCTCGTCTCTTTGCGCGCGCTCTCACCCGTGCCGAACACTATTCGGCCATGGGTCGTCTGGACTTCGAAATAAGGCTGTCAGCGGAACTTTCGCGCGATACCGTGTTCCGGCTTACCAGGACCTCTGACGCCCTTCGCTCCGTTTCCACGTCTTCTGACTCCCCGACGCCCGGGGAAGAAGAGCCGCACACTTCGGATTCATCCGCTTCCGTCCGCTCCGGTCTCGGCCGTATTGTAGGCACAAGCCGTGAAACACGCGCTCTGAAATCACAGATAAGCAAGCTGGCGCCGCTTGACGTGCCTGTGCTTATAACCGGCGAGACCGGCACCGGCAAGGAACTTACCGCCCAGGCTCTTCACGAAAGCAGTTCCAGGAAAAATGAACCTTTTGTGGCGATAAATTGCGGCGCCATATCGGAAACTCTCCTTGAATCGGAGCTATTCGGCCATGAAAAGGGAGCATTCAGCGGGGCCTCCGCGGCCCATCGCGGTCTTTTCGAAGAAGCCGGCAAAGGCTCTATTCTGCTCGATGAAATAGGCGACATTTCCCCCAGCCTGCAGGTCGCGCTTCTGCGGATACTGGAGACCGGCGAAATCCGGCCCGTCGGGAGCACGAAAATACGGAAGGTCTCATGCCGTATTCTGGCCTCCACGAACGCCGATCTCAAACAACTCGCCGAGAACGGCCGTTTCCGCCGCGACATTCTTTACAGACTTCAGCGGCTTGAGATCCGCCTGGAACCTTTGCGGCGTCACAGGGAGGATGTCCCGTGTCTTGTCGACTACTTCCTGAACATGGACCGGCCTTCGAACGAGAAAGCCCGGGCGTCGGCGGATCTTGTCTCGGCCCTTCAGCGCTATTCCTGGCCCGGCAATGTTCGCGAACTCCGCAACACCCTCGAAAGAATGCGTCTTATGAACTCCGACAAGCTTTACTATGACGTTACGGATCTGGATGCGCCCGGCGTCGAGCCCAATGGCCGCCGCGCCCCTCAAACGCCCGCTCAGCCGCCTCTCCTTCCGCAGGCCAACGGAAGGGACCCCTCGCTTAAACTCGGTAAATCCAGGGTAAGGCGCCTGGCACTCCTTCGCGAGCTTTTCAGAAAACACGAGGTACTGACCCGAAGTGAGGTAATTCAGACACTGGAAGTATCCCCCAATACCGCATCAAAGGACCTTCGCGGGCTTTGCGAGGAAGGATTTATTACAAAAAACAGACCGACCGCGTCTCCGCGGTCGGTCTACTTCTCTATTCTGAAAACAAGTGCCGGGGGTTAACTTTCCGCCGGCTTTTCTTTCTTTGTCTTGCGTTTCCTGTCGGGTATCTCCATGTCTACCCACTCGAGAACGGCTTTCTCCGAACCGTCGCCTCTCCGGGGACCCATTTTCAGGATTCTCGTATAACCCCCGGGGCGCTCTTTCATGCGCGGCACGATGTCCGCGACCAGTTTCCGGGCGTGTTCCACGCTCGCAAGTCTTGAGGATATGCGGCGTATGCCGACAGAAGCGTTCTTTCGTCCGGCCGTAACCAGCTTTTCCGCCATAGTCCGGGCGCGTTTCGCTTTGGCAAGGGTTGTTATCACTCTTTTCTCGTCGATGAGCGCCCTTACGACGGAAGCTATTACGGCCTGCCTCTGGCCGGTTGCGCGCCCCATCTGAATTCTCTTTTTTCTGTGACGCATTTCAGGATTCCCCGTCCTGATCATTCTCCGGGCTCGGAACAACGCCCGAATCGAACGTCATACCAAGTGACAGCCCCAGATCTTCCAGTTTTGCCTTTATTTCGTTCAGAGATTTCTTGCCGAAATTGCGGTATTTCAGCATTTCGGCTTCCGTCTTCTGCGCCAGTTCTCCTACGGTGGTAATATTCGCGTTATTGAGGCAGTTTGCCGCCCGTACGCTCAGCTCTATTTCGTTAACGCTCATGTTCAGCTTCTTCTTCAACTCGTCGCGCTGAGTGTCCGCCTTCTTCGCGGTTTCCTCAAATTCCACGGTTTTCTCGTCGTAATCCACAAACACGTCCAGATGGTGCCTCAGAATAAATGCCGCAATCGTAAGGGCGTTATCCGGACTGATGCGCCCGTCGGTCCATATCTCCAGGACGAGCTTGTCGTAATCCGTCCTCTGCCCCACGCGCGTATTCTCCGTCGAAAAATTGACCCGGCTGACCGGCGAGAAAACCGAGTCAATCGGTATCCGTCCGATTTCCTGTTCTTCGGCCTTGTTCCATTCCGCAGGATGAAAGCCGCGGCCCGTCTTCACCTCTATGCTCATGTCCAGTTTGCCGTCGGCGGCCAGGGTGGCAATATGATGATCGGGATTGACGATTTCCATCTTTCCGCCTGTGTCTATGTCCCCGGCCTTGACCTCGCACGGGCCTTTCGCGTTCAGGGTTATCGTCTGCGGTTCCCGGACGTAGGATTTCAGGAGCACGCCTTTCATGTTCATCACTAGATCTGTTACGTCTTCTGTCGCGCCCTTTATCGATGCGAACTCATGCTGTACACCGTCAATCCTTATCGACGTGACCGCCGCTCCTTCGATTGAAGAAAGCAGTACGCGCCGCAGTGAATTGCCTATCGTTCGACCGTACCCGACCTCAAAGGGCTCAGCGGTGAACAGCGCGTAAGTATCGGTTGCCGCGGATTCATCTTTAACAACCCTTTTCGGCATTTCAAATCTGCTAAGTCTAACGGCCATCTCTTTCGTCCTTTCCCGGGCTTATGCGCCCACTCCTACTTCGAATACAGTTCCACTATCAGCCTTTCGTTAACCACCGGCGCGATTTCCTCCCGCGTGGGTTTGCGCGTGACTTCAGCGGTAAGTGATTCCATGTCCAGCGTCAGCCACTGCGGCACATCCCGCGTTTTCGTGACTTCCATGTTCCTCTTGACAATTTCCCGGCTTTTCTCGCGCTCTTTCACTTTGACAACCGAGCCCGGCGCCACCCTGATGGAAGGAATGTTTGCCTGACGTCCGTCCAGAAGAATATGCCCGTGCCTTACGACCTGCCTGGCTGCCTGCCGTGACGGCGCAAAACCCAGCGTATAAACCACGTTATCAAGCCTGCTCTCCAGAAGCTGTAACAGCACTTCGCCGGTAACACCCGGCAAGCGTTCCGCTTTTTTGAACGTCAGCTTGAACTGGTTCTCCTGCAGGCCGTATTGTCGCCGCAGTCTCTGTTTTTCGCGCAGTTGTATCCCGTAGTTGGAGGGCTTACGACTGCGCCTGCGGCCGTGCATGCCCGGCGGCGGTCTTCCCGTCTCCACGGGACATTTGGCGGTCACACAACGCGCTCCCTTCAGGAATAATTTCATGCCTTCCGCGCGGCACTGCCTGCATCTTGGCCCGGTATACCTGCCCATTATTAGACCCTCCTTCTCTTTCGGGGCCTGCACCCGTTGTGCGGAATCGGTGTTACGTCCTTGATCACTGTTACGTTCATGCCCACGGACTGAAGAGCGCGGATCGCCGATTCCCTGCCGGAACCCGCCCCCTGAATACGTACCTCTACTTCCCGCATGCCCCTGGCAACGGCCCGTCTCGCCGCGTCCTGGCTCACCAGCGTAGCCGCGAAGGCGGTGCTCTTTCTCGACCCCCTGAAGCCGGCCCGTCCGGCACTGCTCCATGAAATCACTCCGCCGCTCATATCGGTTATGGTAACCATTGTATTGTTGAAAGTAGCCTTGATATGCACTATCCCCGAACTGGGGCCCCGTCTCTGCTGTCTTGGCGCCTCACGTTCACTCGCATCCGTCTTCCTGTCGCGGCTTTCTGCTTCAACAGCCGGAGCCTTCTTTTCTCCGGTTTCGGGTTTCTTCCCGTCTTTCTTTTCTTCTTCTTCAGCCCCGGCGTTTTTATTCGGCGAAGCGCCGGTATCCGGTTTCTCTTTCTCAGTGCTGTCTTTCTCTTCTGCCATGCCTTTGATGCTCCAGCTTACCTTGTTATTTCCTGCCGCCCTGGCCCTTCTTGACCATGGCTCTGGCTTCCTTGCCCCTTACGGCGCCCACGGTTCTCCTCGGACCTTTTCTCGTCCGGGCGTTTGTGCTTGTTCTCTGACCTCTGACCGGCAGACCCCGGCGATGTCTCAATCCGCGATAACTGCCTATGCTGATCAATCTTCGTATATTCTGAGTAACTTCCCGGCGCAGATCTCCTTCAACACGATATTTCGTCTGGATAATTCCCAGTACCGTCCGCAATTCTTCCGGGCTCAGGTCATCGGCCCTGCGCGAAGAATCAAGTCCGGATTCCTTCACTATCGCCCTCGCTCTGGCCGGACCTACCCCGTGGATATATCGCAGAGCGTATTCCATTGTCTTGTTTCCCGGTATATCTACACCCAGTAATCTCGGCATACTTACCCCCTATGGCCCAGTGTTCAGCGTTCGGTGTTCGGTTCCAGTGACGCCTTTCCCTCTTCAACCGGGAACAACGAACAAAGCACAAGGAACATCTCCCTCATTTCATCCCTGTTTCTGCTTGTGGCGCGGGTTCGAACAGATTACGCGCACTACTCCCTTTCGGCGCACTATCTTGCACCCTTCACATATTCTCTTAACCGAACTTCTAACCTTCATCGCACACTGCTTTCAACATGTCAGAACTTCCGCTTTCCCGTCTTTCACGGCAGCCGTATGTTCAAAATGAGCCGACAGTTTTCCATCTCTGGTCCTTACTGTCCAGCCATCTTCTACGATTTCGGCCCTGTTTTCTCCGATGCTTACCATCGATTCAAGCGCCAGGGTCATGCCTTAATCGGGATTATTTCATTGCCTGCTATCGCCGCCCCCGTCACGCTTGAGAACATTCACTATATCCGCAACGATATCTTTTACGTCCCTGTCGGCGTCAATATACACCAGCAGACCCATCGATTCATAATGCGCCTTCAACGCTTCGGTCTGTCTGGTGTACACCTCCAGCCGTCTGCCAATGGTATCTTTCGTGTCATCCGGCCTTTGATACAATTCGCCCCCGCACTTATCGCAGACGCCGTCCACCCCGGGCGGAAAATTCTTAATGTGATAATTCGTGCCGCATTTCCTGCAGATACGCCTGCCGGTCAGCCGTTCAATCAGCACCTCCCGCGGGGCGTCGAGAAAGAAAACGTTACGTATCGCCTCTTTTCCCTTCCCTCCAGCCTCGCCGGCTCCAAGCGCTTTCTCCAGCAGTTCCGCCTGATTCATTGTCCGCGGAAAACCGTCCAGCATATACGATCCCCCGCCGGAACCGGATTTCAGCCGCTCTTCTACAAGGTCGATCATCAGTTCATCCGGAACCAGTTCCCCTTTTTTCATGTATTCTTCCGCTTTCTCCCCCAGCGGCGTCTTGTCCGCGACCGCCTGCCTCAGCATGTCGCCCGTCGACAGGTGCGCGTAATCCGTTGCCCCGGCAACTTTTTCGGACATCGTTCCCTTGCCGGACCCGGGGGGGCCCAGAAATATAATCACATTCATAAAACTTATTCCCGCAATTGAGTCGTCCCGAATCGTTCTTTTCTTACCTTCTTCCCCGCATTTTACCCTTCCTCAGGAAACCGTCGTAATGCCTCATTAACAGGTGTGACTCAATCTGCCGCATTGTATCCAGGGCCACCCCTACCATGATAAGAAGGCTCGTTCCTCCGAAGAACTGCGCCACTATCCAGTGAATATGAAATTGCGTTGCCATTACCGAAGGAATAACCGCTATTACCGTGAGAAACACCGCCCCCACCAGCGTTATTCTCGTCATGGTCCTGTCCAGAAAATCGGCTGTCGCCTTCCCCGGCCTGATACCGGGTACATACCCCCCGTTCTTCTTCAGATCGTCCGCTATCTGCAGGGGATTGAACTGGGTGGCGACCCAGAAATACGAGAAAAAGAAGATCAGCGCCGCGTAAAGAAACAGATACAGGGGCTGTCCGGGCGCGAGCGCCGCTCCGAACCGTCCCGTCCATTTGAAATTCCGGAGTATCGCTACGGGAAACTGCAGCATGATCGACGCGAAAATAATAGGCATTACGCCGGAATAATTGATCCTTAACGGCATGTAAGTATTCTGTCCTCCGTACACCTTGCGCCCTACTACTCTCTTCGTTGTGTGTATGGGAACTTTTCTCTGCGCCTGAGTAATTGATATCGTCCCGGCGATAACCAGGAAAATCATGATGAGCATTCCAATGAGGTAAAACGGTGAGTACTGCGCCTGGCCGTCCACTCCCGTAAACATCTTCGTGGCCATGAATACCGCGGACGGCAATCTGCTTACAATGCTCACCGTTATCACGATGGAAATTCCGTTTCCTATGCCTCTCTCCGTAATCTGCTCTCCAAGCCACATGAGCAGAAGCGTGCCGGTTGTCATTGTAAGAATCGTCATCAGGCGGAATCCCCATCCACCCGATATAACGATCTGCCTTTCGGTGCCCAGCGTGCCCTGCGGATTTTCCAAGGCCATCGCGAACACCATTCCCTGAATAATGCATATAACAACCGTCAGATAACGAGTGTACTGTGTAAGCTTCTGCCTGCCCGTTTCCCCTTCTCTGGCCAGCCGCTCCAAAGCCGGCACCACCGCCGTCATTAACTGCAGAATAATCGAAGCGCTGATGTACGGCATAATTCCCAGAGCGCCTACGGCACAGCGCGCGAGTGCGCCCCCGCTGAACAAATCCACGAACACCAGAAAGCCGCCGCCCACTCTCGACTGCATTTCCCTGATGACCTGCTGAAGGGCCACGGGGTCCACTCCGGGTGTCGGCACGGTCGCAATGACCCTGCATATAAAAATCAGGCCCAGAGTAAACAGTATTTTCTGCCTGAGCTCCGGTATCTTCAGTGAATTCGAGAATGCTGAAAGCATCAGTTTGAAATGACCTCACATGCACCGCCTGCGGCTTCAATTTTACTTTTTGCTGAAGCGCTGAAAGCATGAGCCTTCACCGTCAGCTTTTTCTTCAATTCTCCCGAACCAAGTATTTTGACTCCGTCTCCACTGCCGCCTGCCAGGCCCGCCTCACGCAGGGATTTGGCCGTTACTTCACTGCCCTCGTCGAAACGCGAAAGCGCGCCCACGTTAACCGGGCTGTATTTCGTTCCGGTCGGACTGTGAAAGCCCCGCTTCGGCAGGCGCCGTATCAGGGGCATCTGCCCGCCCTCGAAGCCGGGCTTATGCTTATGGCCCTTGCGCGACATCTGGCCCTTCTGGCCGCGCCCGCAGGTTTTGCCCTTGCCCGAACTGCGTCCGTGCCCAACCCGCGTCCGGCGCCGCCGGGCGCCTCTGGAACTCTGTAAATTGTCAAGTTTCATGAGCCTGTCTGCCGAATCGTTTCAATATCTTCCCTGGATCTGAGCTGTTTCAAGCCGGAAACGGTAGCCTTTACGACATTCAGGGCGTTGTCACTGCCAAGAGACTTGCTCAGCACGTCCCGCACTCCCGCGAGTTCAAGCACTGTCCTGGCGCCGCCGCCCGCGATTACACCGGTTCCTTCAGACGCCGGTTTCAACAGTACCCGGCCTCCGCCGCAGGTGCCCACGATCTCGTGCGGAATGGTTCCGCCCCTCATTCTCACCGGAAACAGGTTTTTCTTCGCCGACTCGCCCCCTTTGCGAATAGCTTCAGCAACTTCGTTGGCTTTTCCGAAACCGTAACCCACGAGCCCGGCTTTGTTGCCCACTACTACTACGGCGCTGAAACTGAAACGCCGGCCGCCCTTAACCACTTTGGAACAGCGGTTAACGAAAACAACGCCTTCCTCTAATTCGGCTTTTTCCGATGTCTGATCCCCGTTCACTTACGTTTACTCCCCTTTTTGTTCTGTTTCTGTTCTTTCTCATCGCCGGTTTTTAGCCCCGCGCTCAATGCGCTTTCAACTATACTTTTTACCCGGCCGTGATACTTGAAGCCTCCCCTGTCGACCGCGATTGCATCAATGCCCTTCTTGAGCGCCGCCTCAGCGGCCCTGCGTCCGAGCTCCTCCGCATTTGTAACGGTATTTCTTCCCGGAGACCCTGCCGTGGACGCCGAAGCGAGCGTTCTTTCCACCAGATCGTCGATGAATTGCACGTACATGTGCGCGTTCGTTATCGACACGGACATACGGGGCCGTTCGGCCGTGCCCGTTATGCGCCTGCGTATCCTCCGGTGGCGCCGCTGTCTGAGATCTTTTCTGCTCCTTGCTTTCATTTCGTTCCGCCGCTTCAGGCCACGGTTTTACCCGACTTACGCCGGACCCGTTCGCCCTTATATTTGATTCCCTTGCCTTTGTACGGTTCCGCCGGGCATATGCCGCGAATCTCCGCGGCAGCTTCTCCTACTTTCTGCTTGTCCGCTCCCGACACGACCACAGTCGTCCCGCCTTCAACCGTTACGGTTAAGCTGTCGGGCACCATGTATTCGACCGGCGACGAAAAACCCACCGACATGCTCAATTTATTCCCCTCCAGGTTCGCGCGGAACCCGACCCCCTCTATCTCCAGTGTTTTGCTGTACCCCTTTTCCACGCCTTCTATCATGTTGAGGACCAGGCTTCTGGTGAGACCGAACAGACTACGTTCTTCCCGGGTGTCGCCGCTCCTTGACAAAACTACACCGCCGTCGCCCGTCTCCGCGTTGATAACGGAAGGTATCGCCAGCGACAGCTCTCCGGCTTTTCCGCTCGCCGTAAGCGTACTGCCCGATACTGAAACCTTCACTTCGGACGGAACCCGGATAACATCTCTGTCCTTGCTCGCCATTTACGCTATTCCTTGCTTAAAAACCAGCTTACAGCCCGCGCCTACCAGACTTCGCACAGTATTTCGCCCCCGGCCCGGCGTTTCCGGGCTTCTTTCCCGGTCATAACCCCCTCGGAAGTCGTGACGATTGAAATTCCCAGTCCTCCCAGTACGCGCGGCATGTCCCCGTGCCCGGCATACCGGCGCAATCCCTGTCGGCTCACCATTCTGAGCTTCCGTATCGCCGGTTCTCTGTCTCCCACGTACTTGAGGTGTATTCGCAATGTTTTTCTGGGCGCTTCCTCCGCTACGTAATCGCTTATGTACCCCTCTTTCTTCAACACCTTGGCAATCTCCTCTTTCAGTTTTGAATGAGGCATTTCGGCCGAATCCAGCCCGGCCATATGCGCGTTCCTGACGCGCGTTAACATATCCGCAATAGGGTCTGACACACTCATCGTAACCTCTTTTTTACCAACTGGCTTTAGATACACCAGGTATCTCTCCCTTGGAAGCAAGCTCCCGGAAGCAAAGGCGGCAAAGCTGGAATTTCCGCATAAAAGCCCTCCTCCTGCCGCATCTTCTGCAACGATTGTACGACCTCACCTTGAATTTCGGCGGCCTGCCAGCTTTAGCTATAAGCGCCTTTTTGGCCAACTTCTTTTCCTCCTTCTTATGACTTCACCGCGAGAGGCATCCCCAGTCTGGAGAGAAGTTCGCGCCCCTCGTCGTTATTTGCCGCGCTTGTCACTATGGTTATATCCATCCCGTGCGGTACCGGGACGTTGCTCGGGTCGATCTCCGGAAAAATGGAATAATCCTTTATGCCGATCGTATAGTTCCCCTTACCGTCAAAAGCCGATGCCGGCAATCCCCGGAAATCCCTTATCCGAGGCAGTGCCGCGCCTATCAGGCGCTCAAGGAATTCGTACATCCTGTTCGCGCGCAGGGTAACCTTGGCTCCGACAGCCTCGCCTTTTCTCACCTTGAAATTCGATATGCTCTTACTGGCTTTTGTAATCAGGGGCTTCTGACCCGTAATCGCCGAAAGATTTCCCGCAATCGCCTTCTGGGCGTCGCCGTCGGCTGTGCCCATGCCCACGTTAACTACAACCTTGATCAGCCGTGGCAGTCTCAGGCGATTCTTCTCCTGAAGACAGTCCACAAGTCCGGGAGCAGCTTCTTTTTCGTATTTCTCTTTCAGCGCAGGCATTTCCAGAGTCCGTTCACTCAAACACGCGGCCGCATCTGCCGCATTTGCGAACCTTTCGGTCCCCTTCCGTTTCCTTCTTCATTCTCACACCCCTCTTGCAGTCCGGGCAGTAAACCATCAGGTTTGAAATGTCCACCGAGGCTTCCCTTTCGCCAATGCCGCCCTGCGGGTTGTCCTGAGTCTTCCTCATCGCCTTCTTCACCACGTGCAGACCCTCGACGAGGGCGCGCCCGCGCCCCGGAAAGACCTGCAGAACCCTCCCTGTCCTGCCGAGATCCACGCCCGCGGCGGCTATCACGGTGTCCCCTTTTTTAATCCTTGCAATACTCATGCTTTCCGCCTCTTACTCAGAGCACCTCCGGCGCAAGCGACAACACCTTCATGAAATTCTTTTCTCTCAATTCCCTCGCCACTGGACCGAAGACCCTGGATCCGAGTGGATTCATGGTGTCATCCAGCAGTACAACGGCGTTGTTGTCAAACCTGAGGTGCGACCCGTCGTCACGCCGAAGCGCCTGCCTGGTTCTCACCACGAGAGCCTTGCAGACCTGGCCTTTTTTAACAGTCCCTCCAGGCTGAGCCTCTTTTACCGAAACCTTTATAATGTCCCCCACGTGAGCGTACCGTTTCGACTGACCCAGAACGCGAAAACAGGTTACACGTTTTGCTCCCGTGTTGTCCGCAACCTGTAGATTCGTTTCTTCCGTTATCATCGAAAAGCCCTTTCACTGCGCGGATTTGCCCAGCACCTCCGCGATTCTCCATCTTTTTAAACGGCTTCGCGGGCGCGTTTCCACAATCCTTACCGTATCACCCGCCTCGGTTTTATTCTCTTCGTCATGCACGTGCAGTTTCCCGGACCGCCGCACGTACTTACCGTAGAGCGGGTGCTGCCTTTTGCGTTCCACAACCACTACCGCCGTCTTGTTGCCGCTTTTCCTCAGCACCGTTCCCCGGCGCTCTTTTCTGACCCCTCTGCCCCCGGATACAGGTTTCTTCATGTCTTGATACCCCGTTCGCGCATAACAGTCTTAATGCGCGCCATATCCCTCCGCAACGATCTCACGCGCAGAGGCTGCTGCGAAGAATCTCCGCCGGCCTGTTTGACCCGCAGATTAAGCAGTTCTTTTTTCGTGTCCGCGAAGGTCTCTCGGATCTCTTCGTCGGTCTGTTCTCTGATTTGCGGCGCTTTCATGGACCAATACCTTATGCAATCAATGCCGGAACGCCGAAACGTACCTTGTAGCTATTCCCAGTTTGGCGTCCGCCAGACGCAGTGCTTCCCTTGCTATTTTCTCCGACACACCGCCGATCTCGAACAATATCATACCGGGCTTAACAACCGCCACCCATGACTCCGGATTCCCCTTCCCCTTGCCCTGGCGCGTCTCAATCGGTTTCTTTGTAACAGGTTTGTCCGGGAAAACTCTTATCCACAATCGGCCCTTCCTTTTCATATGCCGCATCACGCTCACCCGGCATGCCTCGAGCTGGTTATTCTTTATCCAACCCCGCTCCAGCGCCTTAATGCCGTATTCGCCGAAAGCAAGCTCGGCGCCCGAAGACGCGTTGCCTTTCCGGCTTCCCCTCTGCACCTTGCGGTGCTTAAGCCTGCTTGGCATAAGAGGCATTGGTTTTGCCCTCCCTGGATTCTATATCTGCGGCTTTTTTGCAAACCCAGACCTTGATCCCTATACGTCCGGCCGTTGTCGCCGCTTCCGCGAACCCGTAATCTATTCCCGCTCTTAAAGTGTGCAAGGGAATTTTCCCTTCCTTGTACCATTCCGCCCGCGAGAGTTCCGATCCCCCGAGCCGTCCGCCCGCCCGTACTTTAATACCGTCAACCCCCATGTCCATTGCCAGCTTAATGGCCCGTTTCATCGCCCGCCTGAAAGACACTCTCCTGGACACCTGAAGCGCTATGTTTTCCGCTATCAGCTGAGCCGACGTATCCGCGGACTTGACTTCATGAATTTCAACGTAAGCTTCTTTTCCCGTCAGATCCGCTATCTCGCCTCTGAGCCGCTCTATATCCTGTCCCTTGCGGCCGATTACTATGCCTGGACGCGCGGTGTGAATGTTAACGCGGACGCGACCTGCGTAGCGTTCAATTATCACGTTTTCGATCCCCCCGTGTTCCAGCGTTTTGTGCACGAGTTCCCGTATGGCAACATCCTCCGCCAGGAAATTACCGAACTCCTTTTTTCCGCTGAACCAGCGCGACCGCCAATTCTTCGCAACACCGACTCTTAAACCGATAGGATTTACTTTCTGTCCCAAAACATTTCTCCTTGCCGAATACCCTTCCGGCCGGGCGTTTTCAGTCTTCCGCGTTTTCCCCGTCCGTCAATACTACCTTGATATGGCATGTTTTGCGCAGAATCGGCCTTGTCATGCCCCTGGCCCGCGCCCAGTACCGCCTGTACGACGGACCCTGGTTCACTATGGCGTCTTTCACCTGCAGTTTATCCACGTCCATTTTTGCGTTATTCCTCGCGTTGGCCACCGCCGACTTCAGGGTCTTCCCGATCAGGCGCCCGGCCTTACCTCCGCTCAGATCGGTAATCTTCAAAGCCTCTTCAACGCTTATATCCCGCATCCGGCGTACCAGCCCCCTGGCTTTCGCCGGGGACAACCTGACAAATTTTGACTCCGCGCTTACGTTCATCTCAGGCGGTCCTTTCCCGCTCTCATCATTTCAGAGAAGTGGTTTTATCAGTGTGCGAGCCGTGACGGCGAAACGTTCTTGTCGGCGCAAATTCTCCCAGCCTGTGGCCCACCATGTTCTCTGTGACAAATATCGAAACGTGCTGTTTCCCGTTATGAATAGCCATAGTGTGGCCAACGAACTCGGGCACGACCATTGATCGGCGCGACCATGTCCGGATGGGCCGCTTGTCTCCCACGCGGTTCATTCGCTCGACCTTTTTCAGAAGTTTTTCGTCCACGTAAGGACCTTTTTTAATGGAACGTGCCATACTTTACCTCCCGGCCCCGGCCGGTTTATCTCCTACTTTCTCCGTTTTACAATAAACTTGTTCGACGGTTTCCTCTTTCTTCTCGTCCTGCCGGACTTGGCGAGTTTCCCCCATGGAGAAACAGGATGACCTCCCCCCGAACTGCGCCCTTCGCCGCCCCCCATGGGGTGATCAACCGGGTTCATAGCCACTCCGCGAACTGTCGGCCGTACGCCCTGCCATCTGCGTCTCCCGGCCTTACCCTTCACATCGCTGTCATGTTCCACATTGCCCAGCCGTCCGATTGTGGCCATGCACTTCACGTTTATCATTCTGATTTCACCCGAGGGCAGTTTCACATGGGCGAACCCGCCTTCCCTGGAAAGTATTCTGGCGCCCAGGCCGGCGCTCCTTACCATTCTGCCGCCTTTGCCCGGCTCCAGTTCGATGTTGTGTATAGCCATCCCCGGCGGAATGCGGCCCAGAGGCAGAGTGTTGCCCGCCGACGGTTCAACGTCGTTTCCCGAAATCACTTCCTGGCCCGCTTTTAAACCCTGCGGCGCAAGCATATATCTCTTTTCGCCGTCCGCGTAGCTCACCAGCGCTATATTCGCGGAACGGTTAGGGTCATATTCAATGGACACCACCTTTGCCGGAATACCGGTCTTCTCCCGCTTGAAATCCACGTCTCTGAGACGCCTCTTATGGCCTCCGCCGCGATGACGCACTGTAACGCGTCCATTTGCGTTGCGGCCGCCCTTCCCTTTCCTGCCTTTAACAAGTGATCGCTCCGGTTTTCCGGTCGTGATCTCTTCAAAGGTCGAAACGGTAGTGAACCGCATCCCCGGTGTCCGCGGTTTCTGTTTTTTTAAAGGCATCTTACTGCTCCGTTTAACGAACGGTTAAAAGGGTCCGCCCGCAGTCTAAACTATGTCAAATCCTGACTGCTATCCGCGAAAAACACGAAACCCGGCAAATCACTCAGCCAATCCTCCCGCGAAACGCGGGAGGTTATTCGCGTGTTTCACAGTTGTCTCCTGTGTAGTTATGTCAAATCAATGCTGTCGCTTTCTTTAAGCGATATTATTGCCCGTTTCCAGTTTGACGTTCTGCCGTAGTTAACAGTGCGCTCCCTCTTTTTCTTGCCGGAAAAATTCGCGGTGTTCACGTTCGTCACCGTAACGTTAAACATCTCTTCTACGGCCTTCCTGATCTCGAGCTTGTTGGCCTTGCGGTCAACCTTGAAAAAATACTTATTCTGAGCGGCCGAAAGTTCCGTGCCCTTCTCGGTAACCTGGAAGCCAAGTATTACAGCGCTATTTTTCATTTCCCCGGGCCCCTCAGTCGGTCTACCAGTGTGTTCATGCCTTCGCGATCGGCAATCACGACGGGATATTTCATCAGCCGGTACACGTCCGCATCGCGCGCCCTGACCACTTCCACTTTCGCAATGTTTCCGGCGGCGCGGGCAAGCCCTTTGTCAACCTCGCCCATTACCACCAGTACCGGCGGAACTGCCTTTACGGCTCTCAGTATCTCGTTAAACTCCATGGCCTTTGCTGAACTTAACGCCAGATTATCCACTGCGCGGATCTCCCCGTTCGCGAGCTTTTCGCTAAAAACCCGTTTAAAGGCCAGCAAAGCGGCTTTCTTGTTCACTTTTTTCGCGTAACTTCTCGGATGCGGCCCGAACGCGTTACTGCCGCCGCGCCATACAGGGGACTGCCTGTATCCCGCCCGGGCCAGGCCCGTTCCCTTCTGCCGCCACGGTTTCTTGTTACTGCCCGCTACTTCGCCCTTCCGGAGCGTAGAAGCCGACCCCCTGCGAACCGCGGCGTTATGCGCCGTAATCGCTTCATGCACGGCCTGTTCTCCCCTGTCGAGAACAAGCAGAGCGTCATCCACCTGGAATTCCTCCAGCGAAACGCCCTTCGTATCAAACATCTCGACGGTGCACATTATTCGGATCCTCCGGAATCCTTTTTGCCGGCCGCCTCAACGGCATCGGGCGGCCGCTTTATCGATTTCCTTACTACCACAGTCCCTCCATTCGGTCCCGGGACCGCCCCCCGTACTATGAGAACGTTGTCGTCCTCGCGCACACCCATTACGCGAAGATTCTGCTGAGTAGCCCGCGCGTTGCCCATATGGCCGGGCATTTTCTTGCCCCTGGCTACGCGGGCCGGGTAGGAGCACTGTCCGATAGCGCCTATCCTTCTCTTTGAGTGGCCGCCGTGGGTCATTCTGCCGCCGCCCATATTGTAACGTTTAACCACACCCTGGAACCCGCGCCCCTTGGTGATTCCCGTTACATCCACAAACGGAACACCGGCGAAAAGCGACACCGTAACGGTGTCCCCCCCTTTCAGTTCCTCGCCGTCATCAATACCGAATTCCATCAAATGCCTCATGGGATTGACCCCGGCTTTCCTGAAACGCCCCAACAGCGGTTTCGGTACCCGGGATTCCTTCACGGGGGCGTACCCTACCTGTACTGCTTCGTAACCGTCTTTCGCGGCGTTCCTCCGCTGGATCACGACACACGGCCCGGCCTGAATGACCGTCACGGCGACCCTTCTGCCGTCGTCGTCGAAAATCCGGGTCATACCCAGTTTTTTTCCTATGAGTCCCTGCATGATAAAACTTCAGATTTTTATTGTTATATCCACGCCCGCCGGAAGATTGAGCTTCCTCAGTTCATCAACCGTCTTGGCCGTGGGCTCCACGATTTCCAGAAGACGCTTGTGCGTCCGCATTTCAAATTGATCCATCGATTTCTTGTCTACGTGGGGGCTTCTGTTCACCGTGAACCGCTCTATCCGCGTCGGAAGCGGGGTCGGCCCTACCACGCGCGCGCCCGTGCTCTTCGCCGTTTCCACTATATCCACCGCCGCCTGGTCCACTACCACATGGTCGTAAGCCTGCAGACGTATTCTGATCCTCTGATTATTGTCCATGAATCACCTGTCAAGTAACTTCCGTTTAATCTCCGCGGGTACAAGTTCAAATTCCTTCGGCTCCATCGTGTAGCCGGCCCGGCCGGCGGAAAGAGACCTGATCGCCGTGGAATAATGAAACATCTCGGCCAGCGGGACACGCGCTCTTATCAATCTTGAACTTCCGCGATCCGTCATTTCGTCAACTTTACCCCGTCGACTGTTTACGTCGCCCAGAACATCCCCCATATATTCGTCCGGTACCACTATGCTTAACGCCATTATCGGTTCAAGCAGTTCCGGCCTCGCGTTTCCTACTGCCTCCTTGAACGCCATGGCCGCGGCGCTCTTGAATGCCACCTCCGACGAAGATTCCGGATCGAAGGCTCCGCCGGTCACCGCAACACGCACGTCCGTAACCGGATACCCCGCCAGTACCCCCGTATAGATCCCGTCATTCAGTCCCTGTTCCACCGCCCCGCGATACTCTCCGGGAATCGCTTCCTTGTCTACCCTGAATTCAATAGCGTTTCCCGCCCCGCGTTCCGCCGGTTCGACCGCAACCGTTACCCCTGCGAAGTGACGGTTGCCCCCTATCATCCGGTCAAACAGTTTTTCACCCCGCCCGGAATCGCTGACAGTCTCGTGATAAGCCACCATGGGTTCACCGGTATTCGCGGCCACCGAAAACTCTCTGCGCATCCTCTCCCGCAGGACTTCAAGGTGCAGTTCTCCCATGCCGCCCATAAGAAGCTGACCCGTTTCCGGTTCCGTTCTGACCAGACACGTCGGGTCCTCGCTCGCCAGCCCCTGCAAAGCGCCCTCAAGTTTATCGTTCTCGGCTCTCGATTTCGGCTCAACCGCTATCCAGACCACCGGCTCGGGAAATCTCATCCGTTCCATTTCAACCGGCGCGTTTTCCGTGCAAAGGGTGTCCCCCGTTGTCGCGGAGGAGAACCCGCCAAGTGCTCCTATGTCGCCCGAATAAAGCGTGTCGACCTCGGCACGGCTGTTCGCGTGCAGCTGCACAATTCTTGTTGGCCGCTCCCTCAGCCCCGTCCTGGGATTGTAGACCCTCTGCCCTTTTCGAATACGACCCGAATACACGCGCACAAACATCAGCCTTCCCAGGTATGGATCGGTGGTTACCTTGAAAACAAGCGCGCTCAACGACGCAGAATCATCCGGAGAGCATTGAACCAATTCACCGCTCTTCGGATGCCGCCCTTCAGCGGCGGCCACATCTTCCGGCGAAGGCAGATAATCCACTATAGCGTCAAGCAGTTGCTGGACCCCCTTGTTCTTCAGCGACGATCCGCAGAGGACGGGGCATATATCACCTTTAAGCACCGTTCTCCTGATGCCTGCCTTCAGCGTTTCAGGCTCCACGTCCGCGTTGTCCAGATATGCTTCGAGAACGGTTTCGTCTTTTTCAGCCACACGCTCCACCAGTTGAGAGCGTGCTTTCTCCGCCTCTGGGCCAAGCTCCGCCGGGATATCCGTTACCTTCACCTCACAGCCCAGACTCTTATCGTCAAAACCCGCCGCTTTCATGGCGATTATGTCAATTACCCCGGAAAACGCGTCCTCACAACCCCATGGAACCTGCACCGGAACCGCCTCAGCGCCGAGCTTTTCCCTCATTTCCCGCACCACCCTGCTGAAATCGGCTCCCACCCTGTCCATTTTGTTGACATAAGCTATTCTCGGCACGTTGTATTCCGAGGCCTGGTGCCACACGGTTTCCGACTGTGCTTCCACGCCGCCAACACCGCAGAACACTCCTATGGCCCCGTCAAGAACCCGGAGGGCCCTTTGTACCTCCACCGTAAAGTCAACATGTCCGGGCGTATCAATAATGTTTACCTGGCAGTTCCTCCAGCCACAGCTTGTGGCGGCGCTGGTAATAGTTATCCCGCGCTCCTTCTCCTGGTCCATCCAGTCCATTACCGCCGTTCCTTCATGCACCTCGCCGATCTTATGTACCTTTCCCGAGTAATACAGCATGCGCTCGGTCGTTGTTGTCTTACCCGCGTCAATATGCGCGATAATGCCCACGTTACGCATCGCCGACAGACTC
This sequence comes from Kiritimatiellia bacterium, assembly GCA_046483125.1. GTDB lineage: Bacteria > Verrucomicrobiota > Kiritimatiellia > UBA8416 > JAWODU01 > JAWODU01. Next base: position 20,892 of record JAWODU010000030.1, read on the forward strand.
CACCGGCGATCCGGTGCCTCGCCCTGACCGGTTTTCCTCTTCTTTTTCACTTTCTGAACCGTTGCCATTCGATGATAACGCCCGTCATTCACCACGCGTAGTGTGCAAAGGCCTTGTTGGCCTGCGCCATCTTATGCGTGTCGTCTCTCTTCTTGATCGCATTGCCCTGGTTCCGGTAAGCCTCCATAACTTCCGCGGCCAGCGCGTCCACCATAGGCACATTTCTTCTCGCGTTTGAAAACGCTGCCAGCCACCTGAGAGCCAGCGCAAGCTGTCTCTGCCTGCTCACTTCGACCGGGACCTGGTAAGTCGCCCCTCCAACGCGTTTTGATTTTACCTCGACACGCGGCTTTATGTTGTCGACCGCCTTGACCATTACCTCAAGGGGATCCTCTCCGGTCTTTTCCCTGATCCTGTCCAGAGCGCCGTATACCACTTTTTCCGCGGTCGTTTTCCTGCCCTCCTGCATGACATAACTGATCACGCGAGCGATGAGTTCGCTGTCATACCTCGGATCGGGAATCCGCACCTTTTTGTCGGCTCTGTGTCTTCTGGCCATAACTTGCTCCGTAATTATTTTTTTTGCTTCGCAACGCCGTATTTCGAACGCCCGCGCTTTCTGTCGCCAACTCCAGTCGTGTCAAGGGTCCCGCGGACAATGTGATACCTGACACCGGGAAGGTCTTTCACGCGGCCGCCGCGCACCAGCACCACGCTGTGTTCCTGGAGATTGTGACCGACTCCCGGAATGTAAGCGCTGACTTCGTAACCTGAAGTAAGCCTTACGCGCGCCACTTTGCGCAAGGCCGAATTCGGCTTTTTCGGCGTCTGCGTTTTCACCGCCACGCATACACCCCGTCTCTGAGGACACTTGACCAGCGCCCTGGATTTGTCCTTCTTGCGACCCGTTCGACGACCTTTTCTGACAAGTTGGTTAATTGTCGGCATTTTCAGCATTCTCCTCCGCGGTACCGGCGCCTTCCAGCAGTTCCTGGAGCCTTTTCCCGGCCTCTTGCGCGACTTCGGTTTCCTCCGGCTCTTCCTCAGGAAGGGGTTCGGCAAGCGGCACCAGCCGGATATCTCTGTGCATTGTAAAACCTGTCCCCCCGGGTACAAGGTGCCCCATTATTACGTTTTCCTTGAATCCACGCAGTTTGTCCACGCGCCCCAGTGTAGCCGCGTCCGTAAGGACCCTGGTCGTGTCCTGGAAGGAAGCCGCGGAAATAAAGCTCTCTGTCTCAAGAGAAGCTTTTGTAATTCCCAACAGCGACGGCGTGGCCTCAGCCGGCCTCTTCCCTTCCGTTATTGCGGCCTCGTTGACTTCCTGGAACCGCTGTTTGGCCACCTGTTCTCCCCACAGAAACTCCGTGTCACCGGGGTTCGTGATTTTTATCTTCCTCAGCATCTGCCTCACGATTACTTCGATGTGCTTGTCGTTTATGCCCACACCCTGAAGCCGGTAAACTTCCTGGACCTCGTTCACCAGGTATTCCTGCAGTTCCTGCGGTCCGCAGGCCTCCAGAATTTCCTGAGGAACAATGGGTCCTTCCGTCAACTGCTGTCCCTTGCGAACCCGGTCGCCCTTGAAAACGACTATATGTTTCGACATCGGTATCAGGTGTTCTTCCGTGGCGCCCGTGGTCTCATCCCTGATGATGAGACACCGCCTGCCTCTCTGGTTGGGCCCGAAATCCACGATCCCCTCTATCTTCGCGATCTCCGCGGCGTCTTTGGGCTGACGCGCCTCAAAAAGTTCGGCAACTCTCGGCAGGCCGCCCGTAATGTCCCTGGTTTTCGATTCTTTCCGGGGCGTCTTGGCCAAAACATCGCCGGGATGCACCGTATCGCCTTCCTTAGGCATCACGTGAGCGCCCGCCGGGATGCTGTAAAAGCCCAGCGTTTCGTCCGTTGCCGGGTTCTTTATTACTATCTGCGGGTGGAGGTCTTCCTTGGTTTCAAGCACAACCGTGCCCTTGAGCCCCGTGGCGGGATCCACTTCCTTCTTAACAGAAACGTTTTCCACAAAATCATGGAAGCTTATCCCGCCTTCCTGTTCGGCCAGAACGGGAACGTTATATGGATCCCATTTCGCCAGGCATTCGCCCTCCTCCGTCCTGCTCCCGTCGGGAACCTGCACGATTGAACCTATCACCATTGTGTAACGTTCAAGTTCGCGCCCCGAGTCGTCATGCACGGCAAGGGCGCCGTTCTTATTCAAAACAACATTTTCATTATCTTTGTTCTTTACCACTCTCAAATCATGGTAACGGACAATGCCCCCGTTTTTCGCCAGCGCCTCCGGCTGTTTGAAAACCGAACTGGCAGTGCCCCCGATATGGAACGTACGCATCGTCAGCTGGGTGCCCGGCTCCCCAATCGATTGAGCCGCGATAATTCCCACCGCCGTCCCTACCACAACAGGTTTCCCGGTCGCGAGGTCGCGGCCGTAACACTTGGCGCAAAGCCCGTTGCGCGACTCGCAGGTCAATACACTGCGGATCTTTATCGCGCTTACGCCCGTCCTGAGAATTTCCGCGCACGCGTTTTCGTCGATCTCGTCCCCGGTTTTCACTATGACATTGCCCGTCGAATCCTTTACGTCGTCGGTGGTGACTCTTCCCAGAACCCTGGCTTCCAGAGCGGCCAGATCGTCGTCGCCTTCGACCATGGTATTGACCTCAATGCCGTTGAGAGTGTTGCAGTCCTGCTCCACAACAATTACGTCCTGCGCCACATCCACCAGTTTCCTCGTAAGATACCCGGCATCAGCCGTTTTAAGAGCCGTGTCGGCCAATCCCTTCCGGGCGCCGTGCGTGCTGATAAAGTATTCCAGTACGCTCAGGCCCTCGCGGAAATTAGCCACAATGGGACGTTCAATAATCTCGCCTGAAGGCTTCGCCATCAGGCCCCTCGTACCCGCGAGCTGACGTATCTGCTGACGACTGCCCCGCGCTCTGGAATCGACCATCATGTACAGGGGGTTGCACTCCTCACTGCCTGCGTTTTCTTCGATCGCCGAATACATTGCGTTGGAAATGTCCTCCGTCGCCTGCGTCCATATATCCACTATTTTGTTATAACGTTCACCGTCGGTGATAACTCCGCGCTTGTACTGACGGGTCACTTCCGCCACCTGCTTCCTCGCGTTTTCCACAATCTCGTTCTTCTCAGGGGGAACAATCATATCCTCCATGCCCATGGACACGCCTGCCAGCGTGGCCTGCTCGAAGCCGAGAGCTTTCAGCTCGTCCAACGCCTTTACCACGCGCTCCTGGCCCGCCAGGTGGTGGCACTGCCATATCATCCTGCCCAGCAGATCCTTGTTCACCACGTCGTTCACGAACCCGAGCATCTCCGGCCATATTTCATTGAAAAGCACGCGTCCCGCCGTCGTTGTCAGAACCTTCTCCCTGTCGCTCCCGAAAGCGGTTTTACGCCCGTAATCAGGATTGCGGAAATAAATCCGGTCGTGAACAAGCACTTCCTTTTCAGCAAGGGCGAACCTCACCTCCGAAACGTCCCGGAATAAAGGCAGTCTTTCACGTTCCCCGGGCTCGGGCCTCAACCTCGATTCCATCCTGTAGCGCTGAGAGAACGAAGTCAGATAATAGATGCCCAGCGCTATGTCCTGGGTAGGTGTCATTATCGATTTCCCGCTTGAAGGGGAAAAAATACTGTTGGTGGACATCATCAGCATGCGCGATTCCATTTGCGCCTCAACCGAAAGCGGCACGTGTACGGCCATCTGGTCGCCGTCGAAGTCCGCGTTGTAAGCCGTGCATACCAGAGGATGTACCTGGATCGCATCACCCTCAACGAGCACGGGTTCAAAAGACTGAATGCTGAGTCTGTGCAGAGTCGGGGCCCGGTTCAGCATAACCGTTTTGTCCCGAGTGACCTGCTCAAGTATGTCCCACACTTCGCTGGATTGCCGTTCTATCAGTTTCTTGGCACTGCGTACCGTGTGAACGGTCCCCATTTCCTTGAGACGCCTGATAATAAACGGCTCAAACAGCACGAGGGCCATCTTTTTCGGCAATCCGCACTGATGAAGTTTTAACTCCGGACCGATCACTATGACCGAGCGCCCCGAGTAGTCCACCCTCTTACCCAGGAGGTTCTGCCTGAATCGCCCGCCCTTGCCCTTGAGCATGTCGCTCAGTGACTTCAGGGGCCTGTTCCCGGCGCCCGTCACCGGCCTGCCGTGCCTGCCGTTGTCGAACACAGCATCGACGGCTTCCTGAAGCATGCGCCTCTCGTTGCGGATGATAACTTCCGGAGTTTTCAACTGCTGGAGGTTCTTGAGCCGGTTGTTCCTGTTTATGACGCGCCTGTAAAGATCGTTCAGATCGGACGTGGCGAACCGGCCGCCTTCAAGCGGCACAAGCGGGCGCAGATCGGGAGGGATCACGGGCAGAACGTCCGGGATCATCCATTCCGGCCTCGTTCCGTTGCTCCGGAAGCCTTCCACCACCTTCATTCGCTTGGAAAGTTTCTTGCGGGTCTGCTTACTGCGGGTCTTCTCCATGTTTGATTCAAGCTCGGACATCAATTCGTCCATGTCTACCTTCGAAAGCAAATCGCGAACTCCTTCGGCGCCCATTTTCGCGGTGAACGTGTCCCCGTACTTGTCCTGGGCTTCACGGTACTCCATCTCGCTCAAGAGCTGTTTTACGCTCAAAGGAGTATCGCCCGGATCGATAACAAGATAATCCTCGTAATACAGAACGCGTTCCAGCGAACTTGCCGTCATGTCCAGCATCAGTCCCAGCCTGCTGGGCGTACATTTAAAAAACCATATGTGGGAAACCGGCACGGCAAGCTCTATATGTCCCATTCTTTCCCGTCTTACGCGGGAAAGCGTCACTTCGACACCGCACCTGTCGCAGATCACACCCTTGTGCTTGATGCGCTTGTATTTGCCGCAACTGCATTCCCAGTCCCGCGTAGGCCCGAAAATCCTTTCGCAGAAAAGACCGCCGCGCTCCGGTTTGTACGTCCGGTAGTTGATGGTCTCCGGGTTTTTAACCTCGCCCTGGCTCCATGAGCGAACGATCTCCGGCGAAGCCACGGTTATTCCCACGGCATCGAAATTTTCACTCTCCGGCACGCCAAGCACTTCCCTGGCAGCGTAGTTCTTCAGCATAGTTTCTCCAGACATGGACTTCTCCGTTTGATCCCTACGACTTGCCCTTTTTTACAACGTTTACCGACAGGCACAGGCCTTTCAATTCGTTCACCAGAACGCTGAACGATTCGGGCATTCCCGCCTCCAGCGTATTGTCGCCTTTGACAATGGATTCGTATATCCTTGTCCTCCCCGAAACATCGTCGCTTTTCACGGTCAGCAACTCCTGCAGGGCGTACGCAACACCGTAAGCTTCCAGAGCCCAGACTTCCATTTCTCCCATCCGCTGGCCGCCGTACTGCGCTTTACCCCCGAGCGGCTGCTGCGTAACGAGCGAGTAAGGCCCGACGGCCCTGGCATGAATCTTGTCGCTCACCAGGTGATGAAGTTTCATCATGTATATCTGACCTACCACGACCCTCTGGTCAAACTCTTCACCGGTCCTGCCGTCATACAAGTCGGTCTTGCCGTCGCGCGAGAGGTTCGCCTCTTCAAGATAGTCGCAGATTTTCGATTCCGAAATTCCGTCAAAAACCGGCGTGCTTGCGTGCAGTCCCAGGATTTTGCAGGCGGCGCCGAGGTGCGTTTCAAACAACTGCCCGAGATTCATACGAGACGGTACTCCCAGAGGGTTCAGCACTATATCCATCGGTGTACCGTCCGGCAGAAACGGCATGTCGCAATCCGGCACTATCCTCGCCACTACCCCTTTGTTCCCGTGGCGCCCCGCGAGCTTGTCCCCGACGGCCAGTTTCTTCTTGGTCGCGATGTACACCTTCACCTGTTTTATAATTCCGGAATCCAGATCGTCCCCGCTTTCGAGCCTGTCCAGCGCCCGGGCGTGTTCCATTTCCAGTTCGTCGAATTTCGGTTTGTATTCGTTAATAATCTCATCAATCTTTATCTGAATCGGACTGCTTTCAATCTGGATATGCTCATGCCTGGCGGCGAGCTTTCTCAAAAGAGTTTTTGTAATCTTCCGGTTGGCAGGAATTATAATCTGGCCGGCTTCCGCGTCCACAACGTCCAGCGGGATTTTTTCACCCAGCAGAATGTTGCTCAGCGCTTCCGTCAGGCCGTCCGTCAGTTCCTGCTTCTTCGACTTGAACTCTTCGGCGATGTTTTTCTGACGTGTCCTGCGTTCCGCGGGGTTGGACTCTTTCTTCTTCACTTCCTTGTGCGCTGTCACGTTTACGTCCATCACTATTCCATGCGTTCCGCTTGGAACAGTCAGCGAAGTCTCTCTCACCTCGGCGGCCTTCTCCCCGAATATAGCGCGAAGAAGTCTTTCTTCCGGAGCCAGCTCGGTCTCGCTCTTCGGCGTAATCTTACCCACGAGGATTTCGCCGGGCTGAACTTCGGCGCCCGTGTATATCACGCCGTCCGGCCCGAGGTTCTTAAGGGCATCTTCACCAACATTGGGTATGTCACGGGTGATTTCTTCCGGGCCCAGTTTCGTGTCCCTCGCGCCGACTTCGAACTCCTGGACGTGAATGGACGTAAAAACGTCGTCACGCACTACTCTTTCACTTACCAGGATCGCGTCCTCAAAGTTGTAACCGACCCAGGGCATGAAAGCCACGAGGAGGTTCTTCCCCAACGCCAGTTCGCCGTCCCTGGTGCCGGGCCCGTCCGCCAGAATCGTTCCTTTCTTAACCTTGTCGCCCGCCTTCACTGTCGGCTTCTGGTTAAAACAGGTGCCGGCGTTCGAACGGCGGAATTTCTGAAGGTTGTACTCCCGGCATGATCCGTCCCTCTTTTTTGCCTTGGGCACTCTGCCGTCACGGCTGACAATTATCTTGTCTCCGGAAATGTAAGCGACTTTACCCGGGGCGGACGCTTCCAGCATTACGCGGGAATCTCTGGCGACTCGTTCTTCAAGGCCCGTTGACACGTACGGCGCTTCGGCTTTCAGAAGCGGCACCGCCTGGCGCATCATGTTGGCTCCCATCAGGGCCCTGTTCGCGTCATCGTGCTCCAGGAACGGAATCAGTCCCGCCGCTATGCTCACTACCTGTTTCGGCGATACGTCCATGTAATCGACGCGATCTCTGGATACTTCGAGAAATTCTCCCGCGTACCGGACAGAAACCGTATCGTGAACGAACTTGCCTTCCTGGTCTAACGGAGCGTTTGCCTGGGCAATGACGTACTTTTCCTCTTCGTCCGCGCTCAGGTACTCGACGTCGTCGCTGACGCGGCCTTTATCGACCCGGCGGTAAGGCGTTTCTATGAACCCGTAGTCGTTGACTTTCGCGTATATACCAAGAGAAGAAATCAACCCTATGTTCGGTCCTTCGGGCGTTTCTATGGGACATATTCTGCCGTAATGACTGCTGTGCACGTCCCGTACTTCAAAACCCGCGCGCTCACGGCTCAATCCGCCTGGGCCCAGTGCGCTCAACCTGCGGCGGTGGGCAAGTTCCGAAAGAGGATTGGTCTGGTCCATGAACTGGCTCAACTGGCTTCTCCCGAAGAAATCCTGTATAACCGCCGACAAGGCCTTGGAGTTTACCAGGCTCTGCGGGGATACGACTCCCGTTGACGGATCAAACAGGGTCATGCGCTCTCTCACAAGGCGTTCCGTCCGCGCCAGTCCAACGCGGCACTGATTCTCCAGAAGTTCACCTACGGTGCGTACTCTTCTGCTGCCGAGATGGTCTATGTCATCCACCAGTTCTCTGCCTCTGCGTACGTCGATCAGGTGCTTCACGGCCCCTACGATGTCCTCCTTGCCGAGGATCCTGTCATCGCCCTCCGGGTTGCCGTTGACGCCCAGCTTCTGGTTGATCTTATGACGGCCTACCCGGCCCAGGTCGTACCTTCTGGGATCGAAGAAGAGTCGTTTCAACAACTGACGGGCGTTGGCCGGTGTGGACGGATCGCCCGGCCTCAGGCGGTGGAAAATGTCCTTGAGTGCCTCCTCAGTTGAATGCGTCTGATCGGCGCGCACCCCCGCGAGAAAGATCCCCTGGTCCCGGGAAATGTCCACGAGCTCCACCGTTTTAAAGCCCGACGAACGCATTTCCTTCAGTATCGCGGCGGTAACCGCCTCGTACTTGCGCGCCAGTACGCGCTTCGAGTCCGCGTCGACTATTATATCTTCTTTAAACACCTTGTTCTCGACCAGGTCCGACCAGTCGGATCTGTTCAGACGCACGCGTTCCACAGGATAGAACAGGCCGAGCAGTTCTTCGTCTGTTCCATAACCGAGCGCGCGGAGAAAAGTAGAGGCAAGAAACTTCCTTCGCCGGCGGTGGCGATCCATGTAAATCCAGATCAGATCGGAAGTATCGAACTGAACTTCGATCCACGACCCCCTGTCCGGTATGATTCTGATAGAATAGAGTACGTTGCCGCTGGGATGGGTTTTCTGTTCGGAACATATGCCGGGGGAACGATGGAGCTGACTTACTACAACCCTTTCGGCGCCGTTAACCACAAAAGAGCCGTGTTCCCTCATTAACGGGACCTCTCCCATGTACACGCTTTCTTCCCTGACTTCATCGCCGTCTTTCAGGCGAAAGAGCACATGCAGGGGTGCCGCGTAGGTAATGCCCTCGTACAGGCATTGCAGAGGGCCCAGCTTGGGCTCGGAAAGCTCGTATTTTACAAAGTCCAGAACGTACCGGCCGTCGTAACTGCTTATGGGGAAAATTTCCTTGAAGATTCCCTGCAGGCCCCTGCTCTTCCGTTTCATGGGGTTCGCGCGTGTCTGCAGAAAGTCCTCGTACGACTTGCTCTGGACCTCTACCAGATCTCCCGGATCTATTACGGCCTCGAGTTTCCCGAAATTAACTCTTTCGACCATCCGTCACCTCACTTTATTTCGACGGTTGCTCCCGCTTCTTCCAGTTTCTTCTTGATTTCGTCAGCCTGTTCCTTCGAAACGCCTTCCTTCACCGCCTTGGGAGCCGATTCAACCAGTTCCTTGGAATCCTTGAGACCGAGACCGGTAATCGCCCGCACTTCCTTGATGACACCTATCTTCTGGCCCCCGATTTCGCTCAGAACCACGTCAAACTCCGTTTTTTCTTCGGCTTTCGCTTCTTCGCCGCCTCCGGCCGCTCCCGCGGCCACGGCCACCGGCGCCGCGGCCGAGACCCCGAGCCTGTCTTCAAGGGCCTTCACGAGCTGAGAAAGCTCGAGAACGCTTATACCCTCGATCCAGTCTATAAATTCGGCCATTTTCCCCTCCACGGCGGGGCCGGCGCTTTCTTTAGACTCTTCTGTTTTTCCCTCTACTGTTTTTTCTTCAGTTTCCACCATGACGCACTCTCCTGTCTTTCGTTCCTGAGCTGTCAAAGCTAACAGCACGTTTCTCTGTGTAACTGTCCTTCTTGCAGGTCATTAGCTGTTTTTCGACTCTCTCCCCTCTTTTCCCAATACACTTAAACGCTTTCTTAACCGCCACCCTTTTCGCCGCGGCGGACGCACACTCTTAACCGACCTGCTTACTCGTCACGTGCGGGCCGTTGCAACAGAGTCGTTTAAGCGTATACGACAAAACGTGGCGGTTAAGTGTGCGATGAAGTGTTCCAACTCGTCCTACATCCGTTTTACCATGGACTTTTGACACTACCTTCGTCACTTCAGCTACTCCGATTTCTTTTTCTCAACATCTTTTAACGCGTATAAGAGGGACATCAGTTTCTGCGACAGCACCCCGGGCAACTGCCTCAGTGGAGCCGCGATCGTGCACGCCAGGAGGCCAAGAAGCGCTTCCCTGGGCGGCAGGCTCGCGATCTGCTCGATATCCTCGGCCGAAAGCATCCTGTCTCCTAGATTCCCGCCTCTGGCTGTGGCCGCCTTGTTTTCCCTGCTGAAATTTTTCAGGGTTTTTACGATTCCGGTAATATCTCCCTTGCCGGTTATCATGGCAGTCGGCCCGTCACAGTAAGCGCCGAGGCCCTCGCGCCCCGTGTTCCTGACCGCCTCCTTGAAGAAAGAGTTCTTTACGATCACCAGGCGCGTTCCCGTGTCCCGGAATTCAGACCTCAGAGCGCTTAACTGCTCTACGTTCAGCCCGCGGTAATCTATCAGCACAATATAATCGCTGTTTTCCACGTTTTCCCTTATTTCCCCCGCTATGGATTTTTTTTCCGCTCTCATGACTAAGCATTCACACGCAGGCCCGCGCCCATTGTCGTGGCCACGGTACAAGTCCTTATATATGTACCCTTCATCCCGGCCGGCCTCTCGGCCTTTACCGCCCCTATCAGTACCTCCGCGTTGTTCACCAGGTGATCCGCGTCAAAAGACAGCTTTCCCACCGCGGCGCTGACTATCCCCTGCTTGTCGGCCCTGAACTCCACTTTGCCGGCCTTGCTATCCTTAACGGCAGATACGACATCTTCCGTAACGGTCCCCGTCTTGGGGTTAGGCATCAGCCCCCTGGGACCGAGTACACGGCCGAGTTTTTTAACTTCCTTCATGGCCTCCGGCGTGGATACCGCGACGTCGAAATCCGTCCAGCCCTCTTTAATCTTCTCCGCCATATCGGACATGCCGACGTAATCGGCTCCCGCCGAACGCGCGGCGTCAGCCTGTGTCCCCGAAGCAAAAACAAGCACCTTGACGTTTTTGCCGGTGCCGTGGGGCAATCCGACAACTCCCCGGACCGCTTGATCCGATTTCCGCGGATCTATTCCAAGCCGTATCGCCACCTCCACACTCTCGTCGAACTTCGCACCCGGATTTTCCTTCAGAAAAGAAATTGCTTCCTTTAACCCCACGGGGGCTTCCGGCATTTTCTCCCTGAACGCCCTGTGTTTTTTACTGCGCTTTGTCATGTCCCGCCGCGGCTTTCTGCCCTCAGCCGCGCTCAATCTCCACGCCCATACTGCGCGCGGTTCCCTGCACCATCCGCATTGCCGCTTCTTCGTCCGACGCGTTTAAATCGTTCATCTTAGTTTTCGCTATATCGCGCACTGCTTCCTGCGTAACTTTCCCGACCTTTTCCCTGTTCGGCGTCGCGGACCCCTTGGCGAGTCCCGCCGCTTTCTTCAACAGGGTCGCCGCCGGGGGGCTTTTCCTGATAAAGCTGAATGACCTGTCTTCATAAACGGTAATTACCACCGGCACAACGACGCCCGCCTGATCCTGCGTCTCCGCGTTAAAGGACTTGCAGAATTCCATGATATTGACGCCATGCTGACCCAGAGCGGGGCCCACCGGAGGGGCCGGTGTCGCCTGCCCCGCGGGAATCTGCAGTTTAATTGTTCCGGCAACTTTGCCCGCCAAAATATCTTCTCCTTACATCCATTCCCGTCCGCCTGCCCTCCGTAGTCCGTCGGCTGACGGACGAAGGCGCGTGTTATCCGTGCCTGCGGACTCTCTACGCCCTCTCCACCTGCCAGTACTCGAGTTCCACGGGCGCCGATCTCCCGAAAATAGCCACGGACACTTTCAGTTTGCCCCGCCCCGGATCCACTTCTTCCACCTGGCCGGTAAAGTTCAGGAACGGGCCGTCGGTAATTTTCACGCTCTCGCCCGGCTCGAATTCCACCTTGGGTTTTATCTTTTCCTTTTTCTCCGCCGCCTGGTGGAGAACAACGTCCACCTCTTCCGGCTGAAGCGGGGGCGGCTTTTCTCCCCCTATAAAACCTATAATACCCGGCGTCTCCCGTATAAAATGCCAGCAATCGCCCCTCAGCGCCTTCTTGTCGTCGTAAAGGGACATGTGCACAAGAACGTAACCCGGGTAAAATTTCCGGGTCGTAGTGCACTTCACTCCGCGTTTCACCTCGGAAACCTTTTCCGTGGGGATTATCACCTCGTCGATGTAATCCTCCACGTTTTCGGTCTTCGCGCGTTTCCTGATGCTTTCCCGGACTTTATGCTCATGCCCGGTAAGCGTATGAACCACAAACCACTGCTTTTCCATTGCGTCCCAACTCACCCAGCGGGAATCATTAACCTGAGAAATCTCACCAGAATCCAGTCACTGAAGCCCACAAAAGTGCTCAGGAGCAGTACCGAAACTATCACCACTACGGTCGATTCCATCAGCTCCGAACGCTCAGGCCATGTGGACTTCCTCATCTCGACGCCCACCTCGCCGATGAATGTCCTGATTCCCTCTATTATCTGTCTCAGCTTCTTCACAAAAACCCCCATACACAAATACAGGGAATACACTGCCGGCGCGGGGACTTGCTTCCCCCTGCTCTGCCGCTGGCAGGCCAGGAGGGACTCGAACCCCCAACTTCCGGTTTTGGAGACCGGTGCTCTGCCAGATTGAGCTACTGGCCTGATTACGAATCCCCGGCCGCCACAGCCGCCGTATTACATTCCACTGGGAAACCCCTTCAGCGAACCTCCTTATGCGCGGTCCGCTTCCGATCAAACCGGCAGTATTTCTTAACCTCCAGCCTGCCTCGCGTCCGGGCCTTGTTTTTCGTTGCAGTGTAATTCCGGCGTTTACACTCCGTGCACGCTAACGTTATCTGTTCCCTCGGCATCGCCGCAAATGCTCCATTCCGCCCGGCCCGCGCCGGTTTCCCGCGCTGACCCCGGCCTTTTCAGGAAAAACAATTCACTCGTTGATCTTTGACACGGTCCCCGCTCCGACCGTACGTCCGCCTTCTCTGATCGCAAAGCGCATTTTCTCTTCCATTGCCACCGGGTTAATCAGCTTGACATCCATCGACGTATTATCGCCGGGCATTACCATTTCCACTCCCTCCGGCAGTGTAATGTCCCCGGTCACGTCGGTGGTACGGAAGAAGAATTGCGGACGGTATCCCTTGAAAAACGGCGTATGACGCCCACCTTCTTCCTTGCTCAACACGTATACCTGCGCGTTGAACCCGGTATGGGGCGTTATACTGCCGGGCTTCGCCAGCACCTGTCCGCGTTCGACCTGGTCTTTTTTAACACCTCTGAGCAAAACACCTATGTTGTCACCGGCCCTTCCCTCATCGAGAAGTTTTCTGAACATTTCCACGCCGGTAGCTGTGGTCTTCTGCGTGTCGTGAAGCCCCACTATTTCCACTTCGTCTCCGACTTTCACCACTCCGCGCTCAACCCTCCCGGTCACCACTGTGCCGCGTCCTTCAATCGAGAACACATCCTCAATAGGCATCAGGAAAGCCTGGTCCGTAACGCGAACCGGTTCGGGAACGTAATTGTCCAGCGCCTCGAGCAGTTCGCCTATACAGGCGGCCGCCGGGTCGTCGGCCGAGCCGACCTTTGTCGCGGAGAGTGAGTCTCCGCGAACAATCGGAATTTCGTCACCAGGGAACTCATACTTTGTCAGGAGCTCCCTTACTTCCAGTTCCACGAGATCGAGAAGCTCCGGATCGTCCACAAGGTCAACCTTGTTCAGAAACACGACAAGCGCCGGCACACCTACCTGACGCGCCAGCAGAATATGCTCGCGCGTCTGGGGCATAGGCCCGTCAGCCGCGCTCACAACTACGATGCCGCCGTCCATCTGCGCCGCCGCCCGCTTTCCTGCGTACGGATCCTTGGCGACCTCGATCGCCATGCGCCTCAGGTAGTCCAGCGAATGCTTTCGCTCGATCGGCGGTGGAGGATCGGCTTCGC